>CAYLXG010000008.1:0-16893 GCA_964387445.1 uncultured bacterium
GGCCTTCGGAGTGGGAGTTAACGAACTGCCCCTTTCCATGATACTCTCATGGTACGAGCAGAAGGCGGTGGCCATACTCCTCACACTGCTCCACCTGGGCATAAAGAACATCAAGCTTGGACCCACGCTGCCGGCGTTCGTAACCCCGGCGGTGCTCAATGTGCTTGTGGAGAAGTTCAGCATCGCTCCCATAACAACCCCCGAGGAGGACCTGAAGGAGATCCTGGGTTAGCTCCGTATGCGCAATGGAATGCCCCCTGCAGGAATGCGGGGGGCTTATCTATTCGTCGTCCTCTTCGGTGTTCGAATCGGCTTCTTCCAGGATGTTCCCGGGGATGGGGCGGGCCACCTTCGCGCCCAGCTTCCGAATCTTTTCCACCCGTCCCACGAGATTGCCCCTGCCGGAATGGAGCCGCTTCAGTGCCAGATCGAAGGAGTCCGAGACCCCCGAGAGCTTTCTCTGGGCATCGGTCATGGCCTCCACCACCAGGGAGACCTGATCGTACAGCCTGCCCGCCCTCTCGGCTATCACTTCCGCGTTGCGGTTCTCGTTCTCCCGCCGCCAGATCTGGGCGATGAGCTTCAGGGTTATGAGCAGCGTGGACGGCCCCGAGATCACCACATTGGTGCTGGAGAGGTCGTAGATCAGGCCAGGGTCCGCCTGCATGGCCGCCTGGTATGCTGGTTCCAGGGGTATGCACATGATCACGAAATCAAGGGAACGGTTACCGTGGAGGGAGGTGTAGTCCTTCTGCCGCAGCTCCTCCACATGCTTCCGAACCGAGGCCACATGTGCCTTCAGCTCAGCTGCTCCGGCATTCTCGTTATCCGCTGCGGCATACCGTTCGTATGCAGTGAGGGAAACCTTGGAATCAACCACCACAACTTTTTCTCCCGGAAGCAGCACCAGGAAGTCCGGTCTTTTCAGTCTGCCATCCTCGTCCCGGAAGGAGGTCTGGGTGAGGTACTCCACCCCCTTCTGGAGACCTGAAGCCTCGAAGATCCGCTCAACGATAAGCTCACCCCAGTCGCCCTGGGTCTTGCTCTCTCCCTTGATGGCCTTCGCCAGGTTGTTGGCGTCGTCGCTGACCCTGTTGCTCAGTTCCTGAAGCTGCCGTATCTGCTCGATGAGCTTCGCGCTGGTCTTCACCTCTTCGGTGTGGACATCGTCCACCCTTTTCCGGAAGGCGTCCATCTGCTCCCGGAAGGGCTTGAGCAGGCCGGACAGCCTTTCGGCGTTCTGCTCGGCGAACACCTTGCTTCTGTTCTCGAAGATCCTGTTGGAGAGGTTCTCGAACTCCTTCTTCAGACGCTCCTCGGATTCCCCGAGCTGCTTCATGGAGGTCTTCAGGTTCTCCAGCTCGGTGCGGAGCGAGGCGTTCTCTATCTTAAGGGCCTGGGATTCCTCCCTGGCCTTCAGAAGCTCCTCCCTGCGGAGTCCGTCGGCCCGGGTTCTCACCGCCAGGTAAAGCAGAAGCAGCACCGCGGCTATTGAGACGATCAGAACGGCTGTCAGCATATGCACCCTTTTCTAAAGGTTCTTATGGCGAGAATAGCCCTGGAGAACCTGCAGGTCAATTGTTTGCTTCTGGAGTTATGCAAATATAGGATTGAATACTAGATTTGCATAAAAGGTCATATGATGCTGCAGGGCAATTACCTGAGGAAATGACAACCCTGCTGGGAACGCTTCCTGAACTCCCTTATCTCCACCGAGTGCCTTTTTAGAGCTTCCGAGAAGGGGATGTCCAGCAGGTTACCCAGTGTGCGAGCGCTCTGTTCGCAGGTCCTGAGATTCCCTTCGGGATCCACAGCCCACTTCGTGTCACCGCACCTGCAGGTGGTGAACTCTATCCCCGGGAAGTCGCGGCCCTCCGCCAGCTCAGGTTCAACGGGTATTCCCATATAGACGTGAACCGGGCAGGCGTCCACCGCTGTCTGCGCCTGTTCCAGGGCATCGAGCAGCTGATCATCCTTGAGTGAGAGGCTTCCTGCATTCCTGCGTCCCCTGCCGGTTGGAACGAACCTGTTAAGGCACACCGAATCAGCTCCCAGGGCGGCGGCGGTGCGGACCCTGACCCCGGTCATGCGGTGGTTCTCGCCGGTGATGCAGAGCGACGCTGTGACAGTTGCTCCTGTCCTCACCACATGGGTAACGGCCATAACGGTTTCATGTGCGGGGCTGGTGAAGCCTATATCGAAGTGGGTTACCCCTGATCCTTCCAGGGAACGGGTCCTTTCATCTGTAAGCAGGGTTCCGTTGGTGGCCACGGCTACCGGGAACCCTCTGGCGGAGAAGATCTCCGCAATGCTCTCGAGGTCGGACCTGAGAAGTGGTTCGCCGCCGGTGAGGGTTACCCCGACCTCTCCTTCCCCGGCACCGATGGAGTCGGCAATGACGCAATACAGCTCCGGTTCCGGGCCATCCGCATAGTCCGGAGGATTGTAGCAGAAATCGCACTTCAGGTTGCACCGCCGGGTAACCTCCAGGGCGAACCATCTTCTAGTCAGGGTCAGCCTCCATCAGCTCTGTGAGGATCGCCCTGAGAACAGGCAGAGTTTCCTGGAAGGCGGCGTAGTCCTCGAGGAATCTCTCGTGCTGTTCCACGATGAGCCGGTAATGATCCTTGTACTGGCTGGGCGTGGTTTTTGCCAGGGTGTCCAGGGCGGCTGCATAGGACATGTCGAGGCTATGGAGTATGGTACCGACCGTTACTTCGGATCCATCATAGAAGGGGTAGTCGTAAAGCCTGGTCCTGTCCTCGGCGTTGAGCATTTCCAGGACTGTGAGGGTTACGGCTCGGTCAAGGAGGCTGTCCCTTGCGGCGGCGTACTCCCCGGCGGTCAACTCCCCCTCCTCCAGCAGTTCGGTCAGGGTGGTGATCCTGTCCTCGAAGCTGAAGAGGACCCCGTCCTGAACCGTTTCCGTCCAGGGGGGCATCATCCTGGTCATGAGCATGGGGTTCATCCGTGAGAGCCTGTTGATCCTCGCCCCTGTCAGGCCCACTGTCATCTCAAGGGCCCGGGGAATCTCCCCTTCCTGGAAGCTGATGTCCTGGAAAAGGTCCTGCAGAACAGCCTGAATGGAATCGCCCTTCTCAGTGGCAATGGGGAAATTGCCGAAGCCGTCCCCGGGTTTGGCCCTGTTCAGTACTCCCCAGATGTTCCTGAGCGTGTTCCAGTCTTCAGTATGGAACAGTTCCTGCAGCTGGGCATGGGGCACCGCAGCAGCGAGCGAACCGACTATCGCGGGTATTTCCGGCAGCATGTCTCCCTCCCTTTCTGTTACGGTATTCCATCCGCAGGGGATTGTTCCAGCGGAAAAACGCCTTTTCTTATTGACAAATCATCTTTCCCAATTATCATAGCTTCGCCGTTCAAACAGGAGGTGTTCAATGAACAGAAGGATCACAGTCTAGCACAGCGGGATTTCCATCCCCGGTCGTCCTTTTTGCCTTCGGGTTCGCGTTATGCGGACCGTTACCCTGATTGAACGGAGCCTTCCAATAGATGCTTAATTTTTACGACGATTTTTCGGATGACAGAGCGGTTAAGGTCAGCTCGCTGAAACTGCTCACAAGGTTCATCCCATATGTGAAGCCGCACTGGAAAGCCTTCCTGGCGGCAGTTCTGCTCCTTCTGCTGGCAATAGCCGGGGAGCTTGCCGGTCCGCTGGTCCTCCGTGCGGTGATCGACGATGCCATACCCTCGGGGAGCTCCTCGGAGATAATCAGGCTTTCCGGGCTGTTCGCCGCCATCTTCCTGGTTACCATGGCCATCGCCTATGTGCAGGTGATAATCGCCAGCAGGATCGGTCTTGGAATAGTCCGTTCGCTGAAGAGGCAGCTCTTCGACCATGTGCTCACCCTCTCCATGGGTTTTTTCCACGCCAACCCCTCCGGGAAGCTCATGGCCAGGGTGGAGAGCGACACCGAGAGGGTGAGGATGCTCTTCAGCGAGACCAGCATGGCCCTTCTGCGGAACGCCGCCATGGTTGTCGGCACCATGGTGATAATGTTCCGTGCCAACGGATACATAGCCCTTAGGGTGCTTGCCATAACGGTGCCCGTAGCTCTGATCTCCATTCCCGTGCTCAAGCGGATGCGGGTGATATGGGGGAAGGTGAGGAGGTCCTACGCCAGCATCGCCGCGGTGGCTTCGGAGTTCGTCCGTGCTGTTCCCGTGCTGCAGGTATTCGGAACCACGGGCTTTGCCAGGGAGAAGATGCACCGGGAGGGGAAGGAGTACTTCCGCAGGGAGATGAAGGCCTCCCTCCTCGAGTACGGCTTCTGGAGCTTCCTGGGGACCCTGGAGATCGGCGCCGTGGCGGTGATCCTCGTGGCCGGAAGGCCCGGGGTGATAAGCGGGGCGGTAACCGTGGGCACCGTTGTCCTCTTCGTGGAGTACACAAGGAGGCTCTTCGGTCCGCTGGTGATGTTCGGCGAGACCCTGAACCAGATACAGCGAGCCCTTGCCTCGGGGGAGAGGCTCATGGAGATACTGGACACCGAGACCCTTACCCCCGATGGCTCCATCGCCGGGGGATTCCCCTCCGACTGGGAGAGGATCGAGTTCCAGGATGTGTGGTTCCGCTACTCCGAGGAGAGCGACTGGGCCCTGAAGGGTGTGAGCTTCGTTCTCCGCCGGGGCGAGACCATAGCCCTGGTGGGTGACAGCGGAGGGGGGAAGAGCACCATCGTATCGCTTCTCATGCGTTTCCACTACCCCCAGAAGGGCTCCATCGTCATGGATGGGGTGAACATAAACGACTACACGCTGGATTCCTGGAGAAGCGGCCTGGGGCTGGTGCTTCAGGAGGTTAATCTCTTCTCCGGGAGCCTTTCAGGGAACCTTACCCTTTTTGATCACACCGTATCCAGAGAGGCCCAGGAGAACGCCCTCCGGGCCATCGAGGCAGGAGAACTCCTGGATTCCATACCCGGGGGGCTGGACGGCAGGATAAGCGAGGGTGGAGCAAACCTCTCCATGGGGCAGAGGCAGCTGATAAACATAGCCAGGGCGATGCTGAGGCAGCCGGAGATCCTGGTTCTCGACGAGGCCACCTCCAGCGTTGACCCGGGAACCGAGAAGAGGATACAGAGGGCCACCGACATCGCCCTGGAGGGCAGGACCGCCCTTGTGGTGGCCCACAGGCTGGCAACCATCGAGCACGCTTCGAGGATAATCGTGGTTCGCCACGGCAGGGTGGTGGAGATCGGTACCCACAGGGAGCTGCTGGCGGAAGGCGGGATCTACGCAGGCCTTCACGGGCTGCAGTTCGGGGAAGGAGGTGCGCGTTGAAAGCCGGAGGCATAAGAGGCTGGTCCGTTTACCTCAAGTGGATATACAACTACTGGAAGCCCGTGAGGAAGTATCTTGTCTTCCTCATATTGTTCACCCTGGTGTCCAGCGCCGTTGCCCTGGGATTCCCCCTTGTGTTCAGGTATCTGCTGGACAACGTTCAGACGATACTGGGCACCCCGGAGTCCTCGGGGTTCAACAGGCTGATGCTGGTTCTGGGTGCCCTGGCGCTGGCCAGGTTCGTGGCCGGGCTCTACCCCTGCGCCAGGGGAATAATCAACGCCGCCATCGGGGTGCTTGTGAGGGACGACGTTTTCGCCTCCATCATGAGGAAGGACTGGAGGTTCTTCAACTGCTTCAGGCCCGGGGACCTTACCACCAGGCTCACCGATGACATCACCGACTATCCCAGGATAGCCTGGTTCAGCTGCAGCGCCTTCTTCAGGGCCCTGGAATCCACCTCGAGGCTGCTGTTCTGCATGGCGGTGATGCTGTTCATGAGCTGGAAGCTGACCCTTCTTGCTCTGGCCCCTCTGCCTGTGATGCTCTTCATCTTCTACACCGTGGAGCACAGGCTGGGGAAGAGGGTGCTGGCAAGCAGGAAGGCCACCAGCCACACCGGCGACCTTCTGGACAGCACCTTTGACGGCATAGCAATCGTGAAGGCCTATAGAGCGGAGAAACCACTGGCCCAGAGGCTGCACAGGCTTCTGAACGAGAGGTTCGACATAGATTACTCCCTGATCAAGCTGGAGATGATCATACACGGTCTCTACAGCGTGATTGGCCAGGTGGGCAAGGTCACCGTTATGCTCGCCGGTGGACTGATGGTGATAGACAACAGGATAGGTCTTGGGGACTTCTACGCATTCTATGTTTACCTTGACATGCTCCTGGCTCCGATGATGGACATACCGAACCTCTTCGTGGCTTCCAGGCAGGCCTTCGTGTCCATCGACAGGGAGATGGAGGTAATGGACTTCCCGGAACCATCCGGGAGGACCACCGACGACCCCCTGCGAAGGATCACCAGGGTGGAGGCCAGGAATGCCGGCTTCTCCTACGACGGGTCCGGAGGCCTCAAAGGGGTCAGCTTCGACCTGCGAGCGCCGGAGATAGTCGCCGTGGTGGGCGAGGTGGGGTCCGGCAAGAGCACCCTGCTGAAGATGCTCGCCGGCCTTCTGCCCCCTGAGGAGGGAACGATAACAGTGAACGGAGTGGATTCCCTGACCATGGACATAAGCAGGGCTGCCGGTTACGTTCCCCAGGACTCGGTGCTTCTCGGCGAATCCGTGGACGAGAACGTGAGGTTCGGAAGGGATTTCGTAACCGTGGAGGACATAGAGGAGGCCCTGGCCCTTGCGGGAATGGGAAGGGACGAACTCGATGAGAAGAAGGTCCTTGGTCAGAGGGGGGTGGGCGCATCCGGCGGCCAGAGGCAGAGGATAGCCATTGCAAGGGCCATGGCCGGGAACCCTTCGCTGCTCCTTCTGGACGACTGCACCGCAGCGCTGGACGCCGCCAGGGAGGAAGCGTTCTGGAATAACCTCAGGTCGGGGGATTCCCATCCGCTGACCCTCGTGGTCACCCACAGGGAGGCAACGGTGAAGCAGAGCGACAGGGTACTTTTCATACACAAGGGCAAACTTGAGGACACGGGGACGCACCGTGAGCTTCTAAAGCGAAATCCGGATTACGCCAGGGTTATCCGGGGAATGGAACTGGAGGAACAGGATGCCGTATAGAGCCGAAGAGATCAGACAGGCCCTGGAAGGCCACAAGGGGGATTCCCCTTATCACAGGCTGTTCAGGGAGACGGGTGAGCGGCTCCTGTTCACCCTTTCCATGGCCGGGGAGCTTGCCGGCGCCTCATCCGAAAGGGTGAAGGAACTGAACGAACGGTGCCAGGCGCCTCTGCTGCAGGGGGCTTACGAGAAGACCTTCGCCGACCCCGCCATTGCCGTAGGGCTCCTTGGCGAGGAGAAGGGCCGGTTCGCCTCCGTTCTGGCCCACCGTGTATATATCCTTTTCAGTTCCGCATTCGCCGGCGGAAGGGCAAGGCTGGAGGAAGTTGCCGGCCAGTGGCTGGCGGCGGCCACGGCGGAAGAGGATAACTTCACTGCCGCTCTTGCCGAGGCATTCAGGCAGGTGAACCCTGACGTTTACAGGGAGAACGCCGTACAGAGCTTCGACCCCGACGGCTCCCCCTGGACCGGCATTGCCCGGAGGGCTTCAGGGGATGACCTCTCCTGCCTCTACGCCTATGGAGAGCGGATAACGGAGAACGACCTTAAGACAGCGGAGTTCATATTCTCCATGCCCGCGAACGACCTGAAGGTTCTTGCGGACACCATGGTGGAAGCCTACATGGAGGGTTTCCGCGAGGACTCCAAGGACATAACGAAGAAAAGCACCGTGGGTCTTATCATCCAGGCTGGCTACGAGCGAATCGTTCCCCTTCTGGTTGAGGGGTTCTCGAAGCACGGGCTCAGGGCCTTCGTGATGACGGTTCAGGGAACTAAGCTCAACCGGCAGATGGACTACGACCACAGGTTCGACTACGCCCTTTACATCGATGAGGGAAGGGTCGAAGGCCAGCTGAAGGCAATGGAGCAGGCCTATGCGGAGAACAGCGGCATAATGGGGGCCTACTCCGGGATAGCCTTCCTGGAGGTCTTCGGAGAGAAACCCTTCAGCCCGGTTCCAAAGCCTGAGGCGTGCAGGGCTGGTGAGAAGGCGTCCGCCCTCTACAATCAGCTCATGCAGAAGAACATGATCATCCGGAACAGGCTCATGCCCAGGGAGGAGACCAGCTTCGAGATAATCGCCTTCCCCTCCCCCGAGATAGAGGGCGACTTCAGGGAGATATTCAGGGACACGGTGAGGGTGAACACCCTTTCCAACAGTGTTTACAGGCCTGTTCAGCAGGCCATCATAGATGCCCTGGACGGGGCGGAGTACGCCAGGGTGAAGGGAAGCGGCACCAACGAGACCGACCTTACGGTGGCCCTGTGCCCAATAGCGGACAGGGAGAGGGAAACCGCCTTCATAAACTGCCTGGCATCGGTGAACGTGCCCCTGGGCGAGGTGTTCACCTCCCCGAAGCTGAAGGGCACCAGCGGCCTGCTCCATGTGGAGGAGTCGTTCCTCAACGGGCTCAGGTACCAGGACATCAGGCTCCGCTTCGCCGACGGCTACCTGGAGGACTGGTCCTGCGCCAACTTCGACGATCCGGAGAAGGGCAGGGAGTACATCCACGAGAACCTCATATTCCCCCACAAGACCCTTCCCCTTGGTGAGTTCGCAATAGGAACCAACACCCTTGTCTATGAGATGGCCCTTAAGCACCGTATCATGGGTCTTCTGCCCATTCTCATCCTGGAGAAAATGGGGCCCCACTTCGCCATCGGCGACACCTGCTTCTCATGGCAGGAAGACAGCCAGAAACCTTGTACGGTCACAGGGAAGACCATGGTAGCCGTGGACAACGAGATGACAGTGCAGAGGAAGGAAGACCCCTCGAAGGCCTACACCAACAAGCACACCGACGTCACCCTTCCCTACAGCTCCCTGGACTCCATAACCGCCGTCCATCCCGACGGAAGGGAGATAGCCATAATCAGCGGGGGAAGATTCGTGCTCCCGGGCACTGAACTGCTCAACGAAGCCATTGAAAAGGCCCATACCTACCTCTAGCCTTCTGGGCAGCTGCAGGCTCTGTCCGCGCCTCTGCGGTGCGGACAGGGTCTCAGGGGAGAGGGGCTTCTGCGGCGCCGGGGACACCATGGAGGTTGCCTCTGCGGTGATCCACCGGGGGGAGGAGCCCTTCCTCACAGGGGAGACAGGCGTGGGCAACGTATTCTTCAACCACTGCTCCATGGCCTGCGTCTACTGCCAGAACCACCAGATCAGCCGCCGGGGAGGGGGCGTGGAACACACCCCGGCTTCCCTTGCCGGTGTCCTCCTGGGCTTCCAGGAACTGGGGTGCCACACTGTGGGGTTCGTTTCCCCGGGGCATTACCTTCCACTGGCGGCGGAGACCATACAGGCCGCACGAAACGCCGGGCTCGAGGTGCCGGTGATCTGGAACTCCAACGGATATGAAACGGTTGAGCCGCTGAGACTCCTGGAAGGGCTGGTGGACATCTACCTTCCCGACCTGAAATACCTCACCGAAGAGAGCGCGTTGCTCTACTCCGCAGCCCCGGGCTACCCGGAAGCGGCAAAGGCTGCCATAGGGGAGATGTTCAGGCAGACCGGGCCGCTGACGGTGAAGGACGGCATAGCTTCAGGGGGCCTGGCGGTGAGGCACCTGGTTCTGCCCAACGGCCTGGGGGACACCGAAGAGGTCCTCAGGTTCATAGCGGAGCTCTCAAGGGATATTCCCGTGAGCCTCATGTCCCAGTACAACCCTGTATACAGAGCCGGGGATCACCCCCTTCTCTCCAGGAGGGTAACCCCCACCGAATACTGGAAGGCGGTGGACACGGCCCATGATCTGGGCCTTCACCGCACTCTGATACAGGATCCGGAATCCTCCCCGGACAGCTACCTTCCCGACTTCACCAGGGAGAACGCCTTCAGCGACTGAGCACTTTCAGGAAGCTCCGCACCTCTTCCGCTGGATCCGGGGCGTTCATTATGGCGGTAACCACCGCCACCCCTGAGCATCCGGCATCCATCACTTCTTTGGCGTTACCTGGTTTTATGCCGCCTATGGCGATCAGGGGAAGGGACGATGCCTCCGAGAGCTTCCTCACCATTCCCAGCCCCAGGGGTTCCCCCAGGCCCTTCTTGGTGTCGGTGGAGAAGACCAGGTTGGCGGCGATATAGTCCGCACCGGCCTCCGCCGCAGCCGCAGCTTCTTCAACGGTTCTGGCGGATACCCCTGTCACCGCATCCGGCCCGAGTATCTTCCTGGCTGCGGACGCCGGCATGTCGTCCTGTCCCAGGTGCACGCCATGGGCCCCTGACGCAAGGGCGACATCCACCCTGTCGTTCACCACGAACCATGCTGAATACTCATCGCACAGCGCTTTCAGATCCCGGGCCATGGAGCAGAGCTTCCTGGTGGAGGCATCCTTGTCCCGGAGCTGCAGGAACCTCACCCCGGCTTCCAGGGCCATGCGGCAGGTGGGGATCACACCCCGCCCTCCGTGGAGAACGGGGTCAGTGACCAGGTAGAGTTTCAGCGCTTCTTGAAGCGGCGGTCTCACAGGCTGCTCTCCACCCTGGCGGAGGCCTCGATGGTATCCCCGTCAAGCGAGGCAAGCCTGTCCAGGAACTCCGGCACGAACGATCCCGGTCCTTTGCAGGCTTCCGCGGCCATTTCACCGGCAATGTTGTAGCATGTGATTCCCGCCGCAACGGCCTGAAGCAGGGGAGGCCCCGCAGCGGCGAAGCAGGCGGCGGCGGTGGTTGCCCCGCAGCCTGTACCGGTGACCCTTCCCATGAGGGGATTGCCGTTGTAGACCTTTATCCAGTTCACGCCGTCGGTGATGAAGTCGGTTTCCCCGCTCACGGCGGTTATTATGCCCGTCTCGCCGGCGAAGGCCGTGAACACCTCGTGGTGCCCGTCGGCGGTGGCAAGGGAATCAACCCCCCTAACCGAGCCTGAGGTGCCCGCCAGCGAGAGTATCTCCCCGGCGTTGCCCCTTACAACGGATATCTTCAGCTCGCTCAGAAGTGTGTTCACCGCATTGGTTCGCAGCATGGTGGCCCCTGCCCCCACCGGGTCCAGAACCACGGGGATTCCCTTTTCGTTGGCCGCCTGTCCTGCGGCCACCATGCTCTTGAGAAGGTCCGGGGTGATGGTGCCTATGTTCAGTACCAGAGCGCCGGCGAACCCTGCCATCTGCGGCGATTCCGCCACCGATGGGGCCATTACAGGAGCAGCCCCCATGGCCAGGGTGATGTTGGCGGTGAAGTTGGTCACCACCGAGTTGGTTATGTGATGGATCATCGGGTGCATGGCCCGTACCCGGGCCTCCGCCGCCGCGGCGGCTTTCGCGTCGAAGACAGTGTTCATGGATTTCCTTCCGCAGTTCGACTGATCAAGTTCCAGGGGTATGATCTCAGGCGTTAAGCCACCCCCAACCCACGGGGCAAAACTGGCCCATGTCCCACCCACTGTCAATGCCGGGTACTACCAGATGGTCCTGACATGGGGAAAGTTCAGCAGCCTGGAATCGGCGGTAATAAGGGCAGCGCCTGTGGTCCTTGCTGTTGCCGCTATGATCTGGTCCGCCGGGTCTGTAACCGGGCAATCCGGAAGACTGATGGATTCGCAGGCCGTTTCAGGGGTAATGGGAACAGTCTCAAGCCCGGGCATCCGCAGGGCTTCAGCTATCCATTCCCCGGGGGTGCAGGTTATCATGAGACGTTTCTTCTCAACCAGCTTGCAGAACTCCCAGATCGAGATAGTGGAAAGCAGCAGCCTGTGATCCGGACCGTTGCTTTGAAGCACATCCCTGGCCCTGTATGAGAGCCTTTCCGGTTTCGCCGCCCACCAGATCCACACATGGGTGTCCAGCAGGAAGGTCACCTGAGGGACTCCCAGTCTTCCTCGGCGGCGGGGGAGACTATGTCCCCCTCATAGATGATGGTTTCAGCGAGCTTTCCCGATTCACTGGCTTCTTCGGTGAAGGGAATCACCTTCGCCAGGGGCTTGCCCCTCTTCGTTAACACCACGGGCTCCCTGCTCCTGCTTACCTCCGCAAGGACCCGCAGGGCATGCGCCTTGAAATCGGTTACGGTCATGGTCTTCATTGCACCTCCGTTAAATATGGTCATTTGAAATGGTCATGTAAACAACCTGAATGAAGTGACTTCCAGGGGGAGGCGGGTTATCTTCTCCACTTACCATCAGATAATGGAAGAAGCAGGCTGAACTATGCTGACATTAATGGCCGCTGCGGTCCTTGCGCTTCCCGGGCCGGTGGAGAGCGCCGCCGGGCGAATACTGGAGCAGGGGGATATGACCCCCGCGGAGATGAACTTCGACAGACACTGGGCCACCGGAGTGGAGCTTGCTGACAGCACGGTGGTGAGGTGCCTGCAGGATGTATGGGCGCTGCCCGCCGCGGCGGACTCCGTATTCGATTCAGCGGTTATGCTCTGCGGAATGGAACCGGTGCCCGGTGGAATGGATTCCCTTCTCACAATCATGGAGGATCTCAGGGCAGAATACATAGCGGCGATGGACACACTTGCATGCGCCGACTCCCTGGCCCTGGCCTGCGGCGGGATGTGGGCAAGGGACGACTCGGCGGGAACTCCCGGGGAATGGGGGCTCATCTATTCCTCCAGGGGCCTTGCGATCCCCATGGAGCAGGAAGAGTTCGAGATAGAGCTGGATGAGTTCACAAGGCTTCTCACAAGATGGAGGCCCGTGGAGAACCCTACGCCTGAACTTATCGCAGGTCTTGTCATGGGGATCCAGAGAGACAGCTCCTACGGCTCCAGGCTTGCCCCCGGAGTGGAGGGATGGGTACACGGTTACTCCCTGGACACCCCGGTCACGTGGGTGGTGGGCGCCAGGGGCCGGAATGTCTACACCGGTGAGGTGCACTACGATCTGATCATCGACCATGGAGGGGACGACCTGTACCTCTGCGGAGCCGACGGCGTGGGCATTACCGGTTCCCCTGTTTCCATAATAGCAGACCTGGCCGGGAACGACACCTACCGCAGCTCTTCCCCTGTATCCCAGGGGTCCGGTTTCATGGGCTATGGCGCCCTTGTGGACCTTTCCGGCAGCGACACCTATACAGGCTCCTCCATGAGCCAGGGTTCCGCTGTGATGGGTGGAGCCCTCTTCGCCGATCTGGAAGGGGACGACGCCCAGACAGGGGATGTCCACTCCCAGGGAGCCGCCACCCTGGGCGCCGCACATTTCATCGATATGGCGGGAAGCGACTTCAGGAAGGTTTCATCCTACGGCCAGGGGTTCGGAGGCCCCGGGGGTTACGGCAGCCTCATCGACGGAGGGGGGCACGACACCTACATGGCGGGTTTTGCCTACCCCCATGAACCCCTTCTTCCCCACGACCACCTGGCAATGGCCCAGGGGTTCGGTACAGGCCTGCGACCCTTCTGCGCCGGCGGGGTGGGCACCCTCTGCGACCTGGGGACCGGCAACGACACCTACAGGGCCGAGGTGTTCGGTCAGGGGGCGGCTTACTTCTACTCCCTGGGCATCCTGTATGACGCCGGGGGCCAGGATGTGTACTCCGCCGCCCAGTACGCCCAGGGCTCCGGGATACACCTTGCCTCTGGAATACTGGTGGATGCCCGGGGGGACGACCAGTTCACAAGCCGCCGCGGCCCATCCCAGGGTGCGGCACACGACCTCTCTACAGGTTTCCTCCTGGATATGGAGGGGGAGGACTGCTTTGCCACCGACGGCGGCCAGGGTCTGGCCCTCACCAACTCCGCGGCGGTGTTTGCCGACCTGGCGGGTTCGGACCTTTTCGCCCTGAGGGGTCTCGGCCAGGGCGAGTCACGCTGGGCCAGGGGTTCAGCCGGTTCGGCCCTGTTCATGGACATGGCCGACGAGGACTTCTACCTGGGTGCCGGTTCCGACGATTCGCTCTGGGTAAGGGAGTGGTCAGCAGGTGCGGATCTGCCGGGAATCTCTCCGATTCCGGCGGAGGAGATAGTGGAGATCGGCCATCCTGAGGATCTGGACATTGATTCCCTGTTCACCGTGGCCTCCGAATGGGGTGTCTCCGGGAACAGCGACAGGGTCCTTGCCCACAGGGAAGAGCTTGCATCCAGGGGCAGGGCCGCGGTGGACTACATACTGGAACAGCACCTGGATTCCTGGGATGGCCTGGAGCACAGGGCCGTAAAGGCGGTATTTACAGCTAATTCGGAATACGCGGTCATGAGACTGACCGCACTTCTGGTGGACAGCCTTGCCCCCGGGGAACTGGGCAATGTGGTACAGTGGCTTGGGGAGACCGGCGGAGAAGAGGCCAGGCCCCTGCTGGAGAGCTTGCTTGCCGACTCCATTTCCACCGGCCTGACCACGACCCTGATAAGGACACTGGGGGAAATAGGGAACATGGAAAGCCTTCCCCTGATAGAACCATTCGCGGAGAACGCCAGCGAAAGGGTAAGGAGGCAGACGGCGGTCTCCCTGGGGGAGTTCGGCCAGGAAGCCCTTCCGGCGCTGGAGACGCTGCTGGATGACCCGTCCCTGGCCGTACGCTCCGCCGCAGGTGCTTCGATGGATGGAATAGAGGGAAGCGAACAGGGGTATCAGTGAAACTCGGGGGGTTTGACACCATTGGCTCTTGGAGCTATTTTGCCTAGGCGAAGGGCAAGACTCTTCGAGAAATAGAAACGAAAGTGAGGAGAGATTCTATGAAGAAACTCGGTATTCTTTTCATGGCAGTCATGATCGCTGCCATCGCCGGCTGCGCAGGCGACGACTCCACCGAACCCGGCGGAACCCTTACAACCGTACAGGGCCTTGAGATCGATGAAACAAGCACCGGCAGAACCGTGGTTCTGGTCTGGAACGGCATCTCCGACGAGATCGACGGCTACGAGATCTACTTCAAGGCCGACGGCACCGGCAGCTGGGTGGTAGGCGGAACCTCCACCACCACAACCTTCACCCACAACGCCACAGTGGCCGGCACCTACGCCGTAAGGGCCTACAACGGCGACAACTACTCCGAGAACTACTCCAACGAAGTTTCCACCATGCCCAACATCGTGAACGTCACCTACTCCATCTACGACAACTACGCCCCCGCCGACTACCACAGCGGCTTCATATTCGGCGCCACCTCCGGTCAGACCGGCTTCGCAAGCCAGACCGGCTTCGTGCAGGACATCTATGCCTACGACGAGAGCAAGGGCGACGGCGATGTGTGGCTCTACAGCGGCAACTTCAGCCAGTTCGGCAACGGCAACCAGAGCTACTTCCAGACACCTGCCAGCGGCGTCTACGGCAACTGCGACCCCAACGGCACCTGGTACAGCACTAGCTACCAGCTCTACAGCTCCGACAGCGTAGTCTTCATCGAGCTTCCCTACGCCAGTGGACCCAGCGCCTATGCAAAGATGTACGGCCTTCAGATCACCCCTGAGCCCACAAGCAACAACGGCACAGAGGTCAGCTTCATGTACGAGTACCAGCCCAACGACCTTGGTCTCACGCTTTTCACCAGCAACGCCAACTAGCAGTTTCCGGTGATTCGAGAGAGGGGGAGGGAAAACCCTCCTCCTCTTTCGTTACCGGCCACGGGAGGAACCCATGACCGCATTACTGTTGAGTTTGCTTCTTGCCGCCCCGGGAACCGGGGTAAAGCAGGGAGGGCTTCCTCCCATGCTCATAAACCCCGACGCCTATTCCGGTACCTCTTCCGGGGGGCTTCCGTCTAACCTGGGTTCGGTGATGGACCAGGTGCTGGCCCTTCCAGGTGCCACCTTCGGCCTGGGGGTGGTTGATCTCAATACAGGGGAGAGACTTACCAGGAACGGCACAAGAAGGTTCTACATCGACAGGGCGGACATCGTGACCGCTGCGGCCTGCGTTGCCAGGCACAATTCCGGCGAGATGCCCCTGGATACCCTGATCGCCAGGGATGAACAGCTCTGGCACATTGTACGAAGGGGACAGCAGGGCAGCCGTGAGGCCACCCAGTCCATAAGGTTCTACATGGGAGGGCCGGAGATCCTTGATCAGTGGCTCACCTCCTCAGGGTTCGGTACGACCTTTTTCCCCGGTGTTCAGCTGGACTGGGAAGGAGCCCCTGATGTGGCCGCAAGCTACACCACGGTGAGCGACTGTCTGGATTTCATGGAAATAGTATACGACGCCCTGGGGGAACTCCCGGTGCGCAGGATGCCCTCCGGCCCTCCTCTGTCCGCCGACCTGGAGCTTGCCCTGGGTGACGACAACCTAGTCTACGGCTGGATCAGTGGACGCGGTGACACCAGAAGCATCAACCTGATCATTTCCACCCCCGAAGGGGAGAAATACGGCGTATGCGTTCTGACCAACGACCTCTGCTGCGCCGCCAAGGCAGACCTGGGCTTCACAAGGATCTGGGAAGCCCTGTAGGTTCCGTTATGCTTTTTGCCCCGGGGGCTTTCCTCCGGGGCTTTTTCGTTATCCGGTCATTGACGGGAGAGTTTAAACCGCTATCTTTCCGCCAACCCCCGATTTCCAGATCAAATACAATGAGAGGAGACCATTATGGCCATGAACCTCAAGGGCAGAAGTCTGCTCACGCTCCTTGACCTCAGCCCCGCTGAGCTCAGATACCTTCTCGACCTCTCCCACAACCTGAAGCAGGAGAGGCTTGGATTCCAGTTCCACCAGCGGTTCCAGGGCAAGACCCTTGCCATGCTCTTCGAGAAGCGCTCCACCAGGACACGCTGCGCCTTCGAGACCGCCTTCGGCGAGGAGGGGGGCCACCCGGTCTTCCTGAGCTCCGCCGACATACAGCTGGGCTCCAAGGAGTCCATAGAGGACACCGCCAGGGTACTGGGCAGGATGCCAACCCTCTCCTTTACTTTTGCCTGAAGCTCATGCCGGATGTTCTGAACAGAAATTTCATTTTCCAAAAGAAC
>CAYLXG010000008.1:16903-27907 GCA_964387445.1 uncultured bacterium
GCCAGGGTACTGGGCAGGATGTTCGACTGCATCATGTTCAGGGGCTTCCAGCAGGAAACCGTGGAAGCGCTTGAGGAGTACTCCGGTGTTCCGGTGTACAACGGCCTTACCGACATGTACCACCCCACCCAGATCCTCGCCGACCTGATGACCATAGAGGAGCACCTGGGCGAGCTGCGGGGCCTTAACTTCGTATACACAGGCGACGGCAGGAACAACATGGCCAACAGCCTCATGATAGGCTGCGCCATGGTGGGCATGAACTGCACCATACTGGCCCCGGAGAGCCTTCAGCCGGAGCAGGACCTGGTGGATATGGTCCTGGGTCTTGCAGAGGAGAGCGGCTCTGAGATCAGGATAACCGACAACGTGCAGGAAGGCATTGCAGGCGCCGACGTGATCTACACCGACGTGTGGGCCTCCATGGGCGAAGAGGACAAGGCGGCGGAGAGGATCGCCCTCCTCAAGCCTTATCAGGTGAACACCGAACTCATGGAAGCCACCGGCAATCCCGAGTGCCTGTTCATGCACTGCCTGCCGGCGGTGAAGGGCAACGAGGTAACCTTCGATGTGATAGAGGGACCTCAGTCGGTTGTGTGGGACGAGGCGGAGAACCGCAAGCACACCATCAAGGCCCTTATGGTGGCCACCGTCTGCTAGTTCCTTAAGATCTGTCAGTGATGGAGGCGTCCGGTCCGTCCGGGCGCCTTCAGTTCTCTTCCCGGAGCAGCTTCAGGTATGAGAGGTAACGCTCTTTGTCTATGGCGCCGTTTTCAACGGCTGCCCTTACGGCGCATCCGGGCTCGGTTTCGTGGAGACAGTCCCTGAACCTGCAGGGTGGCCTGTCGATGAACTCCCTGAAGCAGAACCTGAGCTGGTCAGTGGGGATGTGGTCCACGGAAAAGGCCCTGAGCCCGGGGGTGTCCATGAGGAATGTGCTCTCTTCGAGCCTTATGAGCCTGGAGGATACCGTGGTGTGCCGTCCCTTGGTGGTCTTTACGTTCACCGCCCCCACCTTCAGGTCCAGATCCGGGTTCACCGCCTTTATCAGAGATGTTTTCCCAGCGGCGGAAACTCCGTAGAGCACAACCGTTTTCCCGTGTATGGCATCCTTAAAGGCCTGGATGCCCTTTCCTGTCTTCGTGCTGGTCTCGATCACATGGTAGCCGGCCATGCTGCCGTACACCCTCCGGAGCTCTTCCACGTCCGCGGAGTCCTCATGCCCGGCGAGGTCCGTCTTGTTCAGAACCAGCGCCGCCTTCAGCCTGCTGTACTCGGCGGAGGCAAGCGCCCTGTCGATGAAGCCCCGGCGCAGAGGAGGGCTGGCGATGGAGGCAACCACCAGCACAAGGTCTATGTTCGCCGCAAGGAGCTGCTTCTTCCCCAGGGGGGAGGTGCGCTCCAGGGTGCCTGTTCTCTCCAGTATCTCGTCTACATACCAGGCTTCACCGGTCTTCCTGAGTCTGACCCTGTCGCCGCATACGGGGTTGCCGGTGGTCCTGAAGACATTGCTGGACACCTTTGCATCGGCTGTCTTCCCGTCGGCGAAGAGCAGGGTCGCACCCCTTCTGCCGGCAGAGGATATCCTGGCGATGGTTTCCTTATTCTCCGTAGTAAATGACCTCCATGTTATTCAAGGTGCCCAGCCACCGTTCGGTGTGCCCTGGGAAATATATGCCCCTTCTGTAAACCAGTATCCCTGAGACGCCGAAGGAGTTCAGTTCCTCTTCGGAGGCGTTCTCCCAGGCGGCCCTGTCCGTTGAGACGAAGAGGCCCCTGGGGTCGTATATGCCCCCTGCCAGGGCGAGACCTGGAACAAGGAGCTCGTTGGCGGCAGTAACGCCGCTCACATTCGTCTCTGCCTGCCGGTAGAATTCCCTTGTCTCAGCGTACTCCCTTATCTCAGGCAGCGCGGATATCCACTGGAACCATGGGAATGCTATGACCATTGCGGTGACGATGATCCTTTTCCGTCCTGTGTATAGCCTTGCCAGTTCAGTGAATATGAAAGGGATGGCCAGGAGGAAGAGCTGATCGATGTACCTTGGAAGCACCAGGGATCCCAAACCCAGGGAGAGAGTGAGAAGCGCGAAGTTCGCCCCGAAGGGGACCGCCAGCTTCCATCGGCGGAGGTTTCCGTAGAGTATCGCCGCCCCGGGAGCCCCCAGTATCAGTATCGACCTGATCCCGGCCCAGGGCAGGAAGGTGATCGGGTTCGGGGTGGGATATGCCATGGCCGCCACGGAGTACTTTACCTCCCTGGATGCCCAGAGGACGGAGCCGCAGCAGCTTTTGTGAAAGAATAGCCATACAGCAGCCGCAAGGCCCAGAAGCAGCAACGGCTTCCAGTTCCTCGACTTAAGGCAGTGCCATCCTCCGTATATGAATCCCTCCGGTCTGGACAATGCGGCCAGGAAGGTCCCGGCACCTGCGCCCTTTGATGTCTGCAGAAGGAACCCCGCGGTGATGAAAGGGATAGCCGGGTTTCCCCTCAGGGCAAGGAGGACGAAAACCGGATTGAAGCCCAGGAAGTATGCCGCTGCCATGCCTTCATGGTCCCCTCCTGCGGCCTTGTAAACCGACAGAATGGCTGCCGATGCCAGAAGAAGAACCACCAGGGACCCTGGAAGGAACCCCGCGGGGGATCTGGTGATGCCGATAAGGAGCTCCAGCGGCTTGGGAACGGTATTGGGGTAATAGACCCTCCAGTTATCGGTGACGGCGTTCTTGGAGATAGTGAGGGATCCCGTTTTGGAGAGCTGCAGGGCCCACATATCGTGGGCTAGCCTGTCCGGATCTGGAATATCCCCTCCCAGGAGGATCAGCGCCGCCAGGGTTGGCAGCAGGGCCGGGAGCAGTGCCAGGGCCTTCAGTTACCCGGCTCCATGAATCTTATTATGAACTCGCCTTCCCTGCCCCAGCCCAGGATCTCGCGGACCCGTTTCTCCATGTACAGGGAGTCGTTCTCAAGGAGGTATATCACATTGTTCAGGGAGTCTATCTCCCTTGCCAGCGAGTCGTTGACCGACTGAACGGCCTCAATCCTCCGCTCCATCTCGGTTATTGCCATGAAGCCGTTCCTGTTGAAGAGCAGGATGGCCCCTGCAACGAGGAAGGCGGCGGTGATGAGAAGCGTGGTGAAGAGCCTCTCCCGTTTGGATTCCAGCCGCCGCCTCTCCCCGTACATCAGGTCATCTCCTGATAACGCTCATTCCGGCGTACTCCGCGGTTCCCTCCAGTGCTTCCTCGATGCGCAGCAGCTGGTTGTACTTGGCGGTGCGGTCGGTGCGGCAGGCGGAGCCGGTCTTGATAAGGCCGGTGTTCCTGGCCACGGCCAGGTCGGAGATGAAGGTGTCCTCGGTTTCACCGCTCCGGTGGCTGATCACCGCCGCCATCCCGTTCCTGTGTGCGGTCTCGATGGCCATGAGGGTCTCGGAAACGGTGCCGATCTGATTGAGCTTGATGAGAATGGCATTGGCCGCGGCGGTCTCGATGCCCCTCCTGAGCCTCTGAACATTGGTTACGAACAGGTCGTCCCCTACAATGTGTATCCTGCTGCCGAGTTGTTTTGTCATCAGCTTCCAGCCGTCCCAGTCGTCCTCGGCAAGGCCGTCCTCTATGCTGATGATCGGGAACTGGTCCACCAGCTTCTCCCAGTAGCTGACCATCTGTGCTGAATCCAGACCCGCGGGGTCCTCCCCGTGCATGAAGTAGCGGCCGTCCCTGGCGAACTCGCTGGCGGCGGGATCCAGGGCTATGAACACATCCTCTCCGGGCTTGTAGCCGGCGGCGGTGATGGTCTCCACTATGAACTCAAGAGCGGCGGTGTTGTCGGGCAGATCAGGGGCAAGGCCCCCCTCGTCCCCCACGCTGGTGGACATTCCCGCGGCGGCGGCCCTTTTCTTCAGGGTCTGGAATATTTCCACCCCGGCCTGGAGCGCTCTCCTGAAGGTATCGAAACCGGCGGGAACCACCATGAACTCCTGAAGGTCGATGGGGTTCGAGGCGTGCTTGCCGCCGTTGATGATGTTCATCATGGGAACAGGGAGGATCCTGGCGGCAGGTCCGCCCAGGTAGCTGTAAAGCGGCACCATCAGACTGTCCGCCGCGGCCCTGGCGGAGGCCATCGATACCGCCAGTATGGCGTTGGCGCCCAGCCTTCCCTTGTTGGGTGTGCCGTCGAGGTCCTTCATCACCTGGTCAAGTTCGAACTGACAGGAGGCGTCCCTTCCCAGCAGTTCCGGAGCGATCACCGAGTGAACGTTGTGAACTGCCTTCAGCACAGCCTTGCCCTGGAAATCTTCGCCGCCGTCGCGGAGTTCAACCGCTTCGTGTTCACCGGTGGACGCGCCGCTGGGAACCGCCGCCCTTCCGAAACTGCCGTCCTCCAGCATCACATCGGCCTCTATGGTGGGGTTTCCCCTGGAATCGATTATCTGTCTTGCCCTTATGTCGATTATCTCCGGCATTCTCTGCCTCCTTTATGGTTTTGATTCAGATGGAATATACTGCGTGGGGGTCAGCCGCTGAGCAGGGGGTGGTCGTCGGCCAGCGTTGAACCGTAGGCCCTGAGGATGTCTTTGTGGGGCCTTGCCCTGATTATCTCAATGAAGGCCCTTGCCAGGTTGGGGTCGAACTGGGTTCCCGAGTTCTCCTCAAGCTGCTTCAGCGCGAAGTCTTCCCCGGGGGACTGCCTGTAGACCCTGTTGCTGGTCATTGCGTCGAATGCGTCGGCAACGGTGAGTATCCTGGCGGCCATGGGTATGTTCCTGCCGGTTATGCCGTCGGGGTAACCCCTGCCGTCGTACCGCTCGTGGTGGTGCCTGATAGGGGGGAGGAGGCTCTTGAAGGCATTCATGGGCTTGAGTATGTCGCAGCCCTTCACCGGATGGGTCTTGATAATGTCGTACTCCTCGTTGGTGAGTTTTCCGGGCTTGTTCAGTATGCCCTCCGGTATGCCTATCTTGCCTATGTCGTGGAGAAGGGCGGCGTTCCAGAGATCGTTGCGCTCGTCGCCGGTCATTCCAAGCCTGTCAGCCAGGGCAAGGGTGTAGGCCGTTACGTTCCTGGAATGGAAATGGGTGTACTTGTCCTTTGCGTCCACCGTCTGGGCCAGGGCGGTGATGGTCTCCAGGTAATTGCTCTGGTTTTCACGGTGCTGAAGGGAGTTGCAGATCGCCGATGTGGCGTGTCTGAGAAGGATCGGGATGAATCTGCTGGATGGAAGCAGGTGGCGTCTTCCCTGCCATGAGCCCATCACCATCCAGCCCTGTATCTTGCCGTAGTCGTCCAGCCTGGTGAGGGTGAACTCCGGCGGGTTCTCGAAGGACTTGATCTTCTCGCCCACGAATGTTTCCGAGCGCACCGCCAGCATCAGTTCAGAGGCGAGCTTCTTGCCCAGGTTCTTGCCCAGCTGCCTTTCCATTGCCGCGAAGACACGGTCGCCGGGTATGGCCTCGTTGCTGAGGATGTACCTGTAGGGGTTGCCGTTCTCCAGGGAGACGAAAAGGCCGATTACGTCGAAGGGAATGAAATCCCTGAGGCCCCTGGCTATGGTGGATACCGAGGAGGAAACCTCCAGTGAGGAGGAGAAGCCGCTGGTCACCAGGTTGATCTTCTCGAGTTCACGGTTGTTCTGGAGCAGCTCGTCGGTCATCCGCAGGTTCTGCAGCTGGTTGCCCAGCTGGGCTGCGTAAAGGGCCAGGAGCTTAAGGTCACGGGTCTTGAATCTGTCGCGTTTTCCGCTTCTGCCGGCGAGTATGACACCCAGGTTCTCTTCGTCGGTGGGTATCACCGTGCCCATGAAGGAAGCGCTGGTGCCGGACATGTCGGTGTTCCTGGCATCGCTGGGATCGAGGAGGACCTCGCCCCCGGACTGCATGGTCCTGCTTGCCAGGAAGTACCAGGTGACCTCGTCGGCGAAGTCTCCCTTTCCGTTCTCAACGGCCTTTTCAAGCATGGTGCCGCTGATGTCGTCCTTCAGGTAGATCCGCAGGGCGTCGGCGGTGAAGCTCTCACGGGTCCGCTGCCCGAAAGTCATCAGGGATTCCTTCATGGAGTCCCTGGTCATGCGGTTCTCAACGGTGAGCTGGTGCAGGATCTTCAGTTCCGTGTAGGTGATGTCGGAAAAGTTGGCCCGCTGCTCGTTCTCGGCCCTCTTCACCGCCTCCATTATCTCCGAACTGGTGAATGGCTTCGTTATGAAGTCATAGGCTCCCTGACGGATCGCCTCCTTGGCAAGGTCAACGGAGGCATGGCCGGTGAAGAGTATCACGAACGTATCGGGATTGATGTCCTTGATGGTTCCCATGAGTTCCAGGCCGTTGGTGTCGGGAAGGAGTATGTCGCAGAGAACGATGGGGTAGCTTTTTCTGGAGAAAAGTTCGGAGACTGCTTTCCCTGTGCTGGCGGAATCGGCCACATAGCCATTTTTCTTAAGGGTTTCCGTAACGATCTCGCAGATGACGGGGTCGTCGTCTATAACCAGGATCCTGGGATGACTGGATTCCACCTGTTTCCTTCCTGCGTCAGTCCAAACCGAGCCTCTTCATTCGGGCAAGAAGGGTGGTCCGCTTGAGGCCCAGCATCTGCGCCGCTCCTGATTTGACCCCGCTGCAGGATTCAAGCGCTTTTTGAATATAGTGCCGCTCCACCGCTTCCACAATCTTGTCGAGCTCTATTCCACCGCTTTCCTCGTCTGTGCCTCCGCCCTCTGAAGCCCAGCCGCCTATCCATTCCGGGAGGTGCCTGCAAGTGATGATTTCGTTCCCCGCCAGCACCACAGCCCTTTCCATTACGTTCTCGAGCTCCCGCACATTCCCCGGCCATGAGTAGGAAAGAAGGGCGGTAACGGCGTCGTTGGCCAGCTCATTGCCCCCGAAGGGTCCCTTGAGCCTTCTGAGGAAGTGCTCCGCCAGGGGGATGATGTCCGATGCCCTCTCCCGCAGGGACGGGATCCTTATCTCGAAAACGTTCAGCCTGTAGTAGAGGTCCTGGCGGAACTCCCCTGAGTCCAGCTGCTTCCGTATGTCGCTGTTGGTGGCGGAGATGAGCCGCACGTCCACCGGCACCGGGGACGTGGACCCCACCGGGGTGACCTCCCTTTCCTGAAGCGCTCTGAGAAGCTTGATCTGCATCGGCACCCCCATGTTGCCGATCTCATCCAGGAAGAGGGTTCCCCCCTCGGCGGCCTGGAAGTGGCCGATGGTGGTTGAATGGGCGCCGGTGTAGGAGCCCTTGGCGTGACCGAACAGCTCGCTCTCAAGAAGCCCCTCTGGTATTCCGCCGGAGTTCACGGAGATGAAGGGACCCCCGGACCTTCCGCTCATCCTGTGAAGGGCCCTGGCCACCATTTCCTTTCCAGTACCGCTCTCCCCGGTGAGAAGAACCGTGCTGTCAGTCGCCCCCACTTTCTCCACCATTTCCATTACCCTGCTCATCCGGGAGCTTTCCACCACCAGGGATTTGCCGGAACTGTGCCTCTGAAGACGCTGTTTTTCGATCACGGACCTGACCGCCGCCAGGAGCCGTTCAGCGGTGAAGGGTTTGGGTATGTAGTCCATTGCGCCGAGATCGATGGCTTCCCTGATGCCGTCTATGGAAGCGAAGCCGGTGATCACTATGGCGCTCATGTAGGGGTGCTTCTCCCTGGCTATTCGCACGATCTCTATGCCGTCGCCGTCGGGGAGCTTCACGTCGGTGAGAAGCAGGTGGTACTCGCTGGTGCGCATCCTTGCCAGGGCCTGTCTGCTGTTGGCCGCGGAATGGCAGACGAAACCGTTTGCGGTGAGAACTTCCGTTACGAAGTTCAGCATTTCGGGTTCATCGTCCACCACGAGAACCCTGTATCCCCTCCTTGAAGCGTCCATGCGTATAGTATCATTGTTGTATTTACCTGTGTCAATATCGTGACGGGGAGGCAAATGAAACGCAGACAATATGTTGTGGTTGCGTTTCTTCTGCTGGGCTGCGGGGAGCCCCCCGCCCCTGAGGACAGCTATGTCATCTCCATCGATGACTACAACAGAGTATCGGTGGATACTGTTGAAAGCATTGCTCTGCAGCCTGATACAATTGCCGTGGTCCTTCCGGACACCCTTTCGGTTCCCGATTCCGTCGCGGTTCCCGATTCTCTGGCGGGGGACTCCCTTGCCATCCCTTCGGAGGAGGACACCCTGGCGACTGAAGCCGATACCCTGGGATCATTCCCGGAAGTTGAGACCTGGCAACTGGCCAGGCTTGAGATAAGGGGTTCCCTCTACCAGACGCTGGGATGCCTTTCCGATGTGGACCCCGACATTCTCGGGGCCCACTGCGTCCGCCACCTCGTGTGGGAAATGAACCCCTGGAACGGCTTCATAGCAGGCGATTCGCTGGTTATTCTCTACGATACTTCCCCGGCAGACAGGGAGAACATGGTGATGGCGTTCCGCTACATCCCGGTGGGAGGATCCTCCAACCAGCCCTTCTCCGGGTACACCTACACCAGGACCGGCGACAACTGGCCCTCTGTCTGGAAAACCGACGGTGTGGAGCTGGTGAAACTCCTTGATGTCCTTCCCCTGAGGACCTTTGAAGAGATCACCAGCGTCTACGGGGAACCCAGGGGGAACCATTCCCATGCGGGTATCGACTTCAAGGCGCCGGAGGGAACCCCGACTTATTCCGTTACAGGGGGAACCGTGGTCCGAACCGACTGGAACACTTCATACAACGGAAGGTGCGTGGAGATTGATTTCGGAGGGTATTCCGAACTTTTCCTCCATCTCCAGTCTGTGGATCCCTCCATGACCCCTGGAACCTCCGTGGAGCCCGGTCAGCAGGTGGGCACGGTGGGGAACACTGGAATTTCCTCGGCCCCTCACCTTCACTACCAGATCAACGATCCCCAGGGCTATTCCATAGACCCGTACCTTTACTTCAGAAGCCACAGAAGGAGCCTGCCGGAAAGCGACATGGATGAGTTCCAGGCCTTCGTGGAGGCATGCAGGGAAAGGATGGACGGATCAGGTGAGTGACTTCGCCTTACTGACCCTCAACTGGAACGGGAAAGCGGTCCTCCCCCCAATGATAGAATCGCTTGCGGAACCTGTGGAGAGGCTGGGCGGTTCTCTGGTCGTGTTCGACAACGGATCCACCGACGGCTCCGCCGACGAGGCCGAGGACAGGTGGGGGAAGTGCCCCTGGTTCAGCCTTGTCCGTTCCCGCAGGAACCTGGGGTTCGCAGGGGGAGCCAACGCGGCGATACGCGATCTGGGAGCCGAGTACGTGGTCCTTGCCAATTCCGATACCGTTTTCCTCCCCGGAAGTCTTGAGATCCTCCTGGAGACGGTAAGGTCCCATCCTGAATACGGCGTTACCGGGCCTAAGCTCCTCTGGCCCGACGGCAGCCTCCAGCGTTCCATGAGGGACTTTCCCTTCCCCGGTGTTCTCCTGAGGGAGCATCTGCCGTTCCTGAGGTCCCGCTCCGCTGTAAGGGACCCCCATGAAAAGCCCAGAACGGTGGACTGGCTTGTGGGGGCGGTGATGGTTTTCCGGAGGGAGGTGTTCCTCAGCGTTGGGGGATTCGATGAGGATTTCTTCTTCTATCACGAGGAGACAGACCTTCAGTACAGGCTTGGAAGGGCCGGTTATCCCTCCTTCTTCGTTCCCTCCGCCGAGGTGATCCATGTGGAGGGCGGTTCCGCGGTGCAGAAGTTTGGTAGGGAAACTTACACCAAGTATATTCGCGCGAAGCTGATGTTTCTGGCAAAGCACGGCTACCGCGGCTCCAGAACGCTTTTCAGGGTTTTCATGTGGGCGCTGCAGAGCTGCAGGCTTGCCGCCGGATTCCTTTTTCCTCCACTCAGACGGCGTGACGTCAGGTACACATTCTCCTACTGCAGAACTGCCTTCCGCGAGCTTTGCAGTGGCAACGGACGGGAAAACAGATGACAGCGATTCTAGGGCTGAACTGCTACAAGCATGATGCTGCCGCGGCGCTCATTGTGGACGGAAAGCTCCGTGGAGCCTGCGAAGAGGAAAGATTCACCAGGAAGAAACACGATCCTGCCTACCCTGAAAAGGCCATAGCCCATCTGCTCCGGGAGAGCGGTCTGAAGCCCGGCGATATCGACCATGTGGCCTACTACATGATACCGGGCAATGTTCGCAGGGAGACATTCAAGGCCTTTTCGAGCTACATGTTCAAACCGGGGGCCTTCCGTTTCTTCATGGGCCAGCTGGGCGGTGCCATGAGGATGGCGTCGATCCCGTCCCGGATGCGGGAGCAGTTCGGAGAGTCGTTCTCCCCCAGGTTCCATTTCATTGACCATCATGTTTGTCATGCCTGGTCCGCCTGGCTCGGGGGAGGCTGCCGCAATGCGGCCATCCTGTCCATGGACGGCGCAGGAGAGGGGCACTCCAGCCTTACCGGCTCCATATCCTCAAAGGGGCTGGTGGAGTATTCCAGGACCCGGCTTCCGGACTCGCCGGGGCTGTTCTACTCAGCGGTTACCTCCTATCTGGGTTTCACACCCGACAACGACGAATACAAGGTGATGGGCCTTTCCAGTTACGGAGAGCCGGAATTCCTTGACCTTTTCCGCAGGATAATCCGATCGGAGAAGGGCATGTTCATTCTTGACAGGAAGCTCCTGGACGTTACCAGGGGAGTGCACCATGCCTCCTTCAGCCCCGAGGTTTCCAGGATCATCGGCCCTCCCAGGGACCCTTCGAAGGATCCGGATACCGTTCACGAGAACATCGCCGCCAGCGCCCAGAGGGCCCTCGAAGAGGCAGGCATGGAAATGGTGAGGTTCCTCAGGGGGAAGGCAGAGGAAGATACCCTTCTCGTGTCTGGGGGAACGGCCCTCAACTGCGTCATGAACGGGCTTTTCGAAAGGGAGAGCGGTTTCTCCAGCGTGCTCCCCTTCCCGGCTCCCAACGATTCCGGTACCTCCGTTGGGGCCGCGGTGGCAGTACATCTGAGAACATGCCCTGATATACCACTTGAACCTCTGGACA
>CAYLXG010000008.1:27917-33603 GCA_964387445.1 uncultured bacterium
CTGGGGCCCGGGTTCACACCGGAAGAGATAGCGCAGGACATGGAGATGGCGAAACTCTCCCCCATTACCCCGGGGAACCTGGCCAGGACAGTAGCGGAGATGATAGCCCGGGGGATGGTCGTCGGGCTCTTCCAGGGGAGGATGGAGTTCGGACCCAGGGCCCTGGGGAACAGGTCCATCCTGGCCGATCCCAGAAGACCCGAGATGAAGGATGTGGTGAACAGCGTTGTGAAGCACCGGGAGGGCTTCAGGCCCTTCGCGCCGGTCTGCATGGAGGAGGAGGCCGGAAGGTACTTCCTGGGATGCAGCAGTTCCCCCTACATGATCAAGACCTACCCTGTGGTGGAGGGTATGGCGGAAGTGATACCCGCCGTGACCCATGTGGACAACACCGCAAGGGTTCAGACCGTGACCCGGGAGCAGAATCCCTTCTACTATGCGGTGATCGAGGAGTTCAAGAAGATCACCGGTGTGGGGGTGATACTGAACACCAGCTTCAACATCAGGGGAGAACCAATAGTAAATACCCCGGTTGACGCGGTAAGGTGTTTCTACGGAACCGGTATTGACGCGCTGGCCATGCCGCCGTATCTCCTGAAAAAGGACACAGCTGGGGAAACGAGGGGCTGATTTGAGCACCATCCTCGGGCGGGGAACCGTCCTCATCGTCGATTCCGATACCGAAAGGGCCGCCGCCATAAGAGCCGACGCCTCAGCCTTCGGCTACAACTGCTCGTTTGAGTTGACCGCCAGGGCCGCCCTGAGAAGGGTGAAGACCAGGGCGGTCAATGTCATCGTGGCAAGCGCTGAACTCACCGACCTGCATATGGATACTTTCCTGGAGTCCCTTTCCAGAGCGAATGTTGATTCCAGCGTGGTCATCTACGGCAAGAACATAAGCGCCGCCAAGGCAATCGACTGGATGAGGGCCGGGGCGGTGGACATCCTTCTCGACCCGTCCGACGGCGAAGCCCTGAGGAATGCTCTGCAGACCTCTTTTACCAGGTCTTCCATGAAGCTCGTTACACGTTCCAGTTCATCCGGCTCCTCCCCCAGGGCAGAGGCCCAGGGCGGGGGGATGCTGTACAGGAGCAGGGCGATGACGGAGCTCATGAAAACGGCGGCAAGGGTAGCCCCTGTGAAGGCAACCGTTCTGATCTCAGGGGAGAGCGGCACCGGAAAGGATGTTCTCGCCAGGGAGATACATGCCCTGAGCAGAAGGCCGGGCAGCTATATCGCCATCAACTGCGCCGCCATTCCGGAAACACTTCTGGAGAGCGAGCTGTTCGGTCATGAGCGCGGCGCCTTCACCGGAGCTGAAACCCAGCGGCAGGGGAAGTTCGAAGCCGCCAGCGGCGGCACGCTGCTCCTGGACGAGATAGGCGACATGCCCCCGGCCATCCAGGCAAAGCTTCTCCGTGTGCTGGAGGATGAGACCGTTACGAGACTCGGAGGCAACAGGCCGATCCCGGTGGATGTAAGGGTCATCGCCGCAACCAACAGGGACCTGGGTGAAATGGTAGGCAGCGGTGATTTCCGGGAAGACCTTTACTACAGGCTGAAGGTGATCGAGCTGGACATTCCGCCGCTGCGCTCGAGAAAGAGCGATATTCCACTGCTGACAATGGCCCTGCTGAGGCAGTCCGCCGAGAAGCACAACCTCTCCATGCCCGAGGTTGATCCGGAGGTACTGCAGAGACTGAAGAACTACCGCTGGCCGGGGAATGTAAGGCAGCTTCGGAACATGATGGAAAGCCTTCTGATAACCTGCCACGACAGGATAACGGTGGATGACCTTCCCCCTGACTTCGAGAGGGTGAAGGAAGACTCCTGCAGTACCATGGAGCTGTGCCTGCCCATGGAGCTTTCCGACATAGAGGAAGAGGTCATCAGGAGGACCCTGGAGCTCACCGGAGGGAACAGAACCCGGACCGCTGCGCTTCTGGGAATAGGCAGAAGGACCCTTCAGAGGAAGCTTGAGTCCTACGAGTCCGAGAAGAACTGAGAATCGAGGGGAGACCGTATGAGAGTAGTTACCCCGAAAACCATCGGTGCAAAGCAGATTTTCTTTGCCATAGCCGCCGTTGTGGTGGTGATCTGGTTCCTTACCGGAGGCCCGTTCTACATAGTGGGTCCCGAGGAGCAGGGGGTGGTGCTTACCTTCGGCAGGCTGACCTCGGTGAACGGACCCGGGTTTCATCTTAAGCTGCCCTGGCCGATACAGACCGTTACCAAAGCCCCTGTCAACGTGGTCCAGAGGATAGAGATAGGCTTCAGGTCCATAGAGCGGGGAGGCTATACCGAATACATCGGCTTCTCCGATCCCGACATGCTCCGGGAGGGGCAGATGCTCACCGGCGACGAGAACATCATCAACTGCTCGGTGATAGTTCAGTACAGGATAAGCAGTGCTCCCGACTACCTTTTCAACGTCAGGGAACCCGCGGAGACCCTCAGGGACATTTCCGAGGCCTCCATCAGGCAGGTGATCGGCGACAACGCCGTGGATGCCGTTCTCACCACAGGCAAGCTTGAGATACAGACCAGGATTATGGATCAGGTCCAGGAGATGGCCAACGATTATGGAATGGGTCTTCACATCGTCGCCATACAGCTGAAGGACGTTCAGCCCCCGGCACAGGTCTCCGACGCCTTCAAGGACGTCGCCACCGCCAGGGAGGACATGCAGGCCTACATCAACGATGCCGAGGGGTACAGGAACCAGGTAATCCCAGAGGCCAGGGCGGATTCCGTCACCATGGTGAATGAAGCCCTGGGCTATGCGGCTGTGAGGATAAACACCGCCAGGGGAACAGCGGAGAGATTCACCGCCGTTGCCGCTGAGTACTCTAAGAGCCCGGCAGTGACGGCTTCAAGGCTCCACCTTGAGATGATCGAGAACGTGATGGGTGACATCAGGCTCACCGTGGTGGCCCAGGATGCCGGTGCCCTTACCCATTATAGCCTGAACGGAGGAACGCCATGAGGATCCCTTCAAAGATAAAGGGCTGTCTTACCCTCTTCGTGGTGATCTTCGGCCTCATGGTATTCTTCGGCGCTTTCTTCACCATCGACGAGACAGAGCAGGCGGTGATACTTCAGCTCGGGAAGCCCGTAAGGGTGATCCTGGGTGACCGGACCCCTGAAGAGATGGTTGAGATAGAGGCCTGGATGGAGGAGAACGCACCGGGAGTGAGACTCAGCTCCGGCGCGGGCCTGTACTTCAAGGTCCCCTTCCTGCAGCAGGTGAGGATTTTCGACGACAGGCTTCTGGAATACGACGACGCGCCGTCTGATGTGGTGACCAGGGATAAGAAGCATCTGCAGGTGGACTGCTATGCCAGATGGAGGATACAGAATCCCCTTCTTTTCCTCCAGAGCGTTCAGACGGTGAATGCCGCCAAATCCAGGCTGGACGACATCATCTACTCCGTTCTCAGACAGGAGATCGGGAGGAGCGACCTTATTCACATAGTGCGGAACACCAACAACCCGATCGGTCTCGGAGAGTATGTGAACCTGGTGGACAATGTCACCTACAGCGACACCACCCAGGAGAACATCACCATGACCGGCAGCGGTGAGATAGTCGAGATCATAAGGCTCATCAGGCTTCCTGCAGGGCATGGCAGGGAGGCGCTTCTCACAAGGGTGACGGAAACCACCAGGATAATGACCGAGGAATACGGGATCCACGTCGTGGACGTGAGGATCAAAAGGGCGGACCTTCCGGCGGAGAACCTCCAGGCGGTCTTCAACAGGATGCAGGCGGAGAGGAACCGGATCTCCACCCGCTACCGCGCAGAAGGCCACAGGATGGCGCAGACCATCCTGGCCGAGACCGACCTCCGGGTGGACAGCATCCGGTCCCTGGCAGAACTCAACTCGCTGAGGATAAGGGGAACCGCCGACAGCACCGCCGCCGCCATATACGCCCAGGCCTATGAATCCTACCCGGACTTCTACAGGTTCATGCAGTCACTGGAAACCCTGGACCGGGTCATGGGAAGCGATGACGAACTGGTGCTGAGCACCGAAGGCATTTTCGAGTACTTCGTGTCCCCCGCCGGTGAGATGAGATGAGGTGAGACGGTTCTTCCTCACAGGCGCCACCGGGCGCCTCGGAACCGTCATCAGATCACTGGCATCGGAAGACTGGGAGATACTGGCGGAACGGACCGATCTCAGGTCATCCCCGCCGGAAAGCGTTTTCCCCGGGGAAACGGATCACTGCATAAACTGCGCGGCCCTCTCTTCAAGGGGGGGCTGCGCAGCTGATCCCTTCTCTGCTTTCGCCCTGAATGCCCGCTGGCCCGCCAGACTTGCCTCCTACTGCAGAGAACACGGGAAAAGACTGATACACATTTCCACCGATCTGGTCTATTCAGGGGGGATACCTCCCTACACCGAGAGTTCGCCTGCGGTGCCGCTCTCACTCTACGGCTGGACTAAGCTGCTTGGCGACCGGGCAGTGCTGCGGCTTCATCCGAAAGCGCTTGTGGTCAGGACCTCCGTTCTGGTGGGGAAGGCCGGCTCTAAGAATCCCACTTTCACCGAGGACATAATGGAAGGCCGCGCCACAAGCTTCCATGTTGACTGCTTCCGCAACCACACCGACATTCGCCTCCTTGCCGGTTTCCTCCTTTCCGAACTGTCCTCCGCCCGCTCCGGCCTGATCCTAGCCGCCGCCCCTTACTCCATGAGCCGCGCCGCATACGCCAGCTCCATCCTGGGCTGCGACATCAACATGGTCCCTGCCCCTCCCTACCTCCCCCATGACCTTACCCTCCGGCCGTCCGCAAGTTTGACAAATAACTGATCCTGGCGGTAACTCCATTTAGAGAGTCATCAAACAGGGGAGGTATCATGCCTTATGGAAGAAGGTACGACTGGCCCGGTGCCCTTCACCACGTGATGTCCCGCGGGGTGAACGGAATGCCCATCTTCATGAACACATATCACAAATGGAACTTCATTCAGGTGCTGGACGAGTATCTGCCCGGTGCCGGCCTTCAGGTGCATGCCTGGGCAGTAATGGACAATCACTTCCATCTGCTTACGGAGACAGGCCAGGTGCCTCTGTCTCTGGTGATGCACAGGGTTCTCACGAAGTGGGCCACAAGGTACAACGAGATAGAGAAACGGCAGGGCAGGGTGTTCCAGGGAAGATACAGATCCCTGCTGATAGACGATGAGAAGTACTTTTTCACGGTTGCCGCGTATATCAACACAAACCCCCTCAGGGCAGGCTGCGTGCCCGGAGAAGAGGAACTGGAGGAATACCCTTTCTGCGGGCATTCATTCCGGTCTTCCGGCCGACTTTGGGAACGGGCCATACCTGAAGCAGAGCTTATCAGATACAGGAATGCCCTGGAAAAGGTATCCAGGAATGGATTCGATCCATTGGAGAACATCACCTCGGCGGGTTTGAAGGGAGTTTCCTCCTGCCGCAGGAAAAGCATGAACGAAAGAAAGGCATTTTTTTATGGAGATACCACTTATGCCGCAGACATCCTCAGGAACGGCGGGGAGATAAGGCTGAGTCCGGTCAGGGCTCGGTACAATCAGCACAGGAACGCTGTCAGCACCCTCAAGGAAGTCTGCAGGGAACACAAGGTCACCGAGGAGGTCCTCAGGGGCCCCTCAAGGATGAAGCGAGTGTGCCGGGCGAGGGAAGAGCTTATAT
>CAYLXG010000009.1:0-2675 GCA_964387445.1 uncultured bacterium
TGGACCTGGGGGAGCTCAGGGCAATTCAGGATTACACCATAAAGCCTGCACTGCAGAGCATTCCGGGGGTCTCTGAGATATCCGGTATCGGAGGATTCCAGAGGGAGTACCTCGTGGAGGCTGACCCTGAGCTCCTTCGGCATTACGGCATTGTTCTGGAGAGCATACATCATGCCCTTGCGGCGGCCAATATGGATGCAGGTGCCGGCACCATCGAGAGGGCCGGTATGGAGTTCGCAATACGGGGAGTCGGCCGTATCGAAACCCTGGAAGACATCGAAAGCACATTCGTAACCACATTTGAGGGTAGACCTGTCACAGTTGGAGATCTGGCGGAAGTTAGCCTGGGCCCGGGGTTCAGAAGGGGTGCGCTGGCAGACGGCAGCGGCGAACTGGTCGGGGGCATCGTCGTTATGAGATACGGCGCTGACCCGGTGGAGGTTATAGAGGCGGTTGAGCAGCGGCTGGAAAGGCTGGCCCCTGGTCTTCCCGATGGGGTGGAGATCGCTCCCTACTACGACAGACGGCAGCTGATTGAAGAAACCGTGGGGACCCTCACCGGAGCCATTACCTGGCAGATGATCATTACGGCACTGGTGGTCCTGGCATTCCTGTTCCACCTGAAAACCTCGCTGGCTGTGGCTTCTACCCTTCCCTTCGCGGTCCTTCTGACTTTCATCGGAATGAGGGTGTTCGGTGTGAATGCCAACATAATGAGCTTTGCAGGAATAGCGATCGCCATCGGCACCATCGTCGACATGGGCATAGTTGTATCGGAAAGCATACACCAGGAAAGCAGGGGAAGGCCTATCTCATCGGTGATACCAAGGGCTGTTTCCAGGGTTGCCCCGGCTATCGCAACATCCCTTTCCACAACTGTGATCAGCTTCGTTCCGGTATTCTTTCTCCAGGGTCAGAGCGGCAGGCTGTTCATTCCCCTTGCATGGACCAAATCCCTTGTGCTTCTTGCTGCGGGTCTCACCGCAGTAACCCTGGTTCCAGTGCTCAGCATGTTCGCACTGAAGCAGCCCGCGCACCCGAGGAACAGCAGAAAGGTATTGATTCCCGCCTTCGGGCTTGGTCTTCTGGGAGCCTGGGCATCCGCCTCCGCCGGAGCCTGGCTGCCGCCGCTGAAACCCTGGTTCCTCGCTGCGGTTTCAGGAACGGCACTATTCCTGATAGCTTACACTTCTGCCAGGGAGACCCGGGAAAACAAGCTGAGGGACAAACTCGAAGAACGGCTCACCGCATTGTACCTCAGAATCCTGGACTGGGCTTTCCACAACAGGAGAAAGATGCTGTCGGGTTTTCTGGCAGTCATCCTTTTAGCAGTTCTGGCATCCAACGGCGCTATGAACCTGTTCGCCCCGCTGGAGGGTATAGGTCTTGACCCTGCAAGAATAAGGCCGGTGGCAGCCCTGCAGCGGATCTTCCCCGGAATAGGCACCCAGTTCATGCCCCCGCTGGATGAGGGCAGCTTCCTGTTCATGCCTTCGCTTCTCTCCCAGGCTTCCCTCAATGAGACCGTCGAAGTGATGATACGTCAGAACAGGGCCATGGAGCAGATACCCGAAGTAGCCCAGGTGGTGGGGAAAGCAGGCAGAGCGGATTCTCCGCTGGATCCAGCACCTGTTGGAATGATAGAAACGGTAATAACGCTGAATCCTGCGGACACATGGAGGGAGGGGGTATCTTCCGACTCCATCCTTTCCCTCCTGCGAACCGCCGTGCGAATGCCGGGGATAGCCCCATCATGGCTGCAGCCTATCGAAACAAGGATCGTAATGCTTCAGTCCGGCATAGTTACGAACATAGGGCTCGAGATCAGGGGAGACGATCCGGATGAACTTGAGAGGATCGCAGTCGCAGCCGAGGAGGTTCTCTCGGAGGTATCCGGAGCTGTGAACGTTCAAGCGCTCAGGACCACAAGACGGCCCTATCTGGAGGTAACGGTTGACCGAACCGCAGCGGCGGATCACGGGCTCTCCGTGAACGATGTTCTTTCAGCGCTTCGTGGGGCCGTATCCGGAACGGTTGCCACGCAGGTCCTTCACGGAAGGGAGATGATCCCGGTAAGGGTAAGGTATTCCAGGGACACCAGGGATGAAGCTGAAGAAATCGGAGACATCTACGTTGGCAGCGGAAGCGGGCGTCCCGTACACCTCTCGACCCTTGCCTCGATCCACGAGATCGACGGACCCGCGGTGATCAGGTCCGTTGACGGTGAACTCACAGGATATGTGATGCTCAATGCCTCGGGAAGGGACGAGGGGGGCCTTGTAAGGGAAGCGGACGAACTGCTGAACAGCATAATACTACAGGACAAGGAACTGTCACCCGGCGAGCGAAGGCTGGACCTTCCGGATGGCTACCGCTTCGAATGGGTAGGCAACTACAGGAATCAGGAAGAGGCAAGAAAACGGTTCGCCGTCCTTATCCCTCTTTGTCTTGCGGCGATTTTCTTCCTTATGTACCTTCAGTTCAGAACCCTCTCGGTTCCAATTATCATCCGTAAAACTAGATGAAAGCGTTGGAAGGATGATAGTACTGTTGATGGAAGTCTTTAAAAGCTTCGTAGGTCAAATCCGGGATCACGCGTGGATCGCCGCCCGAGTCCTGAAAGTAGGTGTTGTCCGGGAAGACGATCGACTGGCTTTGCTGCGAGAGCACCTCCT
>CAYLXG010000009.1:2685-18970 GCA_964387445.1 uncultured bacterium
GGATATGCGTGGACGACGGGGTCCTCATGGCGACCTACATGACCCAGCTCAAGGAGGAAGAAAAACCTTCCACCAGAGAGGAAGTGAGGGAGCTTACCAGGAAGGCCGCCGGAAAACGGATCAGACCGGCTCTGATGACCACGGTCACCACACTTGCGGCACTGGTGCCCGTTCTGCTGGCCTCAGGGCGGGGCAGCGACCTGGCCAGACCGATGGCCCTTCCGGTGTTCGGAGGAATGCTCATCGAGCTTCTTACGATAATGATCGTTCCTGTGGCCTACAGCTGGTGGATGGAATGGAGGCTGCCCCGGGAAGCCGAGAGCATTGACGATAAGAAAAATGAATAATATTATAAGCATATACTTATATGAAAGGAGCGGCAATTCCATGTTCGATCCTGTCCCTGTGTTCAGCGCACTGGGGTGCAGAACAAGGCACGAGATATTCAGTCTGCTCTCCGAGGGCCCCTTATGCGTAGGGGCCATAGCGAAGAAACTGGAACTAACGCAGCCATCAGTTTCCCAGCATCTGAGGATACTCAGGGAAGCCGGGCTGGTGACCGACCAGAGATGCGGATACAGAGTACACTATGAGATAAACAGGGAAACCCTTGCTGCCTGCGGAGACCATATCGTTTCAATGGGCAGGAGTCGAAAAGGAAAGTTCAACTGCGGAAAGGAAAAAGAACCATGTGCGAAGAGAAATGCGAACACCCCGAAAAACTGAAGGGGAAACCGGGGGACTGCTCTCCGGAACAGGTCGAGGAATGTCACGGTCCCGTTAAGGAACACACCTGCTGCTGCAGCTGCGACTGCGAAGAGGAGAAGAAATGAAGAACCTGTTAGCCATCCTGCTTACCATCCTTCTTGCCGGAACCGTTCTGGCCTCTGGCCATGGTGAGGAACCCTGCGGGGACTGCACCTGCGAGGATTGCACATGTGAAGACTGCTCCTGTGAGGACTGTTCCTCCGAGGAATGCTCCTGCGAAGGAGAATGCTGCGGGTGCCAGGAGACATGCGAGAACTGCACCTGTGAAGAAGACAAGCCCGTTGAAGAAGAACCGGCTCCGTCCCCCTGCGGCGGATGCCCTGGCGGCGGCTGTCAGTAACCATGCCGGCCCCCGGTTCGCCGGGGGCTTTCCTTATATTCCCCGAACCGCATCAGCGTAAGGGGAACACCTATGGGATACGACTTCGACAAACCCGTTGACCGCTCAGGCACTAACTGCCTTAAGTGGGACTATCTCAAGGCTTTCTTCGGGAAGGAAGACCTGAACGCCCTCTGGGTGGCGGATATGGATTTCAAGGCTCCTCCTGAGATACTTGATCCACTGATAGAACGGGCGAAACACGGGGTCTTCGGCTACACCGCCAAGCCGGATGGTTTCTATCAGGCCGTGATCGGCTGGTTCCTGAAGAGGTACGGCTGGAGCATCGAAAGGGATTGGATAGTTGCCACCCCGGGAGTCGTTCCCGCTCTGAACCTGGCCATTCAGACCTTCACCGAACCCGGGGACGGCATCATCATACAGCCTCCTGTGTATTTCCCCTTCGAGGAGTCCATAAGGCTCAACGGGAGAAGGGTTCTGAACAGTCAGCTGCGCCTTCAATGTGACCGGTATGTCATGGACTTCGACGACCTTGAGCGCAAAGCCGGGAATTCCCGCATGCTGGTTCTCTGTTCACCCCATAACCCAGTCTGCCGCGTATGGACAGGCGAAGAGCTGGAGGAGATGGACAGGATCTGCCGTCGGCATGGTCTCATGGTGTTCTCCGACGAGATACACGCCGACATAGTCTTCCCCCCCCATCGCCACATTCCCACCGCCGCTGTCAGCGACTATCTTGCGGACAACAGCATATGCGCATACGCCACAAGCAAGACATTCAATCTTGCCGGGCTGCAGCTTTCCGTAAACGTCATCCCGGACGAGGGGATCAGGAACAGGTTCAAGGACTCCCTGGCAAGGCTCCACATGAACATGTCGAACATCTTCGGTATCGTTGGGACCCAGGCGGCTTACAGCAGCGGCGAAGAATGGCTGGATCAGCTTCTTGAATACCTGTGGGGAAACTACCTTGAGGTGGCTTCCTTCCTGAGGGACAGGATCCCCCGAATATCGGTTCTGGAACCCCAGGGCACCTTCCTTCTCTGGCTCGACTGCAGGGGACTGGGGCTGTCAGATGATGAGCTGGCTTCGCTGTTCGTGAACAGGGCGAAGCTGGCTCTTTCCGGCGGATCCATGTTCGGCCCGGGAGGGGAAGGATTCATGAGGATGAACATAGCCTGTCCCAGAAAGAACCTGACCGACGCCCTGGGAAACCTGGAAAGGGCCCTGGATGACGACTCTCCCCTTCCAGCGGAACCTCCATGCTGCACCGGAGGGCCTGAAGACACCTGATAATGGGCATGGGGGCCGGGGGCTCCCTAGACCATGCCGAACCTTTTCAGGTCTATCCTTCCGGATTCGCTGAACTCAACGCCCTCCGCCTCCAGGAGGACCCTCTGAAGGAGCCTGTCGTCGTCGCCCTGGAATGTGCGCCTTCTGCTTATCTCGCCCTTTGAGTTTACCACCCTGTGCCAGGGTACGTCCTCACCGTTCGGGATGGCCCTCATCGCGTAGCCCACGGCCCTTGATGCCCTGGGATTGCCGGCCATGGCCGCAACCTGCCCGTAGGTCATCACCTTTCCTCGTGGTATCCCCGCAACTATCCTGTGAACGGTCCTGAAGAAACCTTCCATGAGTCTCCTCTCCACGCCAGGGCGCATCCGGAATATATTAGCCCCGTCGGCAGCGTCAGGGAAGCGGGTGAGAGTCCCGCGCGGCCCCGCCGCTGTAACCGGTTACGGTGCGCACTTGCCATTGCGGATATCCGTGAGAAGGCGCGTCACCGGCAATTCCGGAAGCCAGAAGACCTTCTGCCGGCTATTAACTTCACCTTCGCGGGAAGGGTGGGGGGATTTTCCTTTCCATTTTTTCACGCGGCCGAAAAGAGGAGACGAAATGCTCTCGACCGGAATCGGCCTGCTTCTGCTGTCGCTGGTATCAGGTGATGCCCTGGTGATATGCGGCGGCAACCTGGCCCACATCGACACCGAAACCGGAACTGTGACCCCATCGGTTGGTGTTCTGCACACATACCCCAATGACATCGTTATCCACGACGGATACGCATTCGTGGTTAACTCCGGCAGCGACTCTGGCACCCTCCAGCGTTTTGAGATGAACACATGGGATCTTGCCGAGCTGGGTATCGGAACGGGGTGGAACTGCTGGGCCTCCCTGCCGCTTTCAACCGGTGATCTGGCGGTTTCCGCCACACTGAACAACTCGGTTTCCCTGGTCGATCCCCAGACGATGACCATTGCCGGAACCATCACAGGGGTCGCTCCATATCCCGAGTGGATGGCGGAGTACGAAGGAACCCTCTATACCGCCTGCGGGGGCTGGGGGTCGGGCAGTTCGATAGTGGTCATCGATCCGGGGGCAGGCTCCGTTACGGATACCCTCACGGCGGGGACCAACTGCCAGTCCCTCGTGGTGGCGGATGATGGAAGGCTCTTCGTAACCTGCAGCGGAACATACGGAAGCGACTCCGGAAGCGTGGTGGTGATAGATCCAGTTTCCGGTTCCACCATCGCGGAGCTGGAGGTTGGGGGATTCCCTTCCTGGTGCGTTTCCGCAGGGGATGTCTTCTACACGGCGGATCCCTGGGGAGGAGGCGTTTTCGCAATAGACATGACCACACTGGAAGTCCTCCACAGCAGCACTAACCCTTTCTGCACAGGCGGGAACGGCCTTGCAGCCGATGAGCAGGGGAACCTCTGGGTGTCCGACACCGCATCCGGAGAAGTGCGGGTGTACGATCCAGCGGGTGATCTGATAAATACTTACTCTGTTTCCGTCCCCGGCCCCCTGGCAGTATCGGGATCCTGCAGCGGCATACACTGCTCCGGCGACCTGACCGGCACGATAATCAGGGTATCGCCAAACCCTGCGGCCGCATCAATTTGCGTGACTGGTGTTCCGTCCGGGGAACGGGTCACGGTGTATGATACGACGGGAAGGAAGGTTGCTGAAGGCATCGAAGAGAACGGGGCCGCCGAACTATCGGTGGGCCACCTTCCCCGGGGCCTTTACAGTGCTGTTTGCGGAAGCTCCTGCACCAGGTTCGCGGTGACCGCGAGATGATCCTTCTACTGCTGCTTACGCTGACAGCAGACCCCTGGGCCGATGGTTCCCCGTTCGTGGAGTATGGGGAAGGGGCCGGCTATGGTCAGTCCTTTTACCCCGACAACATCCTGGGGCCTCCCGATCCGGAGGCTACGCCCCAGTCACCCGCCGTGGGCGAGGATGAACTGCTGACTCTGGGAAAGGACGGCATGGTCGTTCTGGAGTTCATCGACAACGCGATAGTGGATGGAGAAGGGCCCGACTTCACGGTATTCGAGAACGTGATGCAGACAGGGGCCGGGTACTTCAGGGAATGCGCCTTCGTGGAGGTGAGCCAGAACGGAGATTACTGGGTGATGTTCCCCTGGAACGCAGAAACCCTTGAGGGGCTCGCAGGAGTCTGGCCCACCACAGGGGATGACCCCACCGATCCCTCCGTCTCAGGGGGCGACCAGTTCGACCTGGCGGACCTGGGGCTGGAGTGGGTCAGGTTCGTGAGACTCACCGACTGCGGCGATGCTGTGGTCGATGGCGGTCTCTTCGACCTGGACGCAGTGGCAGCGGTGAACTCCACCACGGGGATAACCTCATCGGCTGGTCCTCCTGCAGGGCTGAGGGTTTCTTCACCCTTCACTTCCTCCTTCCAGGTAGCTTGCGAAGAGGGGGGAACACTCCTCTGCTACACCCTGGATGGCCGTCTCGCAGGGCAATGGCAGATTGACGCCGGATCCCTTCCCGTGAATTCCTCCGCTTTACCGCCGGGGTTCCTCCTTTTCCGGCTTGGAGAAGCATCCGCGGCCGCAGTAAAGATCAGCGATTGATTCCCCTGTTTGCGGCCTGGGCTGAACGCCCAGGCCGTATCAGGTTTAACTGCTCATAAGATGGTCAGTTGCAGCATTTGATTGACAAACTTGCGGGCGGCCGGAAGGTAAGGGTTCCGAAGGAACGGAGAGGAGGAAGTTTCCCGCCGAGATGCGACTCTTCAGCTCCTGGGCGATCTCCTCGCCGATGCTCCTGCTGGAGAGGCTGAAGGTCCTGGAGCGGACGCCTTCAACGGTTATCTCGCCGGAATAGAGATCCCTGTAGGATACATGGCCCAGCACCTTCCCGGTGCCCTGGGGGTAGTCGGAGGCGTAGTCCACCACAGGGGCGAGGATGTCATCGTCGGAGACCCCGGTGAAGGCTGCCATTTCCTCGTCCAGGACCGGGATCGGAACGCCGATGCCAACGCTGAGGGATACTCCGTAGCCCTTGATCCACACGCCCCGGAGATACCTGGGGTTCATCTTCTTCAGATCGCCGCGGACCGAGATGGTGCCGGCGCCCTCCATGGGAACGCCGTTGGCCCCCCGCAAGGGCTCAGGGCAGTGCTGGGTGCCCTGACCGGTTATCCAGCCGGTCCCTCCTCCCAGGAATATCCTGGTACCGGTTCCTATGGTCCTGAAGAACGGGTCGTTGATAAGTGGGCTGTACTCCCCGCTTCCGCTGTATCCGGCATTGCCGTACCCGGGTTTCAGAACGCCCAGATAGGTCTGTCTCTCCGAGTAAGAGCCGTTCACCGCCACGTTGTAGTTCTGGTATGAGTTTCGGAAGTTCGTGAGCTCGGCGCTGGCCAGGGTGTGGATGTTCACCGAGGTTTGCAGTTCCTTCCTGGGGTAGCAGTGGGTTCCGTGTCCTTCTGCCTCCAGATAAACCGTTCTGCCGCTCACAAGGTCCTCTATCACGTGTCCTCCGCCGTAGCAGGGAGTGCTGCCCGAGGCGGTCGCCCCCAGGAAAAGGTCCACCGCGGCTATGCCGCAGTAGGCCGGCACCCCGTTCAGGGCTGCCACCTTGTAGTTGATCCTGGGGGAGGAGTGCCCGGTGTTGAGAAGCACGCCGCTGGAGCACATGGGTCCGAAGGTCCCGGTGGTTACCACATCTACCAGCTGACATGCCCGCTTCGCTCCCCGCTCCTTCACCAGCGAGGTCATCTCGCCCGCCGTGAGCACAACCGCGGTTCCCTCCAGTATCCTGCTGTTTATCTCTTCCACGGTCTTTGCCATGTCAGGCCTCCTTCCTGAGTCTTATCCCGCCCCAGATGCCTATCGATTCCCCGCAGACCGCCAGGATGCCCTGAAGGTCCCTTACGGCGGCAACCGACTCCACCACCCCGGTCAGGTCCCTGGCCCCCCTTATCCTGTTGGCAAGGGCGGTTGCCGCTGCGTCCGCCTGTGCTCCGTCACGGTGAATGGCGGTCACGGAGTCCGCCCGGCCCATTGAGAACGAGGGCCCCACCTTTCCGCTTGAGGTGCATACGGAGACCCCTTCCGAGGCATCAACGGAGAAAGGTATCCCAGCCGACAGCGGGGAATCCTCCCCGGGATAGACAAGCAGGTCCAGGGGCTCCGGGGACCTGGCCCATACGTCGCCTCCATTCTCCACTATCACGGTGCCGGAATGGTTCAGCAGTTCCTCCCCCACGGCCTGGGCCACAGCCCCCGCCACTGCGGCCATGGGCCCTGTGTTCCACTTCACCCCGGCATCCTCCATCCGCCTCACAAGGGGATCGCTGGATGAGGATCTCACCGGGGTGAGAGATCTGAGGAAGAGCGGGTTCAGGGCTATATGGGAGCAAAGCCTCTCCCTGAGCCCCACGAGGCAGGTGAGGGCAACACGCCTCAGGTCCTTTTCGGCGTATATCTGAAGGTCGCTCTCCCCGGCGACCACCCTGAAGGTGGAAAGCTCGCCGGACAGCGTCCAGTTCCTGTAGAATCTTTCGGTATACATGTGCATGTTCTCTCCGCGCAAAGGTGATGAATGGTCGTTTCAGCCTCTGGGAAGGCCCTGCGGAGGATGGGGATGGAGCTTTAAAGCCCCAGGGGTCCCCGGCCGCCGCAGGGCCGGGGCATCATCATGCACATGAAGGTTTCATGGAAAGGCGGGAGGTACACGGAGACGCGTACAGCTGCAGAAGCAGCAGTTCGAAAATGCATCTCTCTCCTCTCTTCCGCACAAAAAGAAAAGCCCTGCATCGCAGAGCTTCCGGCAGGTGCTTTCGGGTTTCTCCCGCACATCGGCCAAAAAGCCAGCCACCGTGGACCTGCGTCTCGGTTGGCGACCCCTCAAGGGGGCAACTCCTGATGCTGGCGGGAAAGATAAGCCCGGACACTCGATTCGTCAATAAGGCTGTTCCCCCAGCACTCATGTGATTATTTTTGCTTGTCTGCGAATAACATCTGACAAAGGGAAAAGAGTTTTGAGAATAGCCGATCTGTACAAGTGGGATAAGCCTGTGCTCTCCCTCGAGGTGTTCCCACCCAAGCCTGAGCACAGCCTGAGAACGGTCTTCAAGACCCTGGACGGCCTCAGGGACCTGAAGCCCTCCTTTGTGAGCGTTACCTACGGTTCCGCCGGCGACACCGTGGAGAGGACCGTTAAGATAGCCTCCAGGGTAAGGGACGAATACAACTGCGAATCGCTGGCCCACGTTACCTGCATAGGCCACACCGCCGGGGAGATAGACCTTCTTCTGGAGAGACTGGAGTCCCTGGGCATATCCAATGTCCTTGCCCTCCGGGGGGATATGCCCCAGGGTGAGGAACCTCCCTCCCGGGACTTCGCCCATGCAAGCCAGCTGGTGGCCCATATAAGGGAAAGAAGCGGCTTCTGCATAGGGGCGGCTGCCTATCCCGAGGGGCACTTCGAGTCCTCCAGGATCAGCACCGACCTGAAGCGGCTCAAGCAGAAGGTGGACGCAGGCGCCGAGTTCCTGATCAGCCAGCTCTTCTTCGACAACAGGGTCTTCTACGACTTCCTTGAAAGGGCCGGGGCCCTGGGGGTGAAAGTTCCCGTTGTCCCCGGGATAATGCCCATTCAGAACTACAGACAGATCAAGCGTATACTGATGATGTGCAGGGTATCCGTACCCGCATCGCTGCTGAGCATGTTCGACCGCTACGCAGGCGATCCGGAATCCCTGGCCGCCGCAGGGGTGGAGTACGCCACCGCCCAGGTTGCCGACCTCATGGAGAACGGCGTAAGCGGAATTCATCTGTACACAATGAACAGGGTGAAGCAGATAAGACAGATCGTGGGGGACTCCGGGCTGCGGAAGCTGAGCGGCGATTGAAAAGGCTCAAACCATCCCTGCCACTTCCGGTACCTTCGCTGAACCAGGTCCTGGCCCGGACCGGGTGTCCGCCGGGGAGGGCCGGGGAGGAGATTCAGGGCGCTGCCCTTGAAGCCATCTCCTCGGTCTCGGCCATAACCACCGCCTGGTGCGAAGCCGTTTTCCTGGAGGTCCAGGAAAAGCCCGATTTCCTGAAGGGGGTGTTCCCGGATCTGCCTGTTGCGGTGATGGCGGCTACACTGGGAGAGGGCTACGACTCCCTCCCTGCACGGGGAGAACTCCACGCCTTCCTGGCTGACGCCGCCGCATCCGCTGCGGTGGAGGCATTCATGCGAAGGCTTCAGATGCACCTGTCAGAAGCCCTGGACATGATGCCCACCGAGAGGGTCGCCCCGGGATACGGTAGCATGCCCCTTGCGGTCCAGCGGGAGATAATCGGTATGTTTCCCGCTTCACGAATAAGCTGCACCGAGAGCTTCATGCTTTCTCCGGTGAAGAGCATGACGGGGGTGACCGGATGGATTCAGCAGCAGCACTGAGGGAGCTACTCCAGCAGAGGATCGTTTTCCTTGACGGAGCCATGGGGACCATGCTCATGCGCCATGGAATGCCCGCCGGGGTATCCCCGGAGATATGGGCCTCTGAACACACCGATGCCCTGGGCTCCATCCACCGCGCCTATCTGGATGCCGGAAGCGACATCATCCTGGCCTGCACCTTCGGAGGCACACCTTTCCACCTGGGCGAAAGATGCCGCGGTATCAACCATGTTCTCGCGGAAACAGCACTGAGCGCCGCAGGGGGCAGGGCCATCGCCGCGGCGAGCATAGGCCCTACGGGAAAACTGATCTACCCCGTGGGCGATGCCCTTTGGGAAGATATCTACCGGGGCTTCAGGGAGCAGGCCGATGCCCTTGTGGAAGCCGGGATCTCAGTTTTCTTCCTTGAGACCTTCACCGACCCCAGGCAGCTGAAGGCTGCGGCACTGGCGGTTCGCGACGCGTGTCCCGGCGGTTTCATCAGCGCCCATCTCACCTTCGCCGACAACGGCAGGAGCGGCGCCGGAACATCACCAACAGCACTCGCCATGCTCTGCGAGCAGCTGCAGGTCGATGCCGTGGGGGCGAACTGCTCCACCGGCCCCGAGGGGCTCATACCCGTTGCCGGACAGCTCGCCGCGGCTTCTTCCAGACACGTTACCATAGAACCCAACGCAGGGCTTCCTGATTCCAGGGGTAACTACACCATGACCCCGGAGCTTTTCGCCGGGGCGGCTGAGGACATAGCCTGGGCGGGGGCTTCCATCATCGGAGGCTGCTGCGGCACCACCCCGGAACACATAGCCGCCCTGAGGAAGACCGTGGGAATACGGCCCAGGGAAAGGGTGGAGCACGCTCCGGTGCCCGGATTCTCCTCCGTGGACCGGGTGGCCTCCCTGGGCGGCGCAATGCTGAAGGTTGGGGAATCGATCAATCCAACCGGAAGGAAGGACTTGAAGAAGGCCATCCGTTCCGGAGACCACGAATACGTGATCGGTGCTGCCCGCCACCAGGAAGGCGCCGACCTTCTGGACATCAATCTGGGCCTGGAAAGGCTTGTTCCAGATGGGTTCCTCCACAGGCTGATCGCAGGTCTCTGCACAGGGGCTCCCCTTTCAATAGACCTCTCCGATCCGGAACTCATAGAGATCGCCTTCAGGGAGATGGGAGGCATAGGTCTTCTCAACTCGCTGATGTGCACCGAAGAGCATATCGCCGCCAGGGTTCCTGTACTGCTTCGCCACGGCGGCTATGCGGTTCTCCTTCCCATTGGAGAGAAGGGCCTTCCGGACCGCCCGGAGGAAAGGTTCGCGGTTCTCGGCAGGGGGCTGGCCATCCTTGAGGAGCACGGCTTTCCCAGGCACCGCGTTCTGGCTGACCCCATAGTGAAGGCGCTGGCAACAGGCGCTTCCCCGGGGGACACCATTGAGACCCTGAGGCTCTACAAGTCGGCGGGGCTCTTGTCCATCGCCGGGGTCTCCAATGTTTCCCACGGCCTTCCCGGCAGGGCCGGCATCAACGGGGGCTTCCTCTCACTGCTGGCATACCAGGGCCTCGACGCCGGCATAGTGAATGTCAACGACAGGCTCACCGGACAGATCACCGCCGGGGCCGGTGTGCTTTCCGGGAGGGTCGACCCAGGGGATATCCCGCTGGATGAGGAAGAGATGGCCCTGGAGGAGAACCACTTCGCAAACCTGGAAAAGGCCCTGATAACCGGGAACACCGCCGGAGCCGTGAGGGCGTCGGAAACCCTTCTTCTGGAGAAGGTCCCCGGGGAGGACATAGTGAAGAACGGCCTTGCCCCGGCCATGGACAGGCTTGGCCACCTTTACGCTGTCAGGAAACTCTTCCTTCCCCATCTGATAGCGGGAGCTGAAGCCGCAAGGGCCCTCATGTCAGTCCTTGAGCCGCATCTTGCCGCAGGTGCAAGGGAGAGTGCGGGTACCATCGTGCTGGCAACCGTAAGGGGAGACATACACGACATAGGGAAGAACCTTGTCGCCCTCTTCCTGCGGAACGCCGGTTTCCGTGTGGTGGACCTGGGCAAGGACATCGATTCCCGGAAGATCGTGGAAGCGGCAAGGGAGCACCACGCCGACATGGTGGCCCTCTCCGCCCTCATGAGCACAACCGCCGCAAGGATGGAAGAGGTAGTGCGCCTCCTGGGGGAACACAGCATGCAGATCCCGGTCATGGTGGGGGGAGCGGTGGTCACCAGGGAGTTCGCTTCGGAGATAGGAGCCGTCTACGGAGGGGATGCCTATTCAGCGGTGGAGACCGCGGCGAAACTGCTGAACCCTTAACACTCAAGGTTTTGCACAGAAATCCACACTTGCGTTAATTATCCTATGTATAATAAAACGACTTTTCCCGATCACAACATTTCCGACCTTGCGGCTTGCTATTACATATCTCATTGTACTGCAATATTTAAGCGTTATATAAATACGCAATAAAGTCCTACGCATAACTCGTGCCAAAGCCGCTTGCTTTTTTGTGGAAAACTCTGTGGATAACCCGTAACTTCACTTTTGACACCGCATACTGGCAGGGGGATTAACCGTAACTTAGCTTTTCTCCAGAAGGGGGATCCTCAGGATCCTGTCGGCGGTGTCCACCGACGATCTGCGGTGGGCTATCACTATGCAGGTCCTGTTCCGAAGCAGTTCCTTCACCGCGCTCTGTACCTTCTCCTCGCCGGTCTGGTCCAGGGCGCTGGTTGCCTCGTCGAGGATCACTATGGGCGGGTTCCTGAGGAACACCCTGGCCAGGGCGATCCTCTGTATCTGACCGCCGGAAAGGGTGCTCCCCCTCTCTACAACTATGGTTTCATAACCCTGGGGAAGCGCCTGTATGAACCTGTGGGCGTGGGCAGCCCGGGCGGCTTCCCTTACCTGGTCCATCCCGGCACCGGGCATCCCGATCCTTATGTTGTCCGCCACTGAGCAGTGGTACATGAACGGATCCTGGAACACCACTCCTATGTTCCGCCTCAGGGATTCCAGCGTTACAGTCCTGATATCGGTGCCGTCGATGAGGATGGTTCCGCCGTCGGGGTCGTAGAAACGCAGCAGCAGGCTCACTATGGTCGTTTTCCCGGCACCGCTGTCACCGGCAACCGCAACCGTTTCACCGGGCTCCACCACCGCGGAGAAGTCCTTGAGGACCGGAGGACCCCCATCGTAGCCGAAGCAGACATCCCTGAACTCTATCCTGCCCCGGGGACACTCCAGATCCACGGCCCCGGGCAGGTCCTTCACCGCGGGTTCGGTGTCTATGACCCCGAAGACCCTCTCCGCCGCCCCCATGGCCTTAAGGGCCTGGGAGGCGATACCCGCTATGGAGCCCACGGGGCCGAAGAGCATCCCGAAGTAGCTGATGAACGCAATGAGAACACCAACCTGCATCTCGCCCCTTATCACCTGATTCCCGCCGAGCCAGATGACCAGTATCAGGGTGGTGGAGGCAAGGAGTGAACCGGCGTTGAAAACAAAGCCCTTCACGGTGAGCATGATGTTTGCCCTCATAAGGTCGGTCATGGAGTCCCTGAACCTGCCGCTCTCCGCCCTGTGAAGCCCGAAGGCCGCTGCGGTGCGCAGCCCCGCAAGCTGTTCCTGCAGGGTTGCGGTGAAGTATGCCCTCCTGTCCTGCACATGGGCGCTGGCCTTCTTTATCATGGTTCCAGCAAGGGCTATCAGAACTGCGAACAGAGGTATTGACGGAACCGCCAGAAGGGTGAGACCCGGGTTGATGGTGATCATCACCGCCAGCACCACGAAGAACCGGACCACCTCGCTCACCGCCGTGGAGAGGGTGGACGAGTAGAGTCCCTGCATCACGGGAATGTCGCTGGTGAAGCCCGCCATGAGGTCCCCAAGGCGCTTCCTGCCGGCATAGGCCATGGACAGCCTGTTGAGGCTGGAGTAGAGGGCCATCCTCAGGTCGATGGCGGCGCTCTGCCCCACCCAGCTGAACAGGACCGACATCGCCATGCCTGTAAGGCTTCCCAGTACAACCGCCCCGAAGAAGGCAAGGCATACCTTCACCAGCATGGACACGTCGCCCTGTATCAGGACCTTGTCTATGAGCAGCCTGCTCACCCATGGCTGTACCAGGGAAAGACCCGCTGAGAGGAAGGTCAGAAGAAGCCCCAGCCCGTGCCAGCCGAGCCAGGGCTTCAGGAAAGCCAGGGTGCGGAAGAGCAGCTTCCGGTCGAGCCAGAGTTTCCTCAGGTCGGAGAAAGCCGCCCTTCCAGGCAAACCGCCTCTTCCTCCCTACTTGACCGTGTTGGGGAGGTTGTCCAGGTAAGCTCCCAGACCGCCTGCGGCAATAGCGCCAATCACACCGAAGATCAGGGCAAGGCCGATACCGATGAGCATCCAGATGAGTATCGCCCTGCTGTAGTTCTGCAGGTTGACGTTCACCGATCCCCCGAAGGCGAAGACCAGCAGGAGTATCAGGTTAACGAAAGGGATCATCAGCGCAAGCTGAACAAGGAAAAAACCGCCTGTTGAAAAGGGCGCCATTCTGTCGTCGGCCATACTGCATCCTCCTTATGAATAGTCCTGAAGCAACTTCGTAATATCGTCTTTTCACCGGACCGGGCAATGATTAGACTACAAAAGAAACCGCCGGGGAACAATGCGGCTTCAAGGAAGGATCAGCATGATCGTACAGGCCCTGCTTCTCTCCCTCCCCCTTCTCACCGCCGGCACCCACATGGGGGAAACCCTTTACACGGACCTCTCCGGAGGATGCCTCCGAACGGAGGATGCCCTGCTCTCCCAGGAGCCAGGCTCAGGCAGGAACCTGCTCTCCCTGGGAGAGGACCTCCTGTGGAAGGAGTGCCCCCCGGGCGAACCCCAGAGAATAGTGAACCTTGCCGGGGAAGTCCTCCACAGCGCCGAGTACTTCAGCGGCCCGTTCCCATCCCCCGCCGGGGACGGCTTCATGATCTCCGTCCCGGGGGAGCTTCTGGTGATGGACAGCAGGGGGGATCTCCGTGAAAGCCTCGGCACAGGAGAGTACGCCGGGAGCGCAACGGTATTCCAGGGTTCCGTCTGGTACGTCTCATCCAGGGACGGCTGCCTGAAGAGGCTTGTCAGTTCGGGCACCACGGAGAGGATACACCTTGATCTAACCCCTGCGGCTGTTCAGGGCGGCGGGGACCTGCTTCTGGTCGAGGACGCAGCGGGGGGGTTCGTTCTTCTGAACCAGCGTCTCGAAGTGATCCATGAATCCCGGACGGGATTCATGCCCAGGTTCGTGGGGGGCACAGCGGTTGCCAGCGGTGGGATCACGGGATCCATGGGGTGTGAAGCGGTTTCCTGGGAAACGGTGACCCTGGATACTCATACGCTGGAGGAAACCAGGGAGCCCATGGAACCCCTTGAGAGGCAAACCAGGGAAAAGGACCTCGACGATCCCACCGCCCACTTCGATGTTCCCTACATGCACCAGAGGTGGGACACGCCGGACTGGTTCAACGGCAGCTGGAGCTGCGGCCCCACCTCGTGCATGATGGCGGTTCAGTACTACCAGCGGCTGACGCCGGACTCCATTTGGTGCAGCTACCCGGAAGGGCACTGGAGCCAGTGGGGGAACTACATACCCGTTGAGTACACCTTCCTTGGACACACGTACGACATAATGGGACTTGCCGCCCCGGGAACAGTCTGGGTCCCGGGGGCCCACGGCTTCATCTGCCGCGATGCAGGGGGAGCATACTGGTCCTACATGATCCTATGGATGGAGCAGCACGGCCTGGATTCCGACTACCTGGGCACGTCCTGGGGCGCATGCACCACGGAACTCAACGGTGAATGGCCCATTGTGGCCTCAACCACCAGCGCCTACACCAGCGGTCACATACTCCTTTTCAACGGCTTCTACGACAACCATTCTGTGATCTGCAACGACGCCTACGGAGACCAGAACGAACCCGGATGGGGCAGCTACTACAACGGAAAGGATGTGGTATACGACTGGCCGGGGTACAACAACGGCAATGTTCAGCTCGGGATATCGCAGCTCTTCCGCGCCCGTTCAGAGGTGCTGGGGGAACAGGGCACCCTGATAGATGACAGGACCCACGGCTACAGGAAGCTGGGCCCCTGCCAGTACTGGCATGAGCAGTCCACCGGCTACGGGGGCTATTCCTGGTGGACCTACTCCACCGGCGCCCCCCCGGACACATGCGTGGTGGAGTGGATTCCTGAGCTTCCCGGGGCGGGGACCTACACCGTGGAAACCTATGTGCCCGCTTCCCATGCCACCGCCACCGGGATCTATCACCTGCTCACCCACTCCGGCTGGGAAACGGCTTATCTGAACCAGTCCTCCTACTCCGGCGAGTGGGCCGCGCTGGGCACATGGAGCTTTACCCCCTCCACGGCCATCGTGCGAATGGGGGACTACACCGGGACCCAGGGGCAGTACATCTCCTTCGACGCCGTGAGGTTCACCCTGGAAACCGGGACCGGGGGCAGCAGCTCCGGGGTGTCTTCGCTGACCTTCGGCCCCATGACCAACCCAATGAGCCTCGACGAAACCCTGGATTTCCATATGCCGGAGGGTTTCTCCGGGGCGGTGAGGATCTACGACACAGCGGGAAGACTGGCCTGGGAATGCCAGGGGACCCAGGCACCAGGTGTCCTTGCTCCGGGGATCTACTTCGCCGTGATCGAACACGCCGGAACTGCACTCACGGCCCGGTTCACCATACTGCCATGAAAGGAGTGAAATGACCGCTCTGCTGGTTTTGCTGTGCTCCCTCTCTCCCACCGGGGAAGAGGAAATCAATTACGAGACATTCACCCCGGAGATGGGAATAACCGCATCCATGCTCCTCGGAAACGGGCTTGATCAGGCGGCTGGAACACAGGTCGAACCCGGAGAGATCCCGGAGGGCGACTACATATTCGACCTGACCTACCTGGCCAGCGGTCAGGCCATTCTCGTGGCCAACTACATGACTGAGAACCTCTCGGTGATAGACCCTGTGACCGGAACCGTGATCAACGACGTGCCCACGGACGGAATGCGCCCCGGGGCGGTGGCTGCCTGCGCCAACTACACCGTGACCCTTTTTCCCTTCGACGACACCGCGGCCATCACCGACGCTTCAGGAGCCCTGCTGGGAACGGTATCCACCGGAGAACAGCCCTGGAGGACCGCCTTCAGCCCCGACGGCGAAACTGCATACATAGCCTGTGACATAGACGACTGCGTAACGGTAGTCGACCTCTCACAGCAGACGGTGACAGGCACCATCGAGAACTTCCCGTTCTGGCTTCAGAGCTTCGGCTGGGGCAGCGAGAACCCCAGGAACTACATCGTGTTCAGCGGATTCGAGGTGACCCCCGACGGCGAGCATCTGGCGGTTCCCAACGGAGCCGACGCGGTGGAGTTCTACAATACGTCAACAGGGGTAATGGAGCATTCCGTGCCGGTGCCCGACGC
>CAYLXG010000009.1:18980-33228 GCA_964387445.1 uncultured bacterium
CCTCGGTGGCCCTCTCCGGCGACGGAAGCTGCCTGATAGCCCTCAGCGCTTCCACGGAAGCCTCCCTTCACAGGATAGACCTTTCCAGCTACGGCCTGATATCCACGGTTACCGTAACCGGAAGCGGATCAGGGATGACGAAGCAGATAGCGGTGAACCACGACGGCTCCAAGGCGTTCATCTCCACCTCCGGCAACACCTCCACGCTGGTGAACTTCGCCTCGGGCACCTTTACACAGTTCTCAAGCACCTACTCAGCATTCTGGACCGCAGCCAATTACGACCACACCCTTGCGGTGAGCGGCCAGTACCGGTTCAGCATAATCGACTTCGCCTCGGAGACCATGGTTGCCCAGCACCAGGGCAACAGCCAGTACCTGGGCGCCGTCTCCCCAACGGCCAACGAAGCCGCCGGATGCGATCCCATGCGCCACGAAGGGCTCTACCTCTACTCATTCGACAATTCTTCCGTGAGCTACGACGGCACCGTGCTCTCAGGCTCCGCGGTGGAGGGGGACGCCCCAAGAAGGGTTGCCATATCCCCCGACGGGCTCCATGCGGTGGTTACCAGCGTTCTAAGCGATAACGCCTCCATCATCGACCTCACCACCGGTCAAACGGTGGCCATCCTCCCCATGGGCGACAGGGTTCAGAACGTGGAGTTCACCCCCGACTCGAAATACGCCGTGGTCTGCTGCTTCGAGAGCGCTTCCGTGAAGATCGTGGATATCGAGACCGCCGTGGTCGTGGCGGAAGTGCCAACGGGAAGCAGGGCAGGCAATGTGGCAATAACCCCCGACGGGTCCATGGCCTGCGTTCTGAACATCTCCGCCAACACCATTTCCTTCGTGGAGCTGAACGGCGGGGCAAGCTCAGAGGTCGCCGAGAAGCCCTGCGGGACAATAGGGGTCTCATGGGCCTGCTACGGCGTGCAGAGCGGCCTGGCGATCTCCCCGGACGGCACCCTTGTTCTGGTATGCGACAGCTTCAACGACAACGTGCTTGTCTTCGACATGTCCACATACGACCAGATCGCCTCCATCCCGGTGGGCGACTTCCCTCTCCAGGTGGCCTTCAACGGCGACGGAACCCGGGCCATGGTCACCTGCTACTCCGGCGACAGGGTCTACCTGCTGGACATAGACGGAGCCTCATCCTCAGTTCTGGGCAACTGGGCCGCCGGCGACGGCCCGCTTCGCATAGCCTACGACCAGACCAACGACAGGTTCGGAGCGGGCATCTACGCAAGCTCGCAGGTAAGGCTGTACGACGGCGGGACCGGAGCACTCCTGGGAACGGAAAGCTACCCCTCAAGCGTCTGGCAGCCGATGTTCACCCAGGACGGCGAGCTGATGGCCCTCACAGGGGCCGCAACGGGCATCCCTTCACGGATCTATCGAGGAACGGACTACACCGATCTACCCGCGGGGGGCTGCACCTTCGACTTCTGTGACGCCACGAACACGGCAGTGGCAGCGGTTCCGGGACCGGACATGGCCTATGTGATAGAGTACGGCTCCCAGGGGACACAGTCCGGTCCAGTAAGCCTTTCAGGATGCATCGCCGCCGGACCCAATCCCACCACAGGAGCGGTTTCGTTCTCCTTCCAGCTGGGAGAGGCCCAGAACGGGATCCTGGATGTCTACGACACCGCGGGAAGACGGGTTGCGTCGTCGGCTTCCGGAGAGTTCCAGGCAGGAGAGAACACCATTCAATGCACGCTGCCGCAGGACCTGCCAGCGGGAGCCTACACGGTGAGGTTCCAGGGCGAACAGGAGTCCCTGGCGGGGAGGTTCGCCCTGGTGCGCTGAAGTATTGCAGGAGCCCCGGCGGACGCATATCATTGAGGACGATCATATGAATGAAGAGGGAGGATACATGACAGCGTTGCGCATACCAGCAGCAATCGTCCTGGCGGGGGCCTGCCTGGCCCACGGGGCCACGGGCACCGCCACCAGGATCACGGTGAACGAACAGGGGGAGTTCACCGAAACACTGACGGGGGAGTACACTCCCGAAACAGCTGCAAACCCCGTTTACGACCCACCTGAGGTTCTCTGGCACTACTCGCTTGAGACAGGCGCCCAGCAGAAGATGGCCCCCATGGGACCAGCCGCCGCAGGGGTGTTCACAGGGGGATGGTACGGAGGAGCCAGGATGTTCCAGGGCGTGGGCGGGGACGGATCGGTTCTCTGGAGCTACGAGCCCCAGGGGAGCTGGACCTCCCTGGGCACCGGAACCGTTGCGGCGGAGTCCGCCGATATCTACTACGCCGTTCAGAACTGGGACAGCGGCAAAGGCGCCAACACCGCGGTCCATTGCTTCAACGGCGGTTCGGCCACGCCGGTATGGACCTACGACGGCACCGGCTACTTCGATTCCGGCTCCGTGGACGGCCCGGGCAAGTTCGCCGTATCCACCGACGGCTCTGTGCTGGCCGTGGGCGGCGCCATCGGAGGGCACCTTGCGGTGCTGTTCTTCGAGCCTGGCAGCAGCACCCCCATCGCTGTTTATGAAGACCCGTCCCTGGCCTACTACCCCAGACAGCTCAGGATCACCGCCGACGGCAGCAAGTGCATCTTCAGGGTCTCGGCAACGCTCTACAGGGTGGACACCGCCACGGGAGCCCTGGAGGCATCCTATGCCCTGGACGCCTCCAACGACTGCTTCGGAGTGTCGCCGGACGGATCAGTGATCGCCTACGGATTCACCGCCGCCAGAATCGCGGTGTGGGACGGAAGCCAGTACAGCCTTCAGGCGGGAATGTCCGTCTCAGGGTACTACGGCGGAGCGGCAGCAGTTGCCGCCGACAACAACACCGTGTACTTCGGCTTCTACAAGAACAACTACACCACCAATCGGATAATCCGCTACGACCTCGGCGCCTCCGCCCCTGCATGGACCTATGACTATCCGGTGGGCACGGGAAGCTACCAGGACGTAATGGAGTGGATGGAATGCTCCTCCGACGGCAGGTGGCTGGCGGCGGCATCGTGGGGCTGCCAGAACGGCGGCGGGGCCGAGGTCAATGTGTTCGACGACCTGAACCCCACTGAGCCAGTTTTCTCCATCGACACCCCCGGCTCCATGTTCCACGCGGACATATCCAGCGACGGCCGCTACGTGACCGCTGCGGGGAAGCATGTCCATGCGAATCAGATGGGTTCAGGCACCGATGTGTACATGGCGGAGATCGACATCATGGGCATCCAGGGTCCCGAGCCCGGGATTACGGAACTTCGGCTGGCTCCGAACCCCGCTCAAGGTGAGTTCGCCGCTTTCTTCACCGTACCCTCTCCCTGCGGCGCTTCCCTGGAGATCTACGACCTGCAGGGAAGGCTGGTTCACAGCGAGACAGCGGAGGTTTCCACCCAGGGCAGCGGGTCCCTCCAGATCGCCCCGGGGCTCCCGGCGGGTGTATACACATGCGTTCTCAGGACCCCTACGGAGGAAGCCGCTGCAAGGCTCGTCATCACAAGGTAGAACCGTTCTGTGGCATGTCTCCTCCCATGGGTGGGGGCATGCCGCAAGACAGCGGGAAGTGATCAGGGCGCTGAAGAGCGCCCTTCCCGATACCAGGATCATCCTCTTCTCATCAGTCCCCCGCTGGTTCTGGCAGGGAGTGCCGGTGGACGGGTTGTTCCCGGGAAGACCATCCCCTGTGGCAGTTGAGGAGAACGGCGTTCCCAGCGGAGAGCTCACAGGAAAGAACCTCACCAGCTTCCTGGGCAATGAGCAGAAGCTGCTGAAAGAGGAAGTTGAGCTCCAGAAGAAGCTGGGCGCCGACCTGATAGTGACCGACATCGACCCCCTGCCGGTGAGGGCTGCGGAAGAGAACCGCCTGCCCGCCCTTGCAATTGGCAACTTCACCTGGGACTGGATACTTCAGAGGATGTGCCCCGGCCTCACCGAAGAGACCTCAAGGATATCCAGAATGTACAGCTGGGGAACCTACCTGAAGCTTCCCATGGGCCCCGACCACTCCCCCTTCCAGCGGAAGGAGGGCATTCCGCTCCTCAGGGGCGGACCTGAAGGAGACCCGGACAGGGTCAGGGACCTCCTCCCGAAAACCGGCATCAAATGCCTGGTGGCGTTCAGGCATCTCCCGTCGGGATTCCCGGAGGTCCCCCCCGACGGCATTGAACCTTTCACCTCCCTGCCCGGTCCGGTGCCACAGGGCTGGCCCAATATTCATCACGTCATCCTGGCGGAAAGGGGAGCCAGCTTCGCCGACCTGCTAGCCGCTGCGGACATGGTAATAGCAAAACCGGGCTACGGCATCGTTTCCCAGATACTGGCAATGGGCAAACCCGCTGTGCTTCTGCAGAGAGGAGCTTTTCCGGAGGAGAGATACCTCATTGAAGCTCTGGATGGAAGGCCCGGCACGATAATGCTCCCGACTGACGACCTTGAATGTGTTTGGGAAACAGCGGGAACAGTTGCGAGGGAACTCAATTTGGAACCAAATCCCGCTTCGGGGTTGGGTGTTCTGGCGGGAACGATCAGCGGGTTGCTCAGCGACCCGGCATCTTTCTTTTGAGGTTACCGCAACTTATACTATTCGACAACCTTTCGCACGCTCAACCATTGGAGGAGAAATGCTCAAACTGCTCATTGCATCGGTTTTCGCCGCATGCGCCTTCGGTTCCGCAATCAACAGCGGTTCAGAAGCTGCTCAGCTGGTAATGGAAACCATGCTCACCGATCTCTCCAACAAGGAAGTCAGAAGCCTCGACGACTTCCTCCAGCAGGGAGAGATTATGGGGGCCTGGTCCTACCCTGGGATTGTGGTTCCATTCGACGGTTACCTCGTTCTCGTTGACGACTATGCGCTGGCCAACTGGTGCCACCCCTGCCGCTGGGTATTCGTCTCCCCTGACGGGGAAACCGAGGTCGTCCGGACGGTTATTCCTCCCGACGCCCTGCCCAGGATGAACGTGGAGTACACCTCCCTGCCGCAGACCGACGACGGGAAGGGTCAGTACGAGGACTTTCTGGCCTGGTTCACCCCCAATGTGCAGTCAACCTCCGGGAACGCCGAACACATGTACGCCTGGATCATCTCCGGCGGGGCCAACATGGGGAACAACCACATAAGGTACTACGGCGACGTTCAGTTCATCTACAACGTTCTCGCCCATGATTACCTGCTCCCCGACGACCACATCATCATCTGCTTCGCAGACGGGCTGAACCCCGCCCCGGACCAGTCCGGCGGACTGAACTCCAATCCTGACTTCGACGACGACGGCGACAGCGACATAATCTACGACGCCACCCCAACCGGCGTTCAGAACGGCTACAACGACATAGCCGGCATGGTTGGCGCCGACGACCACCTTTTCATCTTTACCACCGACCACGGCGGTCCAGGCAAGGGCGGCTTCGACAATCCCCCGGAGGTCATTCTCAACCTCTGGAACGGCACCCTCGACGACGACACCTTCGAAGGATGGCTCGACGGCCTTACCGCGGCATCGATACATGTTGTCATGGAACAGTGCTACTCTGGCGGATTCATGGCGGAAGTTGTTCACGGAAGCGCTGCACAGCCCAGAACCTTCGCCAGCGCTGCTAGTGGTTCTGAATACAGTTGGGCAGGTGCTACATCTCCGCAGTATGACGAGTATGTCTACTACTGGACCGGCGCGGTTCACGGCTCTACTCCTCCCACCACCAACGTTCCCGGAGGACCCCTTCCAGGGGACCCCGATTTAAACAGCGACGGCCATGTTTCCATGTGGGAAGCCTACGACAGAGGCAAGGCCTGGGACACATACGCGCAAAGCGGTCAGGAGCACCCCCAGTGGGATGACACACCCGACAGCTGCGGTGACAGCTACTACCTCGGCGGTCTAATCTCCACCTCGGTCTCCGACTACAACCACGGCATCCCTTCACTGGGTTTCGCCATTTCAGAGAACCCAATGGTCTCCACCGCCGCCGTGTCCTTCACCCTCCCCGCAGCCTCCCAGGCCACGGTCGAGGTGCTGGACATAGCGGGCAGGATCGTAGCCACCCCTGTGAGCGGTATGCTCGAGCAGGGAAGCCACACGGTTCCGGCCGGCCTTGAGAGCGCGCCGGCTGGCATCTATGTGATCAGGTTCACCACCCCTTCGGGTTCAGAGACCCTCAGGGCGGTAAAGCTCTAGTTCCCCGATCATCCCACAGAGGGGGAAGGCTTCGGCCTTCCCCCTTTCCTTTCCCTTTACATGGTTCGCGAAAAGTTACATTCTCTGATATCTCTCCAGGGAATGGCGGCATCATGAACGAGAAGGATCTCCGCAGGATTTTTGATTCCATGGCAGAGGCTTACTACCGGGTGGACGAAAAGGGAGCCATCACGGAAGTTAACCTCACCGCAGTACGGATGTTCGGCTATTCCAGCGCCGAGGAGATGAAGGGGCTGCGGCTTACCAGGGACTTCTTCCCCTCGGAAGAGATGCGCAGCGAGTTCCTCTCCTCCCTTGCGGAAGACGGTTCCATCACGAGCTGCACGGGCCTTCTGAGAAGGAAGGACGGAACGGAGATCCACTGCGTGACCAACGCCCGGAGGCTGTTCGGCCCATCAGGGGAGATCATCGGGCTGGAGGGTTATGTGCTGGATGTCACCGAACTCGTTTCCGCCAGAAGATCCCTTGAGGGCAGGAAATCCTACTACAAGAAGATCCTCAACGCGGTTCAGGAAGGCATCGGAGAGATAGACACCGAAGGCCGGTTCACATGGGCAAACACATTCCTCGCCGAAAAACTGGGATACTCCGGGAGAAACGAGCTGATAGGGGTTCCTATCCTCGAGCATGTTCCCGAAATAAACCGGGAGAGCTTTCAGAGCGTTTTCGCCAAAGCGTGCGAGTCAGGTCACGCTGTTTTCCGCACGAACTTTAAAGCACTTGACGGATACACCTTCCCTGCCCTGGCCAACACCATTCCCAACTGCGGCGAGAACGGCGAGATCACCGGCTTCTTCGGCTCCTTTGCAGACCTGTCCGAGCTTGAGGAGATGCGGAGCGAGTCGGAGCACCTCACCAGCGCCCTCATGGCCATCCGCCAGGTGAATCACCTGATAACCAAGGAGAAGGATCTTTTCTCCATGGTTCAGGGTGTCTGCGATGCCCTTATATCCACCAGGGGATACAGTTCCGCCTGGATATCCCTCTTCGACCATGAGAAGGGTTTCTTCTACAAGACTGTTTCCGCCGGCATCCCGGACCATGCCCGTTCAGCCCTGGCAGAGGAACTGGAGGCGGACAGGCTGTGCTACTGCGCAGAACTGGCGATGAAGGACCTTCAGGTGGTCACCATCGATGACGTGCGCAACAAGTGCGGCCAGTGCCCGCTTCTTGGGCTTCAGCCTGACTCCAGGCCCCTCACAGCGGCGCTGAACGCCGGTGGAAGGATCCACGGGGTAATCTCCGCGGAACTCCCTATTGAGCTGAGTTCCAAACCCGATGAAATCTCTCTCTTTCAGGAAGTGGCGGACGACGTTGCCTACTCCATTGACAACATTTTCATTGAACGCGACAGGAACGAGTCCAGGGAACAGATAGAAAGAACTAACAAGCAGCTGGAGGAGGCGCTTCATCTTGCCGAGAAGTCGGCGGAAACCGCAAGGGAGGCCAGTCGGGCAAAGAGCGAGTTCCTTGCCAACATGAGCCATGAGATAAGGACCCCTCTGAACGGGGTGATAGGCATGACCGGTCTGCTGATGGAAACCGACCTCTCGCCGGAGCAGAAGGAGTTCGCGGAGACCATCAGGACAAGCGGCGACGCGCTGCTTACTCTGATCAACGACATACTTGACTTCAGCAAGATCGAAGCGGGGAAGCTGGAGATCGAAGAGACCGAGTTCGACCTCAGGCTGCTTCTCGAGGAAGTGGGCGACCTTATGGCAATAAGGTGCCAGCAGAAGGGTCTGGAGTTCGTTCTGATGATAGCCCCGGACATTCCCGCCCCTGTGATCGGCGATCCCGGGCGTATACGCCAGATACTGCTGAATCTCACCGGGAACGCTTTGAAGTTCACCCACGAGGGCGAGATAACCGTTTCGGTCACCCCCGAGTACGAGAAGGAGGACACCGTTCACCTCCGATTCTCCGTTCGCGACACGGGCATCGGCATTCCCGCGGAGAAGCAGGAGAAGATCTTCAGCGCCTTCAGCCAGGCGGATTCCTCCACCACCAGAAAGTACGGAGGCACAGGCCTTGGCCTTTCCATCTGCAGGCAGCTGGTGGGGCTAATGGACGGCAAGATAGGGGTTCTCAGCCGGGAGGGTTCAGGCTCTGAGTTCTGGTTCACACTGAGCCTTGAAAAGCAGAAAGGCGTGGTAAGGGAGGAGAGGATACGCTCCATCGAGAACACCAGGATCATAGCCGTGGACGACAACGCAACGAACCGGAGGCTCATATCCCTGCTCCTGGAAAGCTGGAAGTGCGATTTCTCCGTTGCCGAGGGGGGAAGGAGCGCTCTGGAAAAACTCAGGGCCGCTACCGCCGCAGGCCGCCCCTTCGAGATAGCCATACTCGACATGCAGATGCCGGAGATGGACGGCGAGGAGCTGGGCCGGAGGATCGTTGAGTCGGAGGACATCAGGACCCCCAAGATGATCGTGATGTCATCCATCGGGGCCCGGGGTGACGCCGCAAGGCTTCATGAACTGGGTTTCTCAGCCTACCTCACCAAACCCGTGAAGCAGTCCCACCTGTACGACTGCCTGGCAAAGGTGAATGGCCAGAGCGTTGCTGCAGGGGAGGAAAAGGCTCCCCTCATAACCAGACATTCCCTCCGGGAAGCCAGGAAGGCCTCGCTGAAGATACTCGTGGCCGAAGACAACCCGGTGAATCAGCTGGTGGCCTCGAAGATACTGGAGAAGCTGGGCTACAGGGCCGATATAGTGGCAAACGGAGCGGAAGCCATCGAGGCAATGACCAGGATACCCTACAGCCTCGTGTTCATGGACTGTCAGATGCCCATAAAGGACGGTTATGAGACCGCCTCCGAGATCAGAGCCGGGAAGTTCAGCGTTCTGAACCCGGAAGTGGTGATAATAGCCATGACCGCCAATGCCCTGAAGGGCGACAGGGAGAAGTGCATACAGGCGGGGATGGACGACTACATAAGCAAACCGGTCACACCGAAGTCCGTGGCGGAAGCCCTTGAGCGGTGGTCCGAAAAGCTGATGCCCGACGAAGGGCCCGTGCAGCCTTCCAGCGGAGTGTTCAACAGGGAGAAGCTGGAGGATGACTTCGAGGGGGACACGGATACGATCCGGGAGATACTGAGGATGTTCCTGGACACCGCCAGGGGGAACATGGAGGACCTTTCCCGGGCCATTCGCTCCCGGGAACACCTCCAGGTGAAGATCCTGGCCCACACCCTGAAGGGCTCGGCGCTGAACGTTGGAGCAGAGAAATTCAGCGAGTCGGCGGCAAGGCTTGAAAAGCTCGCAGGCAGCGAGGACCTGGCCAACGCCGAGGTCCTCTACCGCGTGATGGATTCCGAGTTCGACAGACTGGTGTACACCCTGGCAGAACTGGGATACAGGTAACCCTAAAGCCCCTGGGCTATGAACTCCTCTATCATGGGCAGGAAGCTCTCCGGTGAGCCCATCACTCCTGTGATCCTGTCTATCTCATTCCCCTGGCTGTCCATGAGTATCAGTGTGGGTATGGACTGAATGCCATACCTGGCCGCAAGGGCCTGGTTGTTGTCGGTGTTGATCTTAACCAGCACGCAGCTGCTGAGAACTTCCTTGTAGTCGTCCCTTGTGAAGTAGTCTTCCGCAAGAGTACGGCAGGGGCCGCACCAGTCGGCGTACATGTCCACGAACACCGGTTTGCCGGTTTCCGCCGCCTGGGCAAGAGCTGCGTCGAGATCGTCGTGTATCCACTCCACCTCAGCTGTTCCCTGGGCTTCAGGCGCACTTGCCTGGGCCTCTCCAGACTGCCCGCAGCCCATAAGGATCAGTACGGGGGTGAGGATGAGAAGGGTTTTCATTAGGTTCTCCTTTCAGGGTTCTTTCTTTGTTTGTTACAAAATATACAAACTTTTCACCGAAGTGTTCCAGGGGGAAGCGATGAGACCTAAGACACCGGAAATAACAGTGGATGCCATAATCGAGATGGGCAGTGGCGGAGTGGTGCTGGTGGAACGGAAGTATCCCCCCAGGGGATGGGCGATACCCGGTGGTTTCGTGGACCCCGGGGAGAGCCTGCTGGAGGCGGTGAAAAGGGAAGCACTGGAGGAGACCGGCCTGGACATCGAGGTGCTTGACCTTTTCCATGTCTACTCACGCCCCTGGCGGGATCCCAGGGGGGACACCATCAGCGCAGTCTATTGGTGCAGGGCCTCCGGGGAACCAGTGGGCGGAGACGACGCAGCAAGTGCCAGGACATTCGCTGAGGACTCCCTTCCCGAAGATATTGCCTTCGACCACAGGGAAGTGCTGGAGCAGTTCTTCCACTGGCGAAGAACAGGCAGAAGGCCTTCCCTTGACCTTTAGAGGTACAGCGAACTCAGGCTTCTGCCCTCGTTGATCCTCTTGATGGCCTCGGCGAAGATGTGGGCGACGGAGAGTATCTCTATCTTCTTCACCGGCCCTCCGTTCACCTCTTCCGCCTTCTCGCGGTCGAACTCCACGGTGTCGGTGATATAGAGCTTGGTGATGGGGCTCTTCTCCACCATGCGCACCGCCTCGCCGGAGAGTATGGGATGGGTGATGAAGGCATAGATGTCCTTTGCCCCCTTTGAGGCAACGGTTTCCGCGCAGAGAATAAGGCTTCTGCCGCTGAGGACCTCGTCGTCGCTCATCACAACCGTTCTGTCCGAAAGGTCATCGAGACCCTCAACCGTTCTCACCAGCGCGGTCTCGCTGTCGTCCACCCGCATCGTCTTCACATAGCCTGGGGGGATGTCCGGAGAGCCTCCGGAGTCCTTTATCCCCTTGGCCGTGTGAAGAGCCAGGAAATCGTTGTCCATGATGCTTCCGGAGTCGGGGGCGACGAAGGCAAGCTTCTCCATTCCCATGGAGAGTATCTTCTGAACGAAAACGGTGTAGGCATGAAGCTGATCGACAGGGATGTTGCTGAAGCCCTGGGACTGGGGGCAGTGAAGGGTCATGGCAAGCACCCTGTCGGTTCTCACCGCCTCAAGAAGCTCGAAGATCATCTTGGCGGTAATGGCTATCCTGGGCTTGTCCTTCTTGTCACTCCGGGCATAGGGGAAGTATGGGGTCACCGCGGTGATCCTGCCGGCGCTGTCCTTCAGGGCGCTGATCATCTGCAGAAGCTCGATGATGTCCCCGGACACCGTACGGTAGGCATCCGTCTTGTTCTGGAAGACCGATCTTTCACCGGACTGAATGACGAATACGTCCTTCTCCCTTACCGTTCCCCCTGGAAAGTTGACCATCATGTTGCCGTTGGAGAAGTCCAGGAACTCAACGGGCTCCGGTTCTATTCCCAGTATCCTGCAGATGTCCTCCGTCAGCTTACCGCTGGCTCTTCCCGAGCAGATGGCAATGCTACCATACATCCCCTGTTACCCCTGTTCCGTGTTCGGTTCTTCTACTGCTGCGTAACCGCGGCCAGTTCGGCGGCGGTCTCATCTATGGTGCCGAAGAGAACCTGCAGCATGGCGGCGAAGGCTTCGAAACCCAGACCGTTCTCGGTTGAGAAGGTGTAGGTGCAGATGATCTCCCCGGTGGAGAGGTCGTGCTCGAACTTGACGAAGGGATAGGTGGCGTTCAGTTCCGCCATCTTCTCCAGGGCCGCTGTTCTGCCGGCGCCGGACTCGGGTATTATTCCCGGGGTGGGGCCGGCCATGAAACAGGCCTCCATCGGGGCGTTAACCTCTATATAGAAGATGGGGAAGCTTTCACCGCTGAGGGAATCCTCGGCGAGCAGCCAGAAGACGCCCTCTTCCTCTTCGTAGACAGCCCCCATCTGATCCAGGTAACCGGCGATGGTGGTCGAGGACACCGCCGCCATTGAAATGGCTGCCATGAGACCCATGAGTATTGCGGAAAACTTCATTTAATTCCTCCGTGATTTGTGAGTGTAACCGTACTGGAAATCCAGCGTCTTCTTTAATATGCTTCCCTTCCCGGTTTTCGGGGAGTGCCGCGCTGAATCTTTACAAAAGCACCCCGGTGTTCTAGATTTGGTTATTCTTCTGATAGTTAAACAATTACCCGCTTCTTTTGGAGGCACGATGGATCGCAGGATAAGAGTTTTGATAGGCAAGCCGGGCCTTGACGGCCACGACAGGGGAGCCAAGTACATCGCCCGTGCCCTGAGGGATGCCGGAATGGAAGTGGTATACACCGGCATCCGCCAGACACCTGAAGCCATTGCAGACGCCGCCATACAGGAAGACGTCGATTTCGTAGGCATCTCACTCCTTTCCGGCGCCCACAACCACCTGTTCCCGGAAATTGCCAGGCTCCTCCGGGAGAAGGGTGCGGGCGACAAGGTCCTTTTCGGCGGGGGAGTCATCCCCGAGGAAGACATCCAGGGCCTCAAGGACGCGGGCTACGCCGCCATTTTCACCCCGGGAACCCCGGCTTCCCAGGTGGTGGAGTTCATTAACTCCAGCATGGAACAGAGGCAGTAGCACCAGATGACTTCCCTTTCCGGAACTATCCGGGAGATCACCGAAGGTTCCACCAGAGCCATTGCGAAGACCCTCACCGTGGTGGAGAACGGCACCGGGAACTTCCGCGACATACTCGACGGCCTGTTCGGTCTTCAGAGGGGTTTCACCCTGGGGGTGACCGGCCCTCCCGGGGCCGGGAAGAGCACCCTTGTGAACAGGATGATAGGCCGCTACAGGGAGAAGGATCACAGGGTGGGCGTAATCGCGGTTGACCCCTCATCCCCCTTCAGCGGAGGCGCCCTCCTCGGCGACAGGCTCAGGATGCAGTCACACGCTTCCGATCACGGGGTCTTCATCAGGTCCATGGGCAGCAGGGGTCATCTGGGGGGGCTTTCCGGGGCCACCAGGGACGCCGCCACGGTGCTCTCCGCAGCGGGGTTCAGCCCGGTGATAGTGGAAACCGTAGGGGTCGGCCAGGCGGAGGTCGAGGTGGCAGAGCTTGCGGACATCACCGTTCTGGTCCTGGTCCCCGGCCTTGGGGACGACGTTCAGTCAATGAAAGCCGGCATCATGGAGATCGGGGACGTAATAGTACTGAACAAGGCCGACAGGAACGGGATAGATCAGCTGGAGAGCTATGTGAACGCAAGCCTTGAGCTGATGCCCTCCCACATGAAGCGGCCGGCGGTGATACGCACCTCCGCGGTTGACGGCCAGGGTCTCGAAGACCTCTGGGAGGAACTCGACAGACTGTCGGCAGGGATATCAGCGGAGGAGAGGATCTCCCGTTCCGCGATAAGGACACTGAATGAGATCCTCAGCGAGAACGGAAGGGCTCTATTCGAAAAACTCCTGGAGCAGGAGTACAATGGCAGAAAAGCCGCCGAAGAGCTTATCTTATCCGGTGAAGTGTCTCCATACGCCATAGGGAAGAAACTGCTCGAAAGGGCAGAAAGGATGTTATAGCGAATGGACGTTAAGAAGATAGATCACATAGGAATAGCAGTGGAGAGCCTTGATGCCGCGTCGGCATTCTACCGCGACGCCCTGGGACTGGAGAGCCTGGGCGTTGAGGAGGTTCCCTCCCAGAAGGTCAGGGTTGCCATGTTCAAGGTCGGGGAGAGCAAGATAGAGCTCCTTGAACCCACCTCCCCGGACAGCCCCATCGCAGTGTTCCTCGAGAAAAAGGGCCAGGGCATCCACCACATAGCCTACAGCGTTTCGGATGCCTCCGGAGCAGTTACGGAGCTTCTGGAAAAGGAAGTTCAGATGATAGATCAGGAACCTCGCCCCGGAGCGGGAGGGTCGAAGATAGCCTTCGTTCACCCCAAGTCCAGCGGCCGGGTGCTTACCGAACTCTGTCAACACTAATCCCTGAAGGGAAAGGGAAACCATGAGCTCAGATCACAATGCCGAAAAGCTCAGCAGACTCAGGGAACAGGCGCTGCTGGGCGGAGGCGAGAAGAGAATAGAGAAACAGCACGCCAGGGGAAAGCTCACCGCCAGGGAGAGGGTGGAGCTGCTCCTCGACGACGGCAGCTTCGAAGAGTTCGACATGCTCAAGACCCACCGCTGCACCAATTTCGGCCTTGAAGACCAGCAGTACCCGGGTGACGGCGTGATAACGGGCTACGGGACCATCGACGGCAGGCTC
>CAYLXG010000010.1:0-29829 GCA_964387445.1 uncultured bacterium
ATACTGGGGGTGCTCCGCCGGCACCGAGGTTCCGTTGTACTGGTAGGTGTGGTGTTCCCACTGGGAGGTGGAGGGGTTGTACCACCAGGCGTCCATGTCGGCGAAGTCGAAGAGCACCTTGTCGTTGGCGGCGCAGTAGTCACGGATCTGATTGTTCCTCAAGAACCTGTTGTAGCACTCGGATCCGGTTGCCTGGGCATTCCCGGTGAAGTAAAAGAAGGTCACTGAACCTGCGACTGGTCGTAGTAGTCGCACTGACTGCACCAGCACCACATGGATGTGTCCAGTGAGGGATTACCGTCGAGAACGTCCCTTGTGAGGTTCATCCCCTCGCTGGATTCCCAGTAGAGATCCGGAGTAACGTAGGATTCGTTTTCCTGCCCGTCGAAAACACAGTAGGCCTCGGGATCCTGAGGAAGATACCCGATACCCACCTCGGCGTCGCAGAGGGGAACGTCGTCCTCCACGAACTCCAGACCGTACGTAAGCTGCCCCCCGTGTGAGGTATGGGCATAGTGGGACTGGAGCGAACTCTTCACAGCTTCGATCCAGACAGATGGTATCTGGGAAAGGTCGGTGCAGGAGTGGTCTATCACTATGCCCTGCGCCATGGCGGTGAAAGCCATGAGCATCAATACGAAGAACGGTCTTGCTGCCATTATCCATCCCCCCTTGCTGGTTTACATCAAAGAATCAGCATCTTCAGGGGAAAAGTCAATAGACCCTTGCCACCAGTATACTCGCTGCTGGAACACTATCTCTCCCTTGGAGTGCTGGTCACAATCTCAGAAGCCAGAAAGAAGAGGGAAGTCGCCCGTTGAACGAAAAAGGCACCCCGTAGTGGATACGTTTCGAACTTGACATTGTAGCTCTAATGGGCTACATTTCAAGTGAAAGAGAGGTTCCAATGAGCAAGACAGCCACAGTCAGAGCAAGACTTGAACCCGGTCTAAAGGAATCAGCAGAGGAAATACTCAGCAGACTAGGTTTATCTACTACCCAGGCGATAACCCTGTTTTTCAGACAGATTGAGATGAATGAAGGTCTTCCGTTTGATGTGAGAATTCCTTCGGCTCTCACCAAGAAGACCATGGATGAAACTGATTCCGGTGAAGGATTGATTCTCTGCGAGGATGCAGACGACATGTTTGAGCAGCTTGGAATCTGATGTATCGACCGGTTTATACCAAACAGTTCAAGAAGGATATCAAGCTAGCTAAAAAGCAGGGGCGAAACATCGATCAGTTTAAGCTAATCGCCAAGTCCCTCTTGGCAGGCAAAGCCCTTGATCCAATCTTTCGGGATCACAAACTCGTTGGGAACTACACAGGCCGACGGGAATGCCATATCGAATCCGATTGGCTCCTTATCTACAAGTTAGACAGTGACCATCTCATCTTCGAGAGATGCGGTTCTCACTCGGAGCTCTTCAAGCAATAGTCTCTGGCACCCCGTAGTGGACACGTTCGGAACCTTCGAGTGTGGTCCCACTTATCGGATGCTTTTCTGACAGAGCTGCGAGGAACACTGCAATTCTCCGAAACAACGGTCTGGATCCACCGTGGATGTTTCTGGTTACGCGGTTATCAATATGACAGCTGAAGAGATTCCATCTGGTTGCTTCTCCTCTGTGCAGCTGAAGCATCGCTTCAGTGGCATTGTCCGTATTGACCTGTGGCTTCATTTCCGACATTGTGAAACATCAGCAGCCGGGAAGGACATTCGCCAGCTGAGTCACTGCTGCAGAAACACTTCCCGACTGGGTCAACTTCGGGGATGGAGTTAAAATGAGTGATATCCTGAGTGCCATAGCCAATGACGACGATTACGAGATAGTCGAGCTAATCAAGAAGGGAGCAGATCCCAACACCTGTGATGAACATGGCAAGCCTGCACTCCATATTGCTGCAGAAAAAGATCTCTGGATGTGTACAGCAGCTCTTCTGAACAACGGTGCAGACCCGGACAGCCTTGACAGCATTGGACGCAGTACGCTTTTCATCGCAGCGACCCTTGATAAGGAAACAATCGCATCGCAGCTCCGCGACCATGGAGCGAACATCAGGCTTCGAGATCACCGGGGACTGGATGCACTTAAAACGGCAGTCATAGCCGATAAGCCAAGACTGGTCTGGTGGCTGCTGTGTTATGGGGCGGATCCCGAAGAAGTTGATGACAATGGCTGGAACGCTGTAATGCACGCAGCCTCAGCTGGAAGCTTTGCTTCCCTGGAAAAACTCCTTGAGAAGGAGTTACCAGTGACTCATTCGGCTCCGGATGGTCGGGACGCCATGTTCTTAGCTGTGGAAAACGGTCACTATGACGTTGTCAGGAGGTTGCGAAAAGCCGGGTCTCCTGTTGACAAAGCCGGCCCCGGCGGTAAAACCCCCCTTCATATTGCGGCAGCTGGACGCCCCGGTATAGCTGCCTGGCTCATTGATGAAGGAGCCTGTATCCATTCTCGGACATTACAGGGACGAGAACCGCTTTCCATGGCTGCAGAATCCGGTAACACCGATTCGATGCTTGTGCTTCTGCGGAAGGGAGCCGATACCGACAGCGTTGATGAAGCCGGGAACACTGCTCTGCACCACGCGGCTGCTTCAGGTCAGCTGCAGTCAGTCAAATTACTTTCCATTGCTGGAGCCTCCAGAGACAGGAAAAACAAAAAGGGATTAACTCCCCTTGAAACAGCAGGAACTGATGGACATCAGGATTTAGCGGCAGAGCTGACAGAAGACATGCGGGCTATATGGCTGATGGATCCCGTTCTGAGTGACCGCTGGCAGGTTGCCGAATGGATTGCCCAGGTTGGTGCCCCGCTTGACTCCTCCCACCTGGAGGCCCTTCTCAACGCCCTTCAGATAGCTCAGGAGACGAGACGGAATCAGGAGCAAGAAGCCGGTGACCTTGATCTGGTTGAAAAAGCCTATCCTCGAAACCCGGTGGAAGCGGTGGAGGGAGCACTCTCCAGACTGGAGGATCCCAGGGCCATACAAGTTTTGACCCGGCGCATTCAGGAAGAACCCTCGCAGTCTCATGCGATTGCGAAAGCACTGGTTGCGATAGGTAGTTCAGCAATTGACGCTCTTCTCGAAATGCTCCGGGCCGATCCACCCAGAATCGCCAATGCGATCTCGGTAGGTGTAGCCCGTGGAGGATCAGAGAAGCAATTGAGGACTCTGTTCGAGGTGGTGGGATCCGAGGTAGCCTGCGGTGCCATCAGCCAGGCAGCAGGGCAAGGCAGGATACCTGGAGCCAAGGGGATCGGCCTGGAAATGCTCAAGCCTGCGTTGGAAAACAGAAACAGCATGTACCGCTCCGGTGGTTACACAGCGCTGGGAGCGTTGAAACTGAAAGGCGCCAGATCGATCCTCGAGGCAGGATTGACTGACCCGGACAGCATCGTACGCCAGTCGGCCTGTGCAGGACTCCAATACCTCGGTGATCCGGCAGCAGCTCCCGCGATAATTGATGCCTGGGATAAGCTTTCCGGCCGGGGGCGCATGACACTGCTGGCTCTGGGAGAACCGGCAATGGATGCAGTAGAGGCGGGGTTATCAAATGCCGGAGCAGAAACCCGTTCACACCTGCTCCGCCTGCTGGCTGAAGTAAGAGGAGCTGCCGCAGCTCCTGTTTTCAGGAAGAGTCTCAAAGACTCAGATTCAAGTGTGCAGCGAACGGCTCTTGCGCTTCTCACACCTCATTGCACCAACGAAGATGTCCCACTGCTCTCAGCACTGCTCGGCGGTGACCTGTGGAGGGAATCGGCGAAAGCTCTGGGAAGACTGGGTTCTGATGAAGCACTGCGAGAACTGGAAAGAGCAGCAGCGGCGATTGCATCCAAAAAGCGTCGCAGCAAAGAAGAGAAGGAACAGCAGGAGTTCTTCGAACTCCTCGTATGATACAGTCTGAACTGAAGGATCCATCTGGTCTTGATGTATTTATGCTCTACTGTCCGGGATCACGGCATTCACTGCAGGTTCTTGCAGGTACCCCGTGGTGGATAAGTTTCGAACCACTCAAGGTCACTAGACCCTATCAGGAAGCATCATTCCTGAGTTGAGATCAAAGTGTTTTTCAACTCGGAATAGTCTTTCTCCTTGCCTTCGCCAACTGCCCAGCGTTCTATCTCCTGAATATCGACTCTCTGGTGCTTTGCTACTAGATATGCCTGTTCAAGACATTCAGTGTCACCGGCGTGAAAGAACCAGGCCAGTCTATCTTTCACACAGTCTGTAGGTGTGAGCAATCTAAGACATCCTACAGGTGTTATGATCTCTTCATACTCTATGATTGGCTCGTTGCCGATACCAAGCGGTCCGGCTGGAAACTCAACAAGAAGGTCTGTATCAGAATGCTGAAAATAGCGATTCATCTCAACAAAACCCAGACTATACATGCACCTTTTAACAGCTGCTCTCGAAGATACTCCCACTTCAATGAAGTCTAAATCCATTGAGACATATTTATCATCACTGTAAATGGATACGCAGGATCCTCCACTCAAAACAACAGTGATCCCTTTCTCTCTGAGTCTTGAGGCTATAAATGAAGCGAACTCTGTTCTGCTCATCTCAGAAATGGCCTTCATAGGGGCTTCCCTTTCCTTCTAGGTCTTCCCCTGAAAACAGTAAGCCGCTCCCGTTCCTCCTTTGGCAGGAACTGAAGAGCCTTCTGCAGCAGCTCCAGGAACTCCTTCAGCAAAGGGTATCTCGGATTGAACTCATATACTCTGGTTCTTCCAACTTTGCTGCTTATCAGCAAACCACCAGACTCGAATCTCTCCAGCTGCGTTTGTATTCCATAGAGGTTTCTTTGGTAGAAGTCTGCTATCTCAGTAGCATAGCTCTTCTGCCTTGCAGCAAGAAACAGAAGAACTCTCTCTGCATCCTCAGACACTAAGAAGGAATCAAGGATCAAAATTACACCACCAATTTCTTTGGTTTTATAACCAACTCCTTTGGTAATATACTAGAAAGCATGATCCAGGCAAACTGGGCTGGTTTCTCTTCCCGGGAGCTGCAAGAACTTCAGTTGGGCTACCCCGAAACGAATTCGAACAGCCAGGCCTGATACCGGCTAAGGCACCATAATATGGTCAGTTGCGGAATTTGATTGACATACTTGCGGGCGGCCTGAAGGAAAGCCTGGTGCCCCTGACACGACTCGAACGTGTGGCCTACGGTTTAGGAAACCGCCGCTCTATCCAACTGAGCTACAGGGGCAAGGCTTCAAAAAATCAGGCCCAATTATGCAGTTTCTTTCAGCGTTCGTCAAACCCCGGGAGCCGCTCCAGGGATTCCGCCGCCTTCAGGGCCAGCGAATCGGCGAAAAGCATGCCGTGGTGGTCGGGCACAATGATGTTCCCCTTCATTGAAACCATGCCTGTTTCAAGCAGTTCCCCTGCGGCAACCCTGAAGCCCATTCTCGCCAGGGCATCGAGGTCGACTCCTCCGCTGTGCCTGAAGCCCAGGGCAAGGAGTTCGTGGGCGCCGTTCTCGCCGGTGAGGTCTTCGCTGGACTCCTCCGGGGAATCGCCCCGGACTACGGCGGACTCGTACTTCCCGGAGTCGCTGTGGTTCCAGCTCCGTCTTGTGCCGTCGAAGGAGTGCGCGGAGGGTCCTATGCCTATGTATGGAGTCCTTTTCCAGTAGGCTGAGTTGTGCCTGGAGAGGTACTTCTCGTCCCTTGCGTAGCTGGAGACCTCGTAATGGATGTAGCCGTTCCCGGTGAGAAGCTCATGGGCCAGGTGGTACATGTCGGCGCAGAGGGACTCGGGGGCCTTGCTGCCCCTGTCACCCATAGGGGTTCCCTTCTCCAGGGTGAGTTCGTAGAGGGAGAGGTGTTCGGGCATGTGGCCCAGCATCTTCTCCAGATCTCCCCTGAAGGAGTCCAGGGTCTGGCCCGGTAGTCCGTACATCAGGTCCGCGCTCACATTTCTGAAACCGGCCCGCTTCGCCAGGGAGAGAGCTTCATCGGCATCCTCGGATGTATGTGCCCGGCCCAGGAGCTTCAGGTGCTCAGGGTGGAAGCTCTGGATCCCCAGGCTGATCCTGTTGAACCCCGCCAGGAGGATGGTGGAGTATCCCCTGGCGTCCAGCACCGCAGGGTTGGACTCTATGGTCCTCTCCCTGAGTGCGGGGGAACCCACTGTTGAGATGAACCTGGCCCAGAACTCCGGCGGGAGGAGGGTGGGGGTGCCTCCGCCGGCGTAGAAGGTGTCGAACTGAAGGTCCTTTCCCCTGGTCCTGCCGGCGAACTCCGTGAACAGGGCGGTGCACATGCCGGAGATGTCCTCAGGCTTCCTCTCCGAGGCGAAGGCGCAGTAGGAGCACTTCCTCAGGCAGTATGGAACGTGAACGTAAAGGCCTAGTCCTTCTGCCACCGGGGGTCCTCGAATCTCTGTATCTCAAGGGTGTAGCCGGCGGGATCCTTCAAGAAGCAGTTGTATATCCTGTACTCGGGGGTTTCCGAAGGGGGCTTGATCACCCGGCAGCCCGCTTTCCTCGCCGCCTCGAACCAGCCGTCCACATCGTCGGTCACCAGGGTGATGGTCACATCGTCTGATACCCTTCGGTCCCTCCCCGAGCAGAAGCCCAGGAAACCTCCTGCTGCGACCCGGTAGATCCTGCACCCGCCCTGGTCCAGTGCAAGGGGAAGGCCGAGCACTCCGTTATAGAAGCGGTGAACGGCCTCAATGTCCTCGGTGTAGCAGAAGGTGATGACCGAATCGAAGCCCTTCATACTAATCCTCCCTTTTGAGTACAGCCAGGAAAGCCTTCTGGGGGATCATCACCTTGCCCACCATCTTCATCCGCTTCTTGCCGGCCTTCTGCTTCTCCAGCAGTTTTCTCTTCCTGGTTATGTCGCCGCCGTAGCACTTGGCGGTAACGTCCTTCCGCAGGGCACTGATGGTGGTCCTTGCTATCACAGTTCCACCGATGGCCCCCTGAATGGGGATCTTGAACTGCTGCCTGGGTATCTCCTCCTTGAGGTTCTCGCAGGCCCTCCTCGCCCATGCGGCGGCACGGTCCCTGTGAACCAGCATGGAGAGGGCGTCGACCTTTTCATGGTTAACCAGAATGTCAACCTTTGCAAGGTCCCCGGGCCTGTAGTCGGCGCTCTCATAGTCGAAGCTCCCATAGCCCTGGGTAACCGACTTCAGCTTGTCGTAGAAGTCGTAGACAATCTCCGCCAGGGGCATCTCCACCTTTATCTCCACCCTCTTGGCCCCCACATAGAGGTTGGAGTAGTTCTGCCCCCGCCTGTCGAGGAGAAGGGTGGTAACCGGGCCTATGTACCTGTCGGGCATTATCACGGAAGCCTTGATGTAGGGTTCCTCCGTAAGCTGGATCTGGCCCGGGTCCGGGTACAGGTTGGGATTGTCGATGTACTGAACCTCGCCGTTGGTGAGGGTTATCCTGTACAGAACGGTGGGAGCGGTAAGAACGAGGCTCATTCCGAACTCCCTCTCCAGCCGCTCCTGGACAACCTCCAGGTGAAGAAGCCCCAGGAAGCCGCACCTGAACCCGAAGCCCAGCCCCACGGAGTTCACCTTCTCGTAGGTGAGGGAAGCATCGTTCAGCTTCAGCTTCTCCATGGCGATGGCCAGGTCGTTGTAGTCCTCGGTGGATATGGGGAAGAGGCTTGAGAACACCACCGGCTTGGCTTCCTCGAAACCCGCCAGCGGCTTTTCCGCTGGTCTTTTTGCGCTGGTTATGGTCTCCCCGCTCCTCACATCGCTTACGCTCTTGATGCCGGCGATGAGATAGCCGACGTCGCCGGCTTCCAGCTTCCTGCACTTCACGCGGTGTATCCCCAGGTGGCCGATCTCCTCTATGCGGTATTCCTCCCCCATGACCATAAGGAGTATGTCGTCGTCCTGGACCATGGTGCCCTCCTCCACCTTGAAGTAGGCCACCACGCCGCGGTACGGGTCGAAGATGCTGTCGAACACCCTGGCGCGGAGGGGGGCTTCGGGGCTGCCGGATGGGGCGGGTATCCTGGATACGATGGCATTCAGGAGGCCTTCCAGCCCCTCTCCGGTCTTGGCGCTCACAAGGACCGCTCCGTCGGGGTCCAGCCCCAGTTCGTTGTTTATCTCGTACAGGGTTTCCTGTATGTTGGCTGAGGGAAGGTCTATCTTGTTCACCACCGGGATGATCTCAAGGTTGTGCTCCATGGCCTTGTAGAGATTGGCGAGGGTCTGGGCTTCCACTCCCTGGGCGGCGTCTATCACCAGCAGGGCGCCTTCGCAGGATGCCAGGGCCCTGCTAACCTCGTAACTGAAGTCAACATGTCCCGGGGTGTCTATGAGATTAAGCTGGTAGACCTTTCCCCCGGGGTCGGTGTAGCGCATGGTGACGGCGCTGCTCTTGATGGTTATTCCCCGCTCCCGCTCTATGTCCATGGAGTCCAGCATCTGGTCGTGGAACTCCCTTGCCGAAACGGTTTCAGTGACCTGAAGCAGCCTGTCCGCAAGGGTGGACTTGCCATGGTCTATGTGAGCTATTATGCAGAAATTGCGTATGTTCTCGCTCAAGTTTTCCTCCAATTGTTGATGTGTAATATGTTTGGTAGTGATTGCCATTCCAAATCCAGCACAGAGGGAGTAGAGATGCCGATTTTCAAGAAGGACAGGAAAGAAGGATCCCCTGACAATCCGCTTCAGCTGATCAACGACTGCGTGATCGGTGAGGGGACCAGGGTCTGGAACTTCGTGAACATGTACGGCTGCGAGATAGGCAGCGACAGCATGGTCGGGTGCTTCTGCGAGATACAGAAGGGCGTGAAGATCGGCGACAGGACAAGGGTGCAGAGCCACACCTTCATCTGCGAACTGGTTGAGATAGGGAACGACTGCTTCATCGGCCACGGTGTGATGTTCATAAACGATGTGTATCCTCCCCAGCCGGACCCGTCCAACTGGAAGCGAACGGTGATAGAGGACGGCGTGAGCATAGGCTCCAACGCCACCATCCTTCCTGTGAGGATAGGCCGCGGGGCCATCATCGGAGCGGGAGCCGTGGTAACCAAGGATGTGCCCGCCGGGGCTGTGGTGGCAGGCAATCCGGCGGCATTCATGAGGTATTCCTCCGTGAAGGGAGAGCAGCAGTCTTGAGGTCGAGAATCTTCAGGGTAGTGCCAAGGATACCTGAAAAGCTCGAAGCCCTTGGAAGGATCGCCGGAAACACCTGGTGGAGCTGGAACAGGAACGCGATTCACCTGTTCAGGACAATAGATACGGACCTCTGGGAGACGACAAGGCACAACCCCACTCTCCTTCTGGGAAGGGTCAGCCAGGATAGGCTGGAAGAACTTTCCGCCGACCCTGTGTTCCTCTCCTCCCTGGAGGAGGTAAGCTCTTCCATGGACGAGTACCAATCCATGACGACATGGTTCTCCTCGAAGCATCCGAACGCCCTTGGGGAGAACGAGGTGATAGCGTACTTCTCCGCAGAGTTCGGTCTTCACGAGAGCCTCCCGATATACTCCGGCGGTCTCGGTGTGCTGGCCGGGGACACCATGAAGAGCGCCAGTGACCTGGGCGTTCCCGTGATAGGGGTTTCCCTTCTGTACAGGCTGGGCTACTTCAACCAGTACCTGAACAGCGACGGCTGGCAGCAGGAGCGCTATTCGGTGAACGACTACTCCAACATGCCTGTTGAAAGGGTGCTGGACGGTTCCGACAACCCGGTCACCGTAATGGTGCCCATGGACGGCGACAAGGTGCTTGCCGCCATCTGGCAGATCAAGGTGGGCAGGATCAGGCTCTTCCTGCTGGACACCAACCTGCCGGAGAACGAACCGGAGAACCGGGAGATAACTTCGCAGCTCTACGGCGGCGACAAGGAGATGAGGATCCGCCAGGAGATACTCCTGGGCGCAGGGGGAGTAATGGCCCTCAGGGCTATGGGCCTCACCCCGGTGGTAAGGCACATAAACGAGGGCCACTCCGGTTTCCTCATCGTGGAGATGCTGGCGCATCTCATCGAAACGGGTCTTTCATTCGCCGAGGCCAGGGAAATGGTCACCGCGGGGAACGTATTCACCACGCACACTCCGGTTCCCGCAGGGAACGAGGAGTTCGAACCTGGTCTGGTGCTGAGATATCTCCGTCCCTACCTCGACAGGGTCGGCCTCACCAACGAGGCCTTCCTGGGCTACGGCTCGCACCCCGGCTCCAGCGCCTTCTCCATGACGGTCTTCGCCCTTAACTTCTCCAGGAAGGCAAACGGTGTGAGCAGGCTTCACGGCGAAGTGTCCAGGAAGATATGGAAGGATGTCTGGCCCAGGCTTCCTGAATCCGAGGTTCCCATCGGCCACGTCACCAATGGCGTCCACGAGAAGACCTGGCTCTCCGGTGAGCTTACCCGGCTGATACAGAGGTATGTGGGGAGCATATCCCCGGTGAACCCCATGGCGGAGAAGTTCTGGGAGAAGATAGACAGGATACCCGATTCCGAGCTCTGGAGGGCCCACGAACGGCTGAGGGCCAGGCTTGTGGGATACGCCAGGCGGAAGTGGGAGGAACAACTGGAGGAGATGGGCATACGCGGCCTCCCCCACCAGAACCTCACAGTCCTGAACCCCGACGCCCTGACCATCGGGTTCGCAAGAAGGTTCGCAACCTACAAGAGAGCTTCACTCCTTTTCCACGACATGGAGAGGCTGACCTCCCTTCTGAACAACTCGGAAACCCCCATACAGGTCATCTTCGCCGGGAAGGCCCACCCCCACGACAACGGGGGGAAGAACCTGATAAGGGAGATCTTCCACGCCTGCCTCAGCAGGGAACTCTACGGAAAGATCGTCTACCTTTCCGATTACAGCATGGACATGGCCAGGCACATGATTCAGGGAGTGGACATCTGGCTTAACACACCCAGGATACCCATGGAGGCCAGCGGCACCAGCGGCATGAAGGCGGCGATGAACGGGGTTCCCCACTGCAGCGTGCTCGACGGCTGGTGGGCGGAGGGCTACAGTCCAGGAAGGGGCTGGGCCATCGGGAACGGGGAGACCTACGATGACCAGACCCTGCAGGACAGGATTGAGGCAAAGGCCCTCTATGACCTTCTGGAGAACATGATCGCCCCCCTCTTCCACAACCGGGTGAACGGGGGAATTCCCACCGGATGGACATCGGTGATGAAACAGTCCATGAAGATGGCCCTCTCGGACTTCAATACCAACAGGATGGCCGCGGAGTACACCGAACACTACTACATGCCGGCCCTTACCTTCTCCAGGTCCATAGAGGCCGGGAACATGGACGGGGTCCGGGAGCTGGCCAACTGGAAGGAAGCGGTAAGGGAAAAGTGGAACCAGATATCCATAGAGGAGGTCCAGGCGGAGGAGCTGTCGGACACCATGACCGTGGGTGACGAGATATCCATCACGGCGAAGCTCAGGGCTCCGGGCCTCAGCGCAGACGATCTGTCGGTGGAGACCCAGTTCGGCCATGCCACCGGCGACGGCTGGCTTACCTCGAGGGCTTCCACCAGGCTGGAATACACCGGCGAGGAGAACGGGACACTCAACTTCAGCGGGAAAGTGGTCTGCGGCGAGGCTGGCCGCTTCGGGTTCACGGTAAGGGTGCTTCCTGCGCACCGGAAGTACGGAAAGGTGGTGGAGCCCGGCCTGGTCCACTGGTGGCAGTAACCGGGAGGGTGCCCTAAGCCCTCGAGGCCTTGCCGTTTCCGTTCCGCTGGGCAGACCTTATCATGTCCATGGCCGCTGTAACGGTTCCCAGGATGTGCTCAGGGGCTGAAGCCCTCTTCAGGGCTCCGCCGCTGTTCCTGTCAATGTAGGATCTCAGGGCGTTCAGCTCATCGGTCTTGCCGGACCTTATCAGCACCGCCAGTGCATCGTGCATCAGGTCTTCGTCCTCGAAGGGTATGCCCTTAGCGTGCTGGAAGGCTGCGCGGAAGTGCTGCCGCACATGATCGTCGTCGTGGACCTTCATGAAGAAGCGCATAAGGGACCTTCGTGCCCCGGGAAGGGTGTGCATGAGCCTGAGCATTGCCGGCACCAGACCCCTGTCCGGCGTCTCCGCTTTGGATAGAACGTCCACAGCCACCGTTACCACCTCAGGTGAGGGGTCCCCTATCATGTTCGCCGCCAGGGAGGCGGCCCTGCCGCAGTCTATCTTCATCAGCGAGAGAAGGGCCAGCTTCCTCACCCTGTCGTCGGAATCGTCGCAGAGCTGTTCCAGGAGGTGGATGGAGTTCTTGGAGCCTATGTCTCCCAGCAGGGCCACCAGGTTCCTCATTATGTACCAGTCCTGGGTGGCGAACCTCCCAGTTTCCCTTATCCTCACGGAGAGCCCGCTTCTCTGGATCTCGTCTATCCTGGACTGGAACATGAGAAGGTATACCGAACCGAACCTCCTGAGGACCGAATAAGCCCTGGCCCTGATCTCCCTCTTCCTCTCAAGGAAAAGGTCCACCAGCCGCATGCCCAGGTTCCTGAACATGACCACCTCGGTGATCTTCTCAGCAGCCTGATACCTGTTCTCGTCGTTGTCCATGAAGGCTTCCAGTATCACGTCGGCGGCGTCCGGGGTGTCTATTCTCCGCATGGCCTCGGAGAGACCCCTCCTCAGGGCGCTGGCGTGGTTGGGGCTTTCCACCTGCAGCAGCCTGCAGTCTGAGATGATGGCCACAAGCTCGGAGGCCGTGGAAAGCCTTCCCGAGGCAATGAGCCTCTCGCACACTGACCCCATGAGGATAAGGGACGCGAAAAGGGTGTCCGGCGAGGCCTGCCCGGAGAGCAGCAGCCCGTGAATGTTGTCCACCACGTGCATCACGGTGTGGGCCTTTCCCCGCTCGGCGCCCATGCAGGCCAGCTGACTGAGTTTGTCTATGGAATCCAGTATCCTGTCCTGATCACCGCCGTCAAGGTCCTCCAGGTTCTTGTCTATGATCTTCCTCAGGGCGCTCCAGGCCAGGGTCTTCTGAAGCTCCCTGCTCACAAGCACCCCCTCCTCCAGTATGGAAGGGTCCAGAGTGGCCACGAAGTCCGCAAGCATCGACCTGTATTTTCCCGAACCGGCGGAGGATTCCTCCAGTATCCGGCTAAGGGCCTCCCCCAGCTGCTGGGCCGGGATGTCCCTGATGGAGTCTCCCTTCTGGAGCCTGTCGATAAGCTCTTTGAAGACAAGGTCCTCCAGGGCGCTGTCAAGGGTTCCTGAGACCGACTGGGCAACCAGCTTGCCGTCCCTGGAGACGAGGGCGTACCGGAACTCGTCGACGGTGGCGTGCTCGATGCCCCTGGTTCTGCACATCTCCGCCAGACCGCCGCGGTCCCGGATCTGGGCGGGTTTCCTGTTCATCAGGTCGATGAAGTTGAAGAGTTCCTCCTCATCGATTCCTGGCTGGAACGAAATGCTGTTGATCCTTCTTTCAACCAGGTGTGAGAGGAAGTTCTGAACTGTCTTGGTCTTGGACTTCACCTTCACGTTGTTCACCATCAGCTCGCCGCCGAGGATGGTTATGGCAACCATTCCCGCCTCGCTGTCCGCGAAGGATCCCAGAAGGTCTATGAAACCCTCAAGGGCCGGCCCTATGGAAGGATGGTCCGGGGGATACATGCTTACTGTCCTCTGAAGGAGGCTGAGCCTGGTCACCAGGTTCTGGGAGAGCCTGGCCAGTGCAAGAGGAGAGAGGGCATCGGCCCCTGTCTTCACATAGGCCTTTATGTTTGCCCCTGAGACCAGCCTCTCCCTGCTGTCCATGTCGATGGTGTACACCCATGACCTGTCCTTCTCCCGGGAGAAGTCAAGCTCTTCCAGCACCTCTTCGACCTTGCCCCACACGCCCCCTGGCCAGGAGCCCTTCTCCGTTCTCAGGATCCTGGAATCCGGATCATCCTCGCCGCACAGCGGTGCAAGGATCGCCGAACCCGGCAGTGCGGACTCGGAGGAGGAATCCTGCCAGGCCAGGCAAGCGGCCTCCAGAAGGAGCGAGGCCCGGGCAAGGAAGTTCACCTTCTGATCGGCCTTGAGTTCATCAACGGTTTTCCAGAGAGCGGCAAGGGATTCGGAGAGCGGCGCCGTCTCCAGAAGAAGCTGCCCCCGCTCCATCCTTACGATTTTATCAGCGTAGGATGCCGGATTGATAATGGTATAAAAGGCCAGACAGTGGGCGGGTGAGGACATGGCCAGGCGATCGATCTCAGCAAGGGCTTCCACCGCCTGGTGACCCTCTGGTAATTTATTCAGCAATTCTTCCACACGGGAGCTTGTGTCCGGTGCTGAGGCAATGGCTTCGACGATTCTTCCGGAAATCACTTCCATATTACCCCCTCCCCCATGGTATCACAGCATATTTATACTAGCTTCGGAAATACTTGACAATCACCGTCAATTTACGATTTTACCTTTGTCAGCGGGAGCGGAAGGGAGCTGGTGTTCCTCTCGGACTTCAAATCCGACGTCGGGTGCTAGAACCACCCTGGGTGGGTTCGATTCCCACACGTTCCCGCCACGAATTTTCGCTGAAAATTCGTGGCGGGGATGGTGCTTGCGCTCCATTGCCCGCGCTGGTTTTCGCTGAAAATTCGTGGCGGGGATGGTGCTTGCGCTCCATTGCCCGCGCTGGTTTTCGCTGAAAATTCGTGGCGGGGATGATGCTGTCGCCTCAAGGTACGGCCGTCCGCAAGTTTGTCAATCAAATCCTGTATCCTTTCTTATAGTGAACAGTTAGAAGGTTGCGGCCTTGAAACCTGAAATGAACCGCAGGCTCTCCGATCCCAACATAAAGAGGCTTCTGTTCAAGCTCTCCCTTCCGGCAATGACCGGAATGTTCGTCATAGCCCTGTACAACCTCGTGGACACCATCTTCGTGGGAAGGGGAGTGGGGACCATGGCCATTGCCGGGCTCTCCATCGTCTTTCCCCTTCAGATGATAGTACTGTCCATAGGGATGCTTTTCGGCATAGGCGGGGCTTCGGTGATATCCCGCGCCCTGGGGGCCGGGAAGCATGACACCGCGGAGATCGCCTACGGGAATGTGATACTCGCCGCGGTTCTCTCAGGGGCTCTTCTTGCGACGGTCGGGCTTGCTTTTCAGGGCAGGATCCTCAGTCTCTTCGGTGCGTCCCCGGAGATAATGCCCTTCGCATCGGACTACTTCGGCATAATCATCTTTGCCTCTCCCCTGTTCATCATATCCATGACCGGGAACAACGTGCTCCGCTCGGTGGGAATGGCCAGGTCCGGCATGACCACAATGATAGCCGGCGGCGCGGCGGGCGTCGTTCTCGGCCCGGTCTTCATGTTCGCGCTGGACATGGGGGTACGGGGCGCCGCCCTGGCCACCGTTCTGGCCCAGTGTCTCTCCGTGGCCTATCAGGCAAGCGAGCTCAGGGCTGCCAAGAGCGGCCTTTCCCTGGGAAGAAGTAACCTCAGGTTCCATGGACCGGTGCTCAGGGAGATAACCGCCGTGGGCTTCTCTTCATTCATAAGGAGCGTTGCAAGCAGTTTCGTATTCATCCTCTTCAACAACAGACTCCTCGAATACGGTTCCGAAGTATCCGTGGCCGCCTACGGAATAACCATTCGTCTGGCGAGGTTCCTCACCATGCCCCTGATAGGGATAGCACAGGGTCTGCAGCCGATAATCGGCTACAACTGGGGGGCCGGGAACGTTCAGAGAGCCGAAAAAGCTGCGGCCACCGGTCTTCTCTGGGCGGGGATGATCTCCACCGGGGGCTTTGCGGCGGTGCAGCTCTTCCCCTCTCAGTTCATAGGGATATTCACCGATGATCCCGAGCTGCTCACAGCGGGGAGGAATTCACTGCGAATACTGATGATGGGGCTGTGGGCGCTGGGTTTCCTCTTCGTGGGGACCAGCATCTTTCAGGCCATGGGCAAGGCGGCGAAATCCATGCTGCTCTCCTCGGCCCGTGAGGTCCTTTTCCTTATACCGCTGGTGCTGGTGCTGCCACGGTTCCTGGGTCTTCAGGGGATATGGATCTCGGTGCCCATTGCCGACATCTGCTCGGTATCCATTACGGTATACATGGTGCTCAGGGAAAGAAGGATCATACGGAGCGGGGCGGTTCAGCTTCCCGGGCTATCCGGTCAATGATCATCTGCGCCAGGGAGTAGCCGAAGACACCGGGAAGTGTGATAAGGCTCGGGAGGGCGTTCCTGGTCCTTCCACGGCGCTGGAGGACCGGCTCGTCGTCCGGTGGCAGGGGCTCTGCGGGGTCCTCCACCGACCAGACGCATGCAATGCCGTCTGATATGCCCCTTCTTTTCAGATACTTCCGCACCATCCTGGCAAGGGGGCACCGTTCTGTGCGGGATATGTCGCCTGTTCTCACCATGGACGGATCCCTCCTTCCCGCGGCCCCCATGCTGCTGAAGGCGGGAATTCCAAGGGAAACGCAGTGTTCCAGAAGCTGGGTCTTGGGGTTCAGACTGTCGATTGCGTCGGCAACCGCATCCAGCTCCCCGGGCAGCCCGTTCTCATCTATGTATTCCCTGGAGAGGAAAGCCTGAACTGGGACGAACTCGGTATCAGGACAGAGCTTCGACAATGTGGAGCATGAGAAGGAAGCCTTCATCTTCCCAACGTCCTCCATGCCGGCGAAGGGGTTCCTGTTCAGTGAAGAGGTGGTTATCTGGTCGAAGTCCAGCAGATAGAGCTTTCCCACCCCTGACCTTGCCAGGGCGGATGCGCAGTGTATCCCCACACCGCCGAGACCCGCAACGAGGACTGAGGACCCCCTGACCCGCTGGAAACCCGATACTCCGATGAACTGTCTGCTCCTTTTGAACCTGTCGTTCACAGCGGATCACCGAAGAGCTCTACCGAGTTGGCGATTGACCGCCGGGCAATGCTCTCTTCGGTTTCCCCCCTGAGCGCCGCCATTTCGCTGAGTATCGCCGGGAGATGGAAAGGTTCGGAATGGCCGGGGGATACACCCCGGAGTCCCATGGAGGGAGAATCGGTTTCAAGCAGGAACCTGTCCGGCGGAACGGCGGCGGCGCTTGCCCTGGCCCTTGCAGCCCCATTCCTGGTGATCATGCCCCCGAAACCAATGTAAAGCCCAAGTTCCAGGAACCTCCGCATCAGCTCAGGGTCCCTGGACCACCCGTGCAACGCACCCCTTACAGGGTCGTTCCCGAGGATCTCGAGCATTTCGCCGAAGGCTTCCCTGCAATGGATCGAAACCGGAAGGGAAAGCTCCCGGGCTATCCTGAGCTGTTCCACGAAGACGGTTCTCTGGATGTCCCTGTCCACCGGAGCGTGCCAGTCAAGACCGATCTCGCCCACTGCTCCGGCTCCGCTGCCTTCCAGGGCGACCTTGAGCTGGCGGCGGTCGAAGCTCTCTGTTGCTTCCCAGGGGTGAATGCCCAGCGCCACGGCGACCCCGGGAAGTGATCCCAGGGAAGCGCATGAATCCCAGTTCTCCCTTGAGACCGATGCCACGAGGAAACGGCTGACACCGGCCTGCACGGCCCTGGAGACGGCACCCTCCGGATCCCTGGAGAGGGGTTCCAGGAAAAGGTGGGTATGGGTGTCGTAGAGACCTTCCATGGTCAGTATGTGAGGGTTCGCTTCTTGAAGCCGTATCCCATCACGTCATAGGCGTCATGCAGCACCATGAAGGCCTCGGGATCGATCTGGGATACGATCCTCTGCAAAACCATCACCTGTCTCCTGTGAACACAGACATAGATAACATCCTGAGGGTACCTCCTGTAGCCGCCCTCGGCCTTCAGGAAGGTAACACCGCGGTTGAGGGTGGAGAATATCTCGTCCCTGACCTCGTCCGGCTTGACGGTGATGATGATGCAGGCCTTCACATAGGGCATGCCCTCGGCGGAAAGGTCGGTCATCTTCGTGCTGAGGAAAAGGTTCAGATAGGCCCAGATCATCAGCTTGGGCTGCCCGAATACCGCGGCTACGAGGAGGATTATCAGGCTTTCCACCATCCAGTACCCGGCGCTTATGCTCACTCCGGTGTACTTTTTCAGGATAGCTACGGGAATGTCGGTGCCGCCGGTGCTTCCACGGAACTTGAAGATCATGCCGAGGCCCACACCGAGAAGGGTGGAGCCGGCGATGGATGCCAGGAGGATGTCCATCTCCGAAGAGCCGCTGAGCAAGACCGCCAGCCTGGGGAGTTCCCCCGGGGCGGCCACATTGTACACATGGGCGGCCGCTCCGGGAACGAGGCGGACATGAGAGGGATCGAAGACCCAGCACATCGTGTTTGAGAGGAACATCCCCACGAAGCTCCTGATACCGAACTGCTTCCCCACGAAGATATAGCCTATGACGAACAGAGGGATGTTGAAGCCGAACATCCAGACGCTTTCCGTAACACCGGTGGCGGCGTAGAGGATCTGGGCAAGACCGCCTATTCCACCCGGGGATATCCTGTAAGGGAAAAGGAACCATGAATAAGCCAGTCCGAAAAGGACGGCCCCGGCGAATATTCCCAGATAATCCCTGGCCTGATAACCGACCCTGATCTTCACCAGAAATGACCCTTCATTGTGTTAACGCTACCCGCTCAGGGTATGTTTACGCTCCCTCTATGAGGCTATTCCCACTCGATGGTGCCTGGAGGTTTCGAGCTTATGTCATACACGATCCTGCTCACGCCGTTGACCCTGTTGACGATCCTGCTGGAGATGGCCGCCATGTGGCCGGGATCCATCCTGTACCAGTCCGCAGTCATGCCGTCTATGCTGGTGACCGCCCTGAGGGCCACCACCCTGTCATAGGTCCTCTCGTCTCCCATTACGCCAACTGTGCGAAGGGGAAGCAAAACCGCGAAAGCCTGCCATATCTCATCGTAGAGATCGTTCTCTCTGAGGTAGTCGATGTAGACCCTGTCCACCTTCTGCAGAAGGTCCCTGTCTTCCCTCGAGACCGGCCCGAGAATACGGACAGCCAGCCCCGGTCCGGGGAACGGGTGACGGGAGACCATCTTGTCGGGAAGCCCCAGGGCCTTGCCCAGCTGGCGCACTTCGTCCTTGAAGAGCTCCCTCAGGGGCTCCAGCAGCTCCAGGTTGAGCCTCTCAGGAAGGCCCCCCACGTTGTGGTGGCTCTTGATGGTGGCGCTTGGCCCCCTGAAGCTCACGCTCTCGATGACATCCGGGTAGAGGGTTCCCTGGGCCAGGTGGGTCACCCCCGGTATCTCTTTTGCCGCCTCCTCGAAAAGCTCGATGAAGACCCTGCCTATGATCTTCCTCTTCCTCTCCGGATCGGATACGCCTGATAGTTCGTCCAGGAATCTGTCCGCTCCGTCAACCACCTTAAGGTGCATTCCGAAGTGCTCCCCGAAGGTGGAGACCACCTCTTCCCTCTCCCCGGCCCTGAGAAGGCCGTTGTCCACGAAAATGGGAATGAACCTGTCTGGAACTGCCCGGTGGAGCAGAGCGGCAACCACCGATGAATCAACTCCTCCGGAGAGGCCCAGTATTACCTTTCCCCCGGTACCCAGCCTGTTCCTGATGTCGTCGGCCGCCTTGTCCAGGAAGAGGTTCATGTTCCAGTTCGGCTTCAGACCGGCAGCCTTGAAGAGGAAGTTCTCCAGTACCCGGGTCCCGAAAACGGTGTGGTGCACCTCGGGGTGGAACTGAACCCCGTACCTTCCCATGGACGGGTTCTCCATGGCGGCTATGGGAAGCAGGTCGGTGGAGGCGTTCACCGTGTATCCCGGCGGTGGCTCCGTGACCCTGTCGCCGTGGCTCATCCAGGCCTGAAGACCGGAATCTATGCCCTGGAAAAGCTCTCCCCCTTCGTGGTGCAGCAGCGCAGGGCCGAACTCGCGGTGATGCCCCCCCTCCACCTTTCCCCCGGTGCAGTGGGCGAGAAGCTGCATTCCGTAGCAGATGCCCAGCACCGGAAGAGGGGTATCGAACACCTGGGCAGGGGGCATGGGGCTGCCCTCTCCGTAAACGCTGTACGGGCTTCCCGCAAGGACTATCCCACCGGGCTGGAGGTCCATTACCTGGCTCCAGCTGCAGTTGCCTGGAAGCATCTCGCAGTAAACCCCCAGTTCCCTGATCCTTCTGGCGATCAGCTGGGTATACTGGCTTCCGAAATCAAGAATGGCTATGCCGCCTTTGATCATGATCCTCCTTCGGCCCTAACGGTTCACCGGCGGCGCCACGGGATAGTCTCCGGTAAAGCAGGCGGTGCAGTAATCCTCAGGGGGGTGAGCTTTCACACAGCTGAGCATTCCCTCCACGGAGAGATATCCCAGGCTGTCAAGGTCCAGTATCCGTCCTATCTCCTCCACTGTATACCTGTTGGCAATAAGGCTGGTCTCCTCCGGAAAGTCTATTCCGAAGAAACAAGCGAACCGGTGCGGCGGGCAGCTTATCCTCATGTGAACCTCCGCGGCTCCGGCCTCGCGGAGGGCCTTGATCCTTGCCTTGCTGGTGGTGCCCCTGACTATGCTGTCCTCAACCACGCATACCCTTTTGCCCTGGATGGCCTCCGGGATGGGCTGGAGCTTCCTCATCACCATCGCAGCCCTGGTGGCGTGGCCGGGGTCGATGAAGGTCCGCCCCACATAGTGGTTCCTGGTGAACCCCATGTCCATGGGGATCCCAAGCTCCCTGGCAAACCCCATTGCGGCGAACATGCCGCTGTCGGGAACGGGCATCACCATGTCGCACTCGGCGGGATGCTCCCTTGCCAGACGGTGGCCCATCGAGATCCTTACCTGATACACGCTGTCACCGAAGACATAGCTGCCAGGCCTGGCGAAATAGACATGCTCGAAGATGCAGTGGGCCCGTCGCTTTGACGGAGGGAACAGGGATCCCCCGCCTCCCCCTGAGACTATGGTGACCGGTTCGTCCCCGCTGGCCGCGGATACCGGAAAGAACAGGATCTCCCCGGGGTTGACCTCACGGACATACTCCGAATCGGTGACCGGGAAAGCAATTGTCTCGCTGGAAACTATCCAGCCTCCGCCGGCTACCCTCCCGAGGCTCAACGGCCTGAATCCCATTGCGTCCCTTACCACGTACATGCCGCCGGGTACCAGCAGAAGCAGACAGAAAGCGCCCTCAAGCCTGGAAATGGCAATCTGAAGACACCTTTCCACATTGTAATCGTTGTCCTCCAGCTCCCTGCTCATCAAGTGAAGTACTATCTCCGTGTCGGTGTTCGTCTGGAAGATGTGACCCTTGCGCTGAAGGGAGGCCCTGATGGCAGCGGCGTTGCTTATGGTGCCATTATGGGCGATCGCCACGGGGATGTCGCCCATGAGCACCTTTATCGGCTGCGCGTTCAGCACCGAGGTGCCTCCGAACGTACCGTAGCGCACATGACCGATGGCCGCGGCCTGCCCCGTGGTCATCTCAGCGGGAAAGTCGTTCATCAGGTCGGGTACAAGACCGCGTTTCTTGTGGAGCCTGATGCTGCCCCCGCCGTCAAGGGTGGCTATTCCGGCGGCCTCCTGCCCCCTGTGCTGCTGGGCGAAGAGCCCCTCGGCGACAAGGGCTGAAACCGATTCCCTGGTGCCTGTTACACCGCAGAGCCCGCAGTACTCTCCCGCTTCCCTCATCGGTTCCTCTTCTCGAAGGCGGCATCCACGAAGGCTGCGAAGAGGGGATGGGGCTCCAGGGGTCTGCTCCTGAACTCCGGGTGGTACTGGACCGCGACGAACCACGGATGGTCCTCCCGTTCAACAACCTCCACCAGCCCGCCGTCGGGGGAGACGCCCACGGGTATCAGACCCGCCTCCAGGAGCCTCTCACGGTACAAGTTGTTGAATTCGAACCGGTGCCTGTGCCTTTCGCTGACCTTAGTGGTGCCATAGGCCTTCGACGACCGGGATCCGGGCTGCAGTATGCAGGGGTAGGAGCCGAGTCTCATGGTTCCGCCCATGTTCACCACGTTCTTCTGTTCGTCCATCAGGGAGATCACCGGGTGCTCCGTATTGGCGTTGAACTCCAGACTGTCGGCGTTCTCAAGACCGGCCAGGTTCCTGGCGGTCTCGATCACCGCGCACTGCATCCCCAGGCAGATGCCCAGGAAAGGAATTCCGTTCTCCCTTGCGTACCTCACGGCTTCGATCTTTCCTCCCAGGCCCCGGTAGCCGAAACCGCCGGGGACCAGTATGCCGTCTACGTCTTCCAGGAGTTCCCCCCCGGGGTCTTTCTGAAGGTCCTCGGCCTCGATGCACTTGATACTGAGATCCAGCCCCCGGGAGATGGCTCCGTGGGAAAGGGCCTCGAATATGCTTTTGTACGCGTCCCGCAGGGCCATGTATTTCCCGGCAACGGCAATTCTCACCTTCCCCGAATCGGGGTTGATCGCCCTGCCCACCATGGAGTTCCAGCTCTCCAGGTCGAGTTCGTTCTCAGGAAGGCCGAACTTCCTCAGTATCAGGGAATCCAGCCCCTGCTTAGCAAGTTCGATGGGAACCTCGTAGATGGAGTTCTTGACGTCCTTTTCCTCTATCACCGCGGCCCTGGGAACATTGCAGAAAAGGGCCAGCTTCCGGAAATGCTCCTCCTCCATGGGGATCTCGGTGCGGCAGATGAGTATGTCGGGTATGATGCCGATGGACCTCATGATCCCGGCGGACTGCTGGGCCGGTTTTGTCTTCAGTTCCCCGGAGGCGTTCAGATAGGGAAGAAGGGTCAGGTGAACGAAAACGGCGTTCTCCGGCCCGAGTTCCACATGAAGCTGCCTCAGGGCCTCCAGGAACGGGCTGGACTCGATGTCACCCGCGGTTCCGCCTATCTCCGTTATTATGATGTCGGCGCCGGTATCCCTGCATGTGAGAATGGCCTTCTTGATCTCATCGGTTTTGTGGGGAGCCACCTGGACCGTCTTGCCCAGGTATTCACCCCGTCTTTCCCTCTGGATCACTGAGGAGTAGATACGGCCGGTGGTGTAGTTGCTCTGACTGGTGCAGGTGATCCCGGAGAACCTCTCGTAGTGGCCAAGGTCAAGGTCCGTCTCCGCTCCGTCATCGGTTACGAAGACCTCTCCGTGCTGATAGGGAGACATCGTTCCCGGATCCACATTCAGGTAAGGATCCAGCTTCTGAAGGAATACCTTGTATCCCCGCTGCTTCAGGAGCAGGGCGGTTGAAGCCGCAGTAATACCCTTGCCAAGGGAGGAGACCACTCCTCCGGTAATGAAAAGATGCTTTGCCTGACCGCTCATTCGGTACACCCCCCTGCCGGCTGTGGATCAAAGCCGGAATATAAGGGATACCGTAACCCAGCCGATAAGTCTACATGTCGGCTATCTCCGGAATGGCGAGGAAGGCGTCCACCAGAGCCGGGTCGAACTGCTCTCCCCTCCTGGCATGAAGTTCCTGTCTGGCCTCCTCGGGGGATATCCTTGCCCTGTAGGGCCTTTCGGTTATCATGGCACTGAAGGCGTCGCACACTGCGAGGATCCTTCCCAGAAGAGGTATCTCCTCGCCGCTGAGGCCGTCGGGATAGCCTCCGCCGTCGTACCTTTCATGATGGGACCGAACCGCTTTCACCACATCGTCCAGATTGGGCATGGGGCTGAGTATCTCGGCGCTTTTCTCGGCGTGGGTCTTCATAACGCCGTACTCGCCCCTGGTGAGAAGCTCCTCCTTCAGCAATATCTTCTCCGGAACCCCGATCTTTCCTATGTCGTGGAGTTCCCCGGCTATGCGGACGGTCCTCAGGTTCTTGCCGTCGAGGCCTATCTTCTTCGCCAGGAGCACCGCGAAACCGGCAACCTGCCGGGAATGATCCAGGGTGTAGCCGTCCCTGGCCCCCACCGCCGCTGCGAAGCCGTCGATGGTGGCAAGGAAAAGGTCGTTGGACCTCTCTATCTCCTCCAGGTAGCTGTTCAGCAGCCTTGTGTACGAGTCGGACACCGCAAATGAAGAGAGGACCGCCTGGGAGAGCTGCTCCCTGGAGAAGGGCTTGTGTATCACATACTGAACCCCCTGGGCCAATGCGTCCCTCACCGCTTCGGAAGTTACGTATCCCGAAATGAGGATGAAGGGGGAGATTATCCTGCGCTTCCTGCACCACCTGAGAAGGTCTATGCCGTTCTCTCCGCCTGGCATTGCAATGTCGCTCAAGATAAGGTCGACATCGAAGTTCGACAGGCTGCTCCTGGCGCTCTCCACGGAGGAACAGGAAAGAACACTGAGACCCAGTTCCTCGAGGTAGATCCCCAGTATGTCCCTTATGGCGGCCTCGTCGTCCACCACCAGGGCTGTCTTGCCCCTGAGGTCCTCTCCGGAAATGGTTCCCGTTATCATGTCATCTGCTCCCTTATGGAATAATATGGAATTTCCCGGCGCAGGGGAACAGGAAAGGATGCATGCGGGTTTTCTACCACATCTGATCCAGGGACTGCAGGGTCTCAGCTATCTCCCCGGGGGAAGGCTCGGGATCACCCGGCGGCAGTAATCCTCCGCATGGCTCACCCTCAGCCCCGGCGGCGAAGGAACCATGGAGCCAGCAGCACCCTGTGAAGGATGCAAGTTCACGGGCATTCACCGAGGATACTCCCGACGCTGGAATGACCTCCAGGGATCCGCCTGAGGCACGCTGCATCTCCCTGAGAACGAACCGGCCCTCCCAGGCGGTCGCCTTTCCACCGGAGGTCAGTACCCCGTCGATGCCCAGTCTGATCAGCTCCTGCGAAACCTCCACAGGGCTGGCGGTGAGGTCGATGGCCCGGTGAAAGACGATCCTGGCCCCGGCTGCTTCCTTCCTCACGAGGGAAATGAAATCCAGGTCCGCCTCGTTCCCGGGAAGAAGGGCTCCAAGGACCACCGAGTGCGCACCAGTCGCCAGGGCGCTCTCCATGTCGAAAAGGATCGCCCTCTTCTCGCCGGCGGAGTATACGAATCCTCCTGCCCTGGGCCTCAGCATCACCGCAACCGGAACGGAGAGCTCCTTCAGCGCTTCACGGAGAACACCCGTCGAAGGGGTAAGCCCTCCAGTGGAGAGGCCGGAATTAAGCTCGATCCTCGATGCTCCGGCGGCGGAGGCGATCACTGCACCATCCACTGAGCCGGTGCACACCTCAAGTCGGACCATCAGTCCCCCAGCCTTTCCGCCCTGTGCCGGAACCGCTTCTCAAGAAGTATCCCGGCGGTCACCAGTACCAGCCCGGCGACGGTGGAGGGGGCGATGCCCTCGCCCACCACCAGGGCAATGGGAACAAGGGCCAGGAAGGGGGTGAGGAAGATGAGCCCGCCCACCGATGCGGTGGACTCGGCCTTTTTCAGCGCGGTGTTCCACATTATGTAGGTTATCCCCATCTCGAATACCCCTATATAGACCAGCCATGGGAGCGCCGATGGAACCGGGGTGAAATCCTGCCCGGCAAGGACCCCCGCCAGGGCCAGGTAAGCTGAACCGAAGGCAAAGCTCATCAGCAGAACCGCGTTGGTGTCCCCGGTGCTCCGGGTGTTCAGCAGCCAGTATACCGACCATACCATGGTGCTCAGGAAGGCAAGACCCAGTGGAAGGAGTTCGATCCGCATGGAGCTTCTGCCCATGAGGGCCATCACCGCAACGCCGGAAAAGCTGAGGAAAACCCCGGCGACGCCTCCCCTGGTGAGCCTGTGTCCCAGGAAGGGCACAGCCAGAAGAACAAGGACCACCGGCCAGAGATAGTTCACCACCATGGCGATCTGGGCGGGCAGCCCGTCATAGGCATGCAGAAGCACCAGGTAATACAGAAAAGGGTTGAGAAAACCGTACAGGGCTCCCCTCCCGGCGTCGAAGACGGATACCCTTTTCCCCCGGGCGAGGAGAACCGCCAGCAGGACCGCCGCGGAGATAAGGGAGCCGCTGAACACCACGAACCACGGGGAATGAACCTCCAGAGCCTTCTTGAAGGATGTGGCGGCGAAGGACCAGCAGAGCACCGACGAAAGCGCCAGCAGCACCGCGGTGCCCTGGGAAGACACCTGTTTCTCAGCCAATTTCACCTCCCTGTCACCGGGGCAACATACCCCCAAAACCACCGACGGGAAAGACGGGATATCCGCTGTTGGATCCCATGGAACTCTATTCCGTTGCGAAGCAAGGGGATATGTCAACATATGGGCATATCGGGATACTCCTATACAACATGTTGTGGTTCAGAGGTTGCGGAAGGCACTCCCGTTTGTTATTGTCGCCTCGAAGGGGTTTGAACGCACGCCGTATTTGCTTGATTTTCAAGGTGGGGGGGGATTAATTACCATATGGACTGGCTGGTAAGGAAAAGGGACGGGAAGGTTGTTTCCTACAGGAAATCCAGGATCGAAAGGGCCATAGACCGCGCCCTGAAGGCTTCCGATACAGAAGGCTCCAGCAGGGAAATGGCCGATCAGGTGGAAGCCGCCCTGTACATGAACTTCTTCAAGCCAGGCTCCATTCCCACCATCGAACAGATCCAGGACTTCATCGAAGAAACCCTGGTGCTCAGGAAGCTGACACAGGCCGCAAGACAGTTCATCCTGTACAGGGAGAAGAGGAACGAGGCCCGTGAGGTCAGCGCGATCTTCAAGGGCATGGACTCCCTGGTATCCGACTACATAGGAAGGCAGGACTGGCGGGTAAACGAGAATTCCAACATGAACTACAGCCTCCAGGGGCTTAACTTCTACCTCTCAAGCTCTATCACCGCAAGGTACTGGCTGTCAAAGATATATACCCCCAGGATCAAGGAATACCAGGACAACGGCGACATGCACATCCACGACCTGGGCATACTGGGCCCCTACTGCGTGGGCTGGGACCTTATGGAACTCCTCAAAGGGGGGTTCCTTGGAGCAAGGGGCAAGATAGAATCCAAGCCCGCATCCCACCTGAGGACCGCCCTGGGCCAGGTGGTAAACTACTTCTACACCCTCCAGGGAGAAGCGGCGGGAGCCCAGGCCTTCAGCAACTTCGACACCCTGCTGGCCCCGTTCATAAAGTACGACAACCTCTCCTACGAGAAGGTGAGGCAATGCCTCCAGGAGTTCCTGTTCAACGTGAACATCCCCACAAGGGTGGGCTTCCAGACCCCCTTCACCAACATCACTATGGACCTCAGGGTGCCGTCCACCCACAGGGACCTTCATGTGGTCATAGGCGGGAAGGAGCAGCCGGAGACCTACTCGGAGTTCCAGCACGAGATGAACGTTTTCAACAGGGCCTTCAGCGAGCTGATGATGCAGGGGGATGCCAAGGGGCGCATCTTCACATTCCCTATTCCCACCTACAACCTCACCGCTGATTTCGACTGGGATGACGACGAGCTTCAGCCCCTCTGGGAGATGACCGGCAAGTACGGCATCCCCTACTTCAGCAACTTCGTGAACTCCGACATGAACCCCGAGGACGCAAGGTCCATGTGCTGCAGGCTCAGGCTGGACAACAGGGAGCTGAAGGCAAGGGGAGGCGGCCTGTTCGGCTCCAACCCGCTCACAGGATCAATTGGCGTGGTAACCGTGAACATCCCCAGGATAGCCCTGGTCACCCCGGGCGACCGCGAGGGGTTCTTCCAGAGGCTGGGTTCGGTGATGGAGGCGGCAAGGGAGTCCCTGGAACTGAAGCGGAACTTCGTGGAGGAACTGACCGAGCGGGGTCTGTACCCCTACACCAGGTACTACCTCAGGCACGTGAAGGAAGACGCCGGCACCTACTGGGCCAACCACTTCAGCACCATCGGTCTGATCGGGATGAACGAGGGAGCCCTGAACTTCATGGGCAAGGGCATTGCCACCCCCGAGGGAAGGGAATGGTCCATGGAGGTCCTCTCCTTCATGAGGGAGAAGCTCACCGAGTTCCAGGTGGAGACCGGCCACCTCTACAACCTGGAGGCCTCCCCGGCGGAGGGTGCCAGCTACAGGCTGGCCAACAAGGACAGGGAGCAGTTCCCGGACGCGGCTCACCAGGGGGTCTCCAACCCCTACTACACCAACTCGGTGCACCTTCCCGTGAACGCTCCCATGGACGTTTTCAGCCTCCTCTCCCACCAGGACGAACTGCAGACCATGTTCACCGGCGGAACGGTGGTTCACATCTTCATCGGTGAGGCCATAAACGACTGGAGGATGGTCAGGGAGCTGGCCAGGAAGATAGTCAACAGGTTCAAGCTGCCGTACTTCAGCATTACCCCCACGTTCAGCATATGCCCCGTTCACGGCTACATAGCAGGGGAGCACTTCCAGTGCCCATACCCGCACACCAACGAGGAGATAGCCGAATACGGGGAACTGGTGGAGATCACCAGCGAGCTTCCAGAGGGAAGCTACAGGGAACCGGGAGATACAGTCATAAGACCGGAGGAACCGTCGCTGTTCCTCAGCATAGAAAAGGTGGATGTGTGATGAGTGATGCCGCAAAGACCGTAGTTGCCGTCAAGGCAGAGGTTTACTCCAGGGTAGTGGGTTACTACAGGCCGGTTCAGGACTGGAACCGTGGCAAGAAGGAAGAGTTCTCCCAGAGGCATTATGTGGAGCTGAACACCGGGAAGGACTGACGGGAATTGATCAGGTCCATCCAGGGCACCAGCCTCATCGAGTTCCCCGGGAAGATAGCTTCGGTGCTGTTCTCCGCCGGGTGCAACTACGCATGCCCGTTCTGCCACAACCCGGAACTGGTGAACCCCGGGCTTCTGGACGGCGAGCTTTCCCTCTCAGCCGATGAGATAATTCAGGACCTCACCCTGCGCAGGGGCTTCATCGACGGAGTGGTCCTGACAGGCGGGGAACCGCTTTTCCACAAGGAAAACATCGAACTCCTGAAGAGGATGAAAGAGGAGACCGGTCTGGCGATAAAGCTGGACACCAACGGCTCCTATCCCCGGAGACTCCAGGAAGCCCTCCCCCTTGTGGACTACGTTGCCATGGACCTGAAAGCCGCACCGGAGAACTACATCTTCGCCACCGGCGGAAGGGGCTCCTGGGAGCCCGTGGCTGAAAGCGCCGGGCTCCTGATGGAAAGCGGAAAACCATACGAGTTCAGGACCACCATGGTGCCCGGGGTGGTGAACGCCGAAGATGTTACAACCCTCCTGCAGGCACTGAAGCCCGGGAAGCCGATGAAGTACGTGCTTCAGCGTTTCCGCTCTGAGAAAACGCTATCAGACGAGTTGAAGGGCATGCCGTCCTACCCCGGCGAATACCTTCAGGAACTTGCGGATTCCATCAAGGACCTTGCGGAAGAAGTTCAGCTCAGGGTCTAGCCTTCTCCACAGCTGCGGCGGCCCATAACTAGCACCCCGCCGCTTGACAGCCCCCCCCCCATCCCTCTTTCATATTCGATGATAAACACGCATCTTACTCAAGATGAAAGGGATGGATTGATATGAAATCGATTCTTCTTCTCATGGTCACCGCTATTCTTCTGGTAACTTCAGTGTCATATGCCGGCGCTCCACCTGCAAACACGATCCCTATTGTTGCGGACAGACCGAACTTTAACTCCATTGTCGATGAGCTCTTCCTGGATCTGTCCTGGCACTATTTCGATGTTCTTCAAGCAGGAGATCAGTATTCGGAGCAGATTTACAACGTTCTGCTTTCCCCAGCCAATGAAACAGGCATGTTTCTGTGCATAGCGCCTGTTCCCATACAGAAGTGGGGCCACTGGCCCGGCACATGGACAGCCAGGTTCTCCTGGAATGCGTTCTCGGATTCAACGGCCTACGGAAGGCCTGTCTGGTATGGGATTACATTAGATTCCACTACCTACCAGCAGGATACCGTTCTTGAATACTTCTCAGCCCCGGAGTTCGAAGACTCCCTTGAAAAGAATGTACAGATAATGGATAGCCTCTTCGGAGCGGAGGATCAGGTCTGGTTCTACAATACCTTTGATGAGGGCCCCAACAGGCAATGGAACTA
>CAYLXG010000011.1:0-382 GCA_964387445.1 uncultured bacterium
ATGCTGGGATACCTGTTCTACTTCCCTGCCATGTGGCTCCTTGGGAACAGGGAGAATCAGAGGCTCCTGGTGCGCACTCTGGTCTGGGTCTCCATCGCCGCCTCGGTATGGGTTCTCTTCAAGGGCTTTACAGGGGGCGAAGGGGTTTACGAGAGGGCTACCTCGGGACTCAGGGTCACCTCCAGGGAGCTGAACGTGGTGATGATCGGCCTTTTCATCGCGGGTTTCATGCTCTGGAAAAGAAAGGGCTTCCTGCCCGTGATCCCCGCGGCGGGGGCCATCCTCGTCATGGGGGCGGCGATACTTCTCGGGCAGTCCAGGGCGCTCTGGCTGGCGGTTGCGGCGGGGGCCATGGCGGCGGCCATGCGCAGGGCGGCGTCGA
>CAYLXG010000011.1:392-3601 GCA_964387445.1 uncultured bacterium
ATGGCGGCCTTCGTGGGGGACATGGCACGGGAGGGCCGGGCCGGCGTCCGGCTTGGTCCGGTGGTCTCCAGGGCACTTCTCGTCATTGTCTTCACCGCGGGTTCAGTGGCGTTCGTGGCGGCGGCGGGGCTTCTGACCCCCGGCGACGTCGCCGCCAGGGGAGGGGGAGCCGACGGCGGACTTATCGGAGACGTGTCTCTCTGGGCCAGGTTCCTCTCCTGGTACGAGATACTGAGAACGGTAACCGCATCGCCGGTCACCCTGCTGCTTGGCACCGGGTTCGGCCACGAGATCCATTACTTCCGTCCGGACCTCCTGTCCATGGTCTCCATCCCCTATGTCGACGGAAGCTTCTTCCAGCTCCTCCTGAACACCGGGCTGGCAGGAATGATCACCCTGGCGGTGCTGTATGCCAGGGGAATAGCCGGAGGGTTCAGGCTAACGGTGGAGGCCGCTTCCGACGAAGACGCGGTCACCGGCATGTGGCTCACAGCCTCTTTCACGGCCCTTGTAATAGCGGCCCTGAGCAGTTCTCTGATAACGAACTACCGGTTCTCCTGCATATGGGCCTTCCTCTTCGCGGTTCTGGACACCAGGCTTGCCGATCAGGGTGAAAAAAGGTTGAGGAAAACGGAAGAATAAGGTATGTTCCCCGGGCGACATTTCCCGTATCAGGATCACTTTTTCAATAGAGCAAGAGGCTGAAATGAAGATTCTCGTTATCAACAGCGGCAGTTCATCCATCAAGTTCCAGGTGATAGACGGTACCAGCGGTAACATGCTGGCATCCGGACTCATAGAGAGGATCGGCCTGGAGCAGGGAAAGATGAAGTACAAGTGCAACGGCGGGAAGGTGGAGTTCGAGAAGCCCATTCCCGACCATGAGACAGGTCTCGCCATGGCGCTGGAGATCATCGTTGACCCTGAGAGGGGAGCAATCGGCTCCCTGGAGGAGATAACCGCCTGCGGCCACAGGGTGGTCCACGGCGGTGAGAAGTTCACAAGCAGCGTTTTGATAGATGATGCGGTCCTTTCCGGTCTGGAAGAGGTCAGCGAGATGGCCCCCCTCCACAACCCGGCAAACATCATGGGGATAAGGGCGGCGATGAAGGCCCTTCCCGGAATACCCAATGTTGCCGTCTTCGACACCGCCTTTCATCAGACCATGCCCATGGTCAACTACCTATATGCCCTTCCTTACAGGCTTTACGAAGACTACGGCATGAGGCGCTACGGTTTCCACGGCACCAGCCACCAGTTCGTCTCCCAGAGGGCCGCCGAGATCCTTGAGAGGCCCCTCGAGGAGGTGAACACCATCACCTGCCATCTGGGCAACGGCTCGTCCATCACCGCGGTAAAGGGCGGGAAGTCCATAGACACCAGCCTGGGATTCGGCACCTTCTGCGGTGTGATGATGGGCACCCGGTCCGGCGATGTTGACCCCGCCATCCTCTTCGACCTCATGGAGAACAGGGGATGGAGCCTGGAGCAGGTGAAGAAAATGGTCTACAAGGAGAGCGGCCTGCTGGGGATAAGCGGAGTCTCCATGGACATGAGGGACGTCGAGGAGCATATGTGGAACGGCCATGAACGCTCCAAGCTGGCATTCGAGATGTTCGCCGACAGGGTCAGGAAGTACATCGGCTCCTACGCCGCAACACTGGGCACCCTTGACGCCGTGGTCTTCACCGCCGGCATCGGTGAGAACGGCTGGGAACTCAGGGAGCTTATCTGCGATAACATGGATGCGCTGGGAATACGGATCGACAGGGAGGCGAACAGGGTCAAGGGAGTCGAGCGGATCATCTCCGCCCCCGACAGCTCCGTGAAGGTCATGGTGATACCCACCAACGAGGAACTCATGATAGCCAGGGAGACGATCCGTCTCACCAGCTGACCGAAACCATCCTTAAGGAGGCCGGAACATGACGCTGCTTCTAGTCTTCGGCCTCCTTTTTCCGTCCCAGGTCCCGGAGTACTCCATTACATGCGACCAGGCCCTGTTCGACGGCATGATGGAGAACTGGGAGCAGGAGATAACCATCCCATGCGCCGTCACCCATCAGGGGATCATCTACGAGAACTGCACCATGCGCATAAGGGGGGATACCTCAAGGGCTTACCGGAAGAAGTCCTACCGTGTGGAGTTCCCCCCGGACCAGCCCCTTTTCGGAAGGACCACATGGAACTTCAACGCGGAATACGCCGACAGGTCCTATATGAGGGCCTGGCTCTTCTCCAGGGTCCTGGAGAGGATGGGTTTCCCGGTTTTCGGGGTCTCCCATGCCAGACTAAACGTAAACGGCGAGTACAGGGGCCTTTTCATACTTCTTGAACCTGTTGACGAAGCATTCCTCTCCGATAACGGCATCAACCCCTCCGGCAGCCTCTACAAGGCACAGGTGGACGGAGCCTGCGCCAACATCCACGACCATGTGGATTCCGTCTGGTCCCTGAAGGCCGGCAGCGGCACCGGCATGAACGACCTGATCCAGCTGATAGAGGACCTTGAGTACACCGACCCGGAAGACTTCCAGGCCTTCATGGACACCGCCTTCGTCATGGAGGGGGAGTACGGCCTTCTCAGAATGCTGGCGATCAACGCCGCCTTCGCCAACAACAGCACCTACTACCACAACTACTACCTCTACCATGACGCCGCAGGCTCAGGCAGATGGATCATGCTTCCATGGGATGTTGACAAGGTGCTCTCGGAGAACCTGGGCATATCCTACGGAGGATGCACCAACCTCAACTGGTACGACAATCCCATCCACGCCAGGCCCCTTACGGTTCCAGCATTCAGGGAGGCCTTTCAGGACTCTGTGGAGATGATCTATCAGCAGTATCTCACACCGGAGAACCTTCTCCTCTGGTCGGACTCCCTGGAGGCTGTCCTTCAGCAGGCAATAGAGGAGGACAACTGGGACGATACGGATCTCCAGGGTTTCCAGGAGGCCCTGGAAGTGCTTCGGGGGAACCTGGGAACAAGGGCTGCGGACCTCCAGTGGCAGTTCCAGTACAAGTACTTCCCCTTCAGGTCATACAGGTCTGACACCCTGGCCACGGACAGTCTCACGGTGAGATGGGCCTCCACCGTGGATCCAGGGGGCAGCCCCGCATCATACACCGTCGTGGTAAGGGACAGCCTGGGACCCTACTCCCAGGAGATAGCCAGGTTCGCAGGCATACAGGATACGGTCTTCACC
>CAYLXG010000011.1:3636-29545 GCA_964387445.1 uncultured bacterium
AGGTACAACCCCTTCAGGATCGTCGAGCCGGTGGAACTGGAGGGGGTCCTGGGGGAGGACACCTTCCTGCGCAGATCGAACTCCCCTTACTTCATCACAGGGGAGCTCACAGTTCCCGGGGGGGTGACGCTTTCCGCGGAGCCAGGGGTGGTGATCCTCATGGGTCAGCAGGGGGCGATCTCCTGCCATGGGGAGATCAGTTTCCAGGGCAACGCCCAGGATTCGGTCTTCATAACAGCCCTCCAGGGAGGCACCGGCTGGCGGGGAATAAGGATCCAGAACGGCCAGCTTGAAATGGTTAACACTGTGGTGTCCGGTTCCAGGGGGTACTCTTCCTCCCCGGGGAGCGGCTTTGCTGCCCTTGCCGGCACCGATTCGCATATAAGCATCACCGGGTCGGTGTTCCGGGACAACTGGTGTTCCGTGAAGCTCCACGGGGGAACCGCAGAGATAATCGGGAGCAGGTTCGTTAACTGCCGGGGTGAGATGTTCTACATGGAGCAGGGCGAATCCGCATCGGTTGTCTCAACGGTCTTTCAGAACCTCTACGACCCCGTTGCGGGAAGCATGGACGGCATTGAATTCCAGCTCTGCCAGAACGGCGACTTCACCGTGGAGGACTGCACGGTGTCCGACATCGACGGCGACTGCATCGACATGAACGCATCCACCGTAACCGTTTCCGGTACCACCGTATCCGGCTCCTCGGACAAGGGCATCTCCATTGGCGCGCCCACAGGGGGAAGCGGTGCGGGCACCCTGGTGACCGTGACCGGTTCGGTGATCGAGAACTGCCCCATGGGCATAGCGGTTAAAGACGGAGCTTTCCTTCAGGGAAACGGCCTTCTCCTGCGGAACTGCGAAACGGGAATATCCGTCTACGAAAAGACCCCGGGGGCCGGCGGCGGCCACGGGGAAGCCTCCAGCAGCATCTTCGATGGATGCGGTTCACCTGTATCCCTGGAGGAGGCAACCCTTTCCGTTGAGTGGTCAATATCCGACACCCAGCCCCTGGCGGGCCAGGGGAACATCAACGCGGATCCCCTGGTGGATGATGGCGGATTCCTGCTGTGGAACTCCCCATGCATCGACGGAGGAGATCCGGCGCAGCAGGACCCCGACGGCACCAGGCGGGACATGGGACCGGTGTTCTACCCCTCATCCATGCCGTATCTCTTCGTCAACGAGATAATGGCGAAGAACGACACGGTGATCCTGGACGACTGGGGGAGAACCTCCGACTGGATAGAGCTTTACAACGGCAATCCATATGAGATCGACGCCGGTGTTCTGGTTTTCATGAACGCCGATTCAGCAGGGGCCGACCCATGGTCTGTGCCCAGGGGGACCACGATACCCCCCGGCGGATTCCTGCTTTTCTGGGCCGACGGCGACGGATGGAAGGGCGGCACCCATCTTCCATTCAGACTTTCCGCAGGGGGAGACGGCTTCACCCTGGGCAGGATCGCTCCAGGGGACGGCGAAGAGCCCTTCATTTCCGTACTTGAGGATGTTTCCTTCGGTGAACAGACAGCCGATGTCTCCTGGGGAAGGTTCCCCGACGGGGGGGAATGGCGGGTGCTTCAGGTCCCCACTCCGGGCTGGAGCAACGGCAACATGCACTCCCAGCCGGTAAACCTGAGCCAGCCCAGGCCAAATCCCTGCTCCTCGGGAACGGTTACTATCGAGGTGGAGGTGGCGGGAGGTCAGACGGACCTGTTCGTGTACGATCTGGCGGGAAGGAGGGTGGAAACCCTTCACCAGGGCTATCTTCCCCCTGGAAGCACCACCTTCTTCTGGAACGCGGGAACGAGGCCCAGCGGGGTCTACCTGGTTTTCGCCAGGTGCGCCGGGCAGATGCCTGTTTCCGCCAAGGTAACCATTCTCCGCTGAGGGTCAGGCCTTCCTGGCCCTTCTGGTCTCGAAGGCGGTGATCTCCTCCAGCATCTTCCTGTTGGCTGCGGAGATGTCCGCTATGGATGCGAACAGGAGCAGGAGGATCCCGAAGGTGATAAGGAAGAGCCCGCCTATTCCGAAGGCGGTGTAGGGGGTTATCCTTCCTACGATTATCCATCTTGCCAGAACGAAAAGGTCCAGCAGTATGCCGGACAGAATGAGGCCGAAGGCCGGTCTTCCGTAGAAGCGCCACGGTGAATGACCGTGGGCCACTGAGTACATCGCCTCCAGCGACAGGTGTGCATATCGCCACAGGTTCGAGGCTATCCGTGATCTTCCGTGTTCCCGTTCGCCCCTTATCTCCAGGGGTACCTCAATGATCCTGAGGCCTTTTCTCGCTGCGTCTATCAGGACTTCCTGGGTGTAGGTGAACCTGCTGAAGCAGGAGATCCTCTCAAGGGCCACGGGGCCGTAGACCCTGTAGCCGCATGTGGCATCGTGGATCCTGATGCCGGCAAGACCGCTCACCAGCCCGGCGACCCTCCGGTTCCCCCACTTCTTGAGAAGGGGCATCCCCGGGGTGAGAGCCGGGTCGGCGAACCTGCTTGCTGTGGCGATGTCCGCCAGGCCTTCCAGTATCGGGGCCATGAGCTTAGGGAGATGCCCGGGGTCGAACTGTCCGTCGGCGTCGATGGTGGCCATTGCGTGGTAGCCCTTCTCCCTGGCGTAGCTCAGCATGGTTCGGAAGGCGGTTCCCAGACCCATGTTCCTGCCGTGGGAGATCACCGCTGCTCCAGCCCTCCGGGCGGCATCGGCCGTGCCGTCGGTGGAACCATCGTCCACCACCAGCACATCTGTTTCATAGGGAATGCCGTCGCGGGGAACGGATGACACCACGGAGGCCACGGTGTTCTCCTCATTCAGCGCGGGAACGGCTACCAGCAGTTTCATGACTGTAGTATATAAACACCACTGTTCCCTGCAAAGCAACATGTTCTGGAGGCAACCATGATACAGATACTGCTCGGTGTTCTGATGCTTCAGCTTCCCCCGTTCTTTGACCTGCGGGATGTGGGCGGAGAGAATTACGTCACATCAATCAAGAGTCAGCAGGGGGGTACGTGCTGGACCCACGGCACCATGGCCTCCATTGAATCCAACATGCTTATCACCGGGGAATGGGAAGACCAGGGGGAGATCGGCGAGCCTGCCCTTGCGGAGTACCATCTGGACTGGTGGAACGGCTTCAACGACTGGTACAACGCCGACATGGATCCACCCTACGGCAGCGGCGGTCTTACACCCCATCAGGGAGGAGACTATCTGGTCGCAACCGCCTACCTCTCCAGGGGGGACGGCGCGGTGAGGGAGATCGACGGTCAGTCCTACGGGGTTCCCCCCTCACTCTATTCGCCTGATTTCCATGTGTATTACCCCATGGAGGTCCAGTGGCACATCGGCGGCGACGACCTGGCCTCCCTGGACAGGATCAAGGAAGCGGTGATGAACACCGGAGCGCTGGCAACCTGCTACTACTCCTCCGGCACCTACATGCAGAACTACATCCACTATCAGCCCTCATCTGCCCCGGAGCTTCCCAATCACTCGGTGGCCATAATCGGCTGGGACGACGACAAGGTAACCCAGGCCCCGGAGCCGGGGGCATGGATCTGCAAGAACAGCTGGGGAGAGAGCTGGGGGTTCGACGGCTTCTTCTACATCAGCTACTGGGACAAGTGGTGCGGAAGGGAACCCTTCATGGGGGCCGTTTCATTCATAGATGCCCAGATGATCGATTATGAGGCTTTCTACTACCACGACTATCACGGATGGAGGGATACTTTCGAGTCCCCCCAGATGGTGATGAACTCCTTCGAGGCAGACGGCGACCACTACATCACAGCCGTTTCCTTCTTCACCGCCGCCGATTCGGTGGACTTCACCGCTTCCATGTACGGAAGCTTCCAGGGGGGCACGCCCTCCGATCTCCTTTCGGTGGAGACCGGAACCGCTTTATTCAGGGGTTTCCACACAATCGAGCTTTCAGAGCCCTTCCAGGTGATCCAGGGGGACAGTGTTCACTTCGTGATGGAGTTCTCCCACGGGGGATACCCATACGACAGAACGGCGGACGTTCCGGTGCTCCTTGGCTCTGCTATGAGGGTCATTGTGGAATCCGCCGCCTCTCAGGGCGAGAGCTGGTACAACGACGGCTCCTGGCACGACCTTTATTACTGGGCGGAAAACCCCTACCCCGGGACCGGGAACTTCTGCCTGAAGCTGCTGGGCTACGACGCAGGGCTCAGGGTGACCCCTGAAGGCGACAGGATCTTCCAGGGCGAGGTGGGCGGCCCCTTTGAACCGGCTTCCGTGACCTGGGACCTTTCCTACATGGGGGATTCCTCAGCGGACTACACCGTGGATCCCCAGTCGGTTGCGTGGCTTGAGGTCACCGGCCCCCTCAACGGGACCATTTATCCCGGGGACGAGGTTCAGATAACCGCCGGGCTCACCCCGGAGGCCCAGAACCTGCCCCTGGGCGTACATACCGCCGTGGTGGACTTCGTGAACAACAGCACCGGTCTGGGCAACACCACCGCAACGGTGGTCCTCATCGCCGGTGAAGCAGGTCTCATATACAGCTGGAACATGGATGCCGATCCTGGATGGACGGCGGATCCGCAGTGGGAATGGGGAGTGCCCCAGGGTCTTGGAGGCTCCCACGGGAACCCGGACCCCGCCTCCGGTCACACAGGCGACAACGTTTACGGATACAATCTTGAGGGCGACTATGAGCCCAACCTCTCCGAGAAGTACCTTACCACCTCGCCGATTGACTGCTCGGGCCTTTACGGCACCCAGCTCAGGTTCCAGAGGTGGCTCGGGGTGGAAGGCAACCAGTACGACCATGCGTCGGTGCAGGTTTCCACCGACGGAGAAACATGGTTCTCAGTCTGGGAGAACGGAGCCGAGGAGATAACCGACGGCGAGTGGAGCACCAGGGTCATCGACATCTCACCCTGGGCTGATACCAGCCCCCAGGTCTGGATAAGATGGGTCATGGGTTCCACCGACCCGGGATGGGAATACTGCGGCTGGAACATCGACGACGTTGAGATCTGGGCCGCCGGCGCCATGTCGGTGGAAGGGGGAACCCCCCAGAGCGTATTCTCCCTGGGATTCGCCGGGGCCAATCCCGCCGGGTCCTCGACGGTTTTCCGATGCACCGTGCCCCAGGGCGGTCTGCTGACCCTGCAGGTCCACGACATAACCGGCAGGGTGGTGAACACCGTGTTCAGCGGAGAGGCTCCCTCAGGCGACCTGAGCGTTCCCTACAACCTCACGGATTCTTCCGGCCGCAGGCTGCCCCCTGGAGTATATCCGGTGGTGGCCTTCAGCGGGGAACGCACAGCGGTCTCCAGGCTGGTGGTCCTGGGCAACTGACCAACAGCCGAAGGGAGACCCCTTGAGCCGGGTACTACTTGTAAATCCGCCGTCGGCCATCGACGTGTACAGCAGCAGCAAGATCAGGGTGGCCATCACATCAGCGCCCTTCGTTACCCTGGGTGCTCTGGCCGGGGCGGTCATGGAGGATGGCCACGATGTAAGGGTGGCCGACCTGATGATAGAGGCCAGGCCCCTGGACGCGTACAGGGATATCCTCAGCGTCTGGAAGCCCGAATACATAGGCATCACCTTCACCACACCCCTGGTGACCGAAGCCGCCGCCCTGGCCGCCGAGGCCAGGAAGCTCTGCCCCGGTTCGGTCCTCGTCGCCGGGGGGGTGCATGTTTCCAGCCTTCCTGAGGAGGTCCTGAGGAACAGCGATTTCGACATAGCGGTGATAGGAGAGGGGGAGAACACCCTCAGGGAGATCTGCGCAGGGAAGAACAGACCTGAGATAAACGGTATAGCCTACCTCGACGGCGACGAACTGGCGACCACCCCTCCCAGGGACCTCATCATGGACCTGGACCGGCTCCCCATGCCCGCCTGGCAGCTCTACGACCTGAAATACTACCGCTCTCCGCACATTGCTTCCAGGAAGAACCCGGTGGGCTACATGGAGACCAACAGGGGCTGCAACCATCACTGCACCTACTGCAGCCAGAACATCTTCGGACACCGTGTCAGGGCCAAGAGCCCGGAAAGGGTGGTGAACGAGATGTTCCGCATGATCGAACTGGGATTCAACGACATACACATAAAGGACAACAACTTCACCGCCGATGTGAACAGGGCGAAGGAGGTCTGCAGGCTTCTGATCGAAAGGAAGTTCCCAGCCCCATGGGCCCTTCCCACAGGTGTGAACGTACACGATGTGGACCAGGAGTTCTTCGAACTGGCTAAGGCCTCCGGATGCTATCAGGTTGCCTTCGGAATAGAGAGCGCTTCGCCGGAGGTGCTTGCAGGGGTGGCCAAGAAGCAGGATCCGGAAGCGATCGCCAGGGCGGTGAAGATGGCCCATGACGCCGGCCTGGAAACCGTTGGATTCTTCATGATCGGCCTTCCCGGCGACACCAGGGAAACAGTGATGGAGTCCATGAGGTTTGCCTGCAGCCTTCCCCTTACCTACGCCAAGGCGTCGATGACCCTTCCCTTCCCCTCCAGTGCCCTTTTCCGGCAGATAGAGAGGGAGGGCAGGATAAAATCCAGGAACTGGGACATCTACAACTTCCACAGCACCACCGAGGTCTGGGAGCATGAGAACCTTTCCTGGGACGAGATACGGAAGTACTACGGAATGTTCCACAGGAAGTTCTACTTCAGGCCCTCCTACATCTGGAACAGGTTCTGGCGTGACTTGAGAACGGGCTGCCTCCTGGACGATGTGAAGGCCGTTCTCTCCAACAACTGGGGAGACTGACAGGGTGAGGAGGGTCATTCCCGCCGTGCTGCTCATGGCAGCAGCCGCCTTCCTGGCGGCCAGGTTCTTTCCCCGGATAACCATGAAGCAGGTCTCGGTGATAACCATCCCCGGCGGCGCCGATCTCCACATCAACGGCGTTCCCTCGGGCATTACTCCGGCGGTGCGGCTGGTTCCCGGCGACGGCGTTCACATCGCGGTGAGCAGGGACGGATTCCTTCCGGTGGACACCCTTCTCCACACGGTCCCGGACACGGTGATGCTCTACCTCACCCAGGGAACCCTTATGGTCATCAACTCGATCCCTCCAGGATGCACCGTAACCGCAGGCAACTTCACCGGCCAGTCGCCCTGCTCGCTGATAGCGTTTCCGGGAAATCCCATAGAGGTCACTGTGACCGGAGAAATGGGGGTGTCCGTCACCAGAACGGTGAACGTGCTCTCCCCTGGAATGAGAGTGCTGAACATTAGCGTTCCCTGGCAGTTCACGGATTCCCTCACAGGGATGGATCTCGCGGTCATACCAGGTGAGCTGCTTCCCTTCGCCATGGGTCCCATGACCGTGGGGCGCAGCGAGGTCACCGCGGGGCTGTTCGCTGAGTTCATGAACGAGATGGATCCCGGTCTCATCCGGGAAAGTTCGACCCTCCAGGGCCGAACGGTCCTCATGGACAGCATACTGAAATGCAACTGGCACGGCCCCGTATCATTCAACGGGGACACAACCGCCTACGCCCCGCTTCCCGGCCTGGAGGATCACCCAATGGCCGGGGTAACCAGGGAAGGAGCCCGGTGGTTCTGCGCATGGTTAACCGAAAGAAGCGCCACGGGTCTCGTGTTCAGACTCCCTGATTACGACGAATGGACCAGTCTGGCCGCCCCCGGCGAAGGGATGGCCTTCAACCATTCCGACGCCAGCGAGGTGATACTGTCCAGGAATCCCCTGGTGGACGACGGCTGGGCTCGGACCGCCCCTTCCGGGGCCATGGGCTACAGCCCCTGGGGGCTGGGGCATATGCAGGGGAACGTATGGGAATGGCTTTCGGAACCGGGGACCGCCGCCGGGGGGAGCTGGCTCTCCTCGCCCCTGGACTGCACCGCGGGATCGGTGATCAACCTCGAGGAGAATCTGGGCTATCCCTTTACCGGTTTCAGGGTTGCGGCAACGGGCAGACCCGGGAATATTAGTCCGGCTGACCATATCGAAACGGAGGCTGAGGAATGAACAGAACCATACCGGGCGGCCCGCTTAATCAGCCTCCGGAGCTTTCCAGCATACCGGAGATGATACACAGGACCGCGGCCAGGGTGCCGGACTGCATTGCGGTGAAGGAACCGGCGGAACCCGGCAAATTCCGGTCCATCAACTACTCCCAGCTCGCCGGGAACATGGACTGGCTTGCCAGGGGGATCCTCGAGGTTGAGAAAAGACCCGTGGCTGGCATCGTGGGCAGGAACAGCATCTCCTGGTATACCGCCTACCTGGCGGTCCACCGGGCCGGGGGGATCGTGGTGCCCATCGACCCAGCCCTTCCAGAGGCGGACATGCACACGATACTCCACTATTCAGGGGCCAACATGCTCTTCCACGACCCCGACTACACAGGCTGGTTCGACGGTCTCAAGGACCTTAAGCAGGTGGTGATGAACTCCGGCTATCAGGAGGACCGCACCGGCCTCAGCACACTTCTCAGGCGGGGCAGGATCAGCAGGCTTCAGCTTCCCTCCAGCTACGACTGCGACAAACCCGCAGTGATCAGCTACACCTCCGGCACCACAGGAATGGCGAAGGGGGTGGTCCACTCCCAGAACTCACTCCTGTCGGACCTGAGGCAGACGGTCCAGTTCATCAACCTCGACGAGAACGACATCTTCCTCAGCGTTCTTCCCGTTCACCATCTCTACGAGGGGACCTGCGGGTTCCTGCTTCCTCTCTCCATGGGAGCCCAGATTGCCATTGCCCACGGCCTGCGCTACGTGGCCGAGGACCTCGCGGCCACCCAGGCCACGGTGGTGCTGGCGGTGCCCTTCTGTGGGAAACCATGTACAGAAGGATAATGGACAGCATCAAGTCAGCTCCCATGGGCAGCGCGAAGCTGGGGTTCGGAATGGCCGTCTCCAGGGCCTCCGAGAAACTGGGGATGAAGGGTTTGAGGAAGAAGCTCTTCGGAAAGGTCCACGAGAGGTTCGGCGGCCACCTGAGGCTCCTTATCTCCGGAGGAGCGGGCATTGATCCCATGGTCATCGAGGGGTTCGAGAAGCTGGGGTTCAAGATACTCCAGGGCTACGGCCTCACGGAAACCGCTCCCATCATCGCCGCCAACAGGGTGAACGCCAACCGTTACGGCAGCGTGGGCCCGGTCTTTGCCGAGATGGAGTGCAGGATAGACGAACCCGACGCCTTCGGGATAGGGGAGATAGTGGTCAGGGGTCCCAATGTGATGCTGGGCTACTACGGGAATCCCCAGGCCACCGCCGAGGTCCTGGATGACCAGGGCTGGTTCAGGACAGGCGACTTCGGCTACCTGGACGAAGACGGCTTCCTCTTCATCACAGGCAGGAAGAAGAACGTTATCATCGCCAAGAACGGCAAGAACGTTTATCCCGAAGAGTTAGAGACCCGGCTGAACCGCTTCGCCCACATCAGGGAGTGCATAGTCTTCGGAAAGCAGTCGGAGACCAAGGGAGAGGATATCTGTGCTCTGGTGGTGCCCCACAGGGACCTTCTCATCGAGGAGGCGGAAGGGGAGCACAGGAAGATCACCAGGGAAGACGAGGTAAAGGCGGTAAGGGAAGCGGTGAAGGCTTACAACAGGACAGCCGAGACCCACAAGAGGATCTCTTCCTTCCTGATCTCCGACGACGAACTGCCCAAGACCACAACGAAGAAGATCAAGAGGAAGGCCGCCCTGAAGGAGGCGGGAATAGCCCCCGGCGAGGTCTTCAGGCCGTGACCCACTGATGGCGGGACGAAGGGCCAACAGCTTCTACATGCTGGCCGGGCAGGTCATAGGGAAGGCGGGCCTGTTCCTCTCTCTCATGATATTCTCCAGGATGCTGGACGACGGCTCATTCGGCGAGCTCCTGCTCTCGGTCTCGATAGGGCTTCTGGTTCTCTTCCTCAGCGACATGGGTGTCACCATGGTGATCACCAGAAGGCTCTCGACCGGCTTCTCCATCCGGGAACAGCTCTCTTCCGCTCTGTTCATAAGGACCATGCTCTCCCTGTCAGCCCTTCTGCTGGTGTTCCTCACCGCGAATCTAGCCGGCTACTCCTCCAGACAGATCCTGCTGATAGCGCTGGTATGCACCGGGTTCATACTTGACGGTTACTGTGAAAGCACCTTCGCGGTGTTCAGGGCCACAGAGACAATGATCCACGAGGGACTTGCCCGAACCCTCAACGGGCTTTCCGGCGCCGGTCTCGCGGTTTATGCACTGCTGCTGGATCATGGTGTTGTGTTCGCCGCTGGAACCTACATCTTCAGAGTACTCCCGGCCCTGCTTTACGCATCCGTCGTTCTCTGGAGGAGGATGGGCTTCAGACCGGTTTCCTGGAACAGAATCAGAGGCAGCCTGAAGCCCCTTCTCATGGCCGCGGTACCCCTGGGGCTTGCGGGAATGGTCATTGCGGCGGGGCAGAGGCTGGACAGCGTGTTCATAAAGCACTTCCTGGGCGATGCGGCAATAGCGGCCTATCAGCAATGTCTGAAGCTCTTTGAAGCCCTTGTCCTTATCGTTACGCCCACACTTCTCCCCGGAGCTCTTTTTCCAGCTCTCTGCAAGGCGGTGAAGGACGGGTGGGGCGAAGCAAGGAAAAGACTGGCATGGATGACGGAGCTCTTCCTGGTGACATCATTCGTCCTTATCCCGCCCCTCTGGGCCGGGGAGCATCATGTCCTGAGGTTTCTCTGGGGTGATTCCTTCCTCCGGGGGATCGACCAGTCCTCAGTGAGCAGCGCTTACAGGACCGTGCTGCTTACCCTGCCGGTCGCCTACGTTTTCCTGATGTTCATGTCTACTTTCATCGCAGCTGAAAGACAGAGGAAGGTCCTGCCCGCCGTGTTGGTATCCCTGGTGATCGAGGTTATCCTCTTCACCATTCTCATCCCTTCCATGGGAATAGCCGGCGCTGCTGCGGCCCATTTGTCCTTCCTTGCCCTCTCGCTGACATGGATGGTGCTGGACATCAGGAAGGAATACGGGCCGACGGGTCTTCTCAGGGGATCGGTGAGACCCGTTGCGGCATTTATCCCATCCCTTGTGATCCTGCTTGCGGAGCCCTTCGGCAAAGGCATGTCCGGACTGGCTTCCCTGGCGGTGTTCGCCGCACTGTGGCTGCTGATGGGCGGGGGATCGATCATTCCCCGGCGCAGGAGCTGACCGCGGGGAATGCCGGGGACGAACGGGCTTCCTCCTGTGACAGACGGGAACGAAAGCGCTATCTTACTGTTCTTCGCAGGGAGGCAAACTTGAAGGTAGCGCTTGTGTATCCCAGATTCAAGTGGTTCGAGTACAACGGGCTGGCTGAGCCCCTGGGCGTTCTGCACCTTGTGAGCTCGCTCAGGGAGGCCGGGCATGAGCCGGTGTACATGGATTACTCCTTCTGCGACGAGATCGGAGAGCTCGACCATCTCGCAGAAGGCTGCGGGATCGTTGCAGTGGCCATTTCAGCAGCCGCCAAGCTTGAGAGGGCGGCTTTCGTCACCGGCCATCTGAAGGAAGTGGTGCCTGAAGCTCTTTTCGTCGTTGGGGGAGCCTACCCCAGCATCTTTCCGGCGAAGGCAATCGAGGATACAGGAGCTTCCTGCGCACTTGTCGGAGAGGCCGAGGAAGCCATAGTGGAGCTCGCTGACCTTGTGGACAGGGGTGAGGACTACAGGGGCATGAGGAACCTTGTTGTGAAGGACCCCGACGGCACCGTTACCGAGAACCCCAGGCGCCCGGTGAACACCGACCTGGACTCGATCCCATTCCCGGCCCGGGACGTGGTTGACTACGATTCCTATCTGGCTGAGGGAATGGCGGAATACGGCATGGTCACCACCAGGGGCTGCCCCTTCCACTGCATCTACTGCAAGCCAAGCACAGACATGATCTACGGAGGCGGCATAAGGTACCGCTCCGCGGGAAACGTGGTGGAGGAGATCCGGCTCCTGGCGGAGCTCAGAAAGACCAGATGCCAGAGGATATTCTTCAAGGACGACACGATAACGATGCACCCGGTGAAGTGGTTCCAGGAGTTCCGCGACGGGCTCAGGGAGTCGGGCATCGAACTGGAGTGGCACTGCAACAGCCGGGTGGACACCGTTACCGAGGACAAGGTCAGGGTGATGAAGGAGAGCGGCTGTCACTGCATCTCCTTCGGGGTCGAGAGCGGAAGCAGGAGGATCCTTGACTTCTACAGGAAGGGAACCACCCCCGAGCAGGCCATAGACGCCTTCAAGTGGTGTCACAGATATAAAGTAGAGGCAACCGCCAACCTGATGATCGGTTTTCCCCTGGAAACGGAAGAAGACCTTCAGATGACCTACGACCTGCTGAAGAAGCTGAAGCCCGACGACATCATCGTATACTTCTCCACCGCGATCCCCGGACGCTACATACACGACTGGGCTGTTGAGAACGGCTACCTGGCCAGCGACACCAACCCGGAACTGCTTGACCCGGCCAGGAACAGGGCCCACGAAGTGATGAACATGCGCCTGCCCAACATGTCCGTGGAGGACGTCATCGGCTGGAAGCACAGGATAGAGCGCTACCGAAGCTTCAGGAAGGTCACCAGCTTCAGCAACATCAGAAGGTGGACCACCGAACTCCTCTCCAGTCCGGGAATGGCCCTGGGCAAAGCGGGGAGGGTCCTGCGGGGCTTCTCCGGCCAGGGGGACTGACCCCTTTCCAGTTTTTACCGAAATATTGTATACTTCGCATTGAGGAGCCCCTACATATGGCCTTTCCGCATCAGTGCGAGCCTTGGGCACATCATGTGGGTAAATGAGTTGAACGGCTATCAAGATATGGTGGTACTATGGGCGGCAGCACCGCTGTGAAATACGATGAAAGCAAGATAAAGACCCTGAGCTCCATAGAGCACATCAGGCTCAGAACGGGGATGTACATAGGCAGGCTGGGCGACGGCTCCAACCTCGACGACGGCATCTACGTCCTTCTCAAGGAAGTGATCGACAACTCCATCGACGAGTTCATCATGGGACACGGTAAGCGGATCAGGGTGAAGCTCGACGGGAAGTGCTGTTCGGTGAGGGACTACGGCAGGGGGATCCCCCTGGGCAAGCTCATGGAGTGCGTTTCCCAGATAAACACCGGGGCCAAGTACAACACCGACGTATTCATGTTCAGCGTGGGGCTGAACGGTGTGGGAACCAAGGCGGTGAATGCCCTTTCCGAGCACTTCCTGGTCAGGTCCTTCCGCGACGGCAAATGCAGGGAGCTGGTGTTCAGCAAGGGTGAACTGGTCAATGACAGCTCCATGGACACCACAGAGAAGAACGGCACCTACGTTGAGTTCGTTCCCGACCCAGAGATATTCGACGGCTACACCTTCCGGGATGAGTTCATCGAGAGAAGGCTCCTGCACTACGCCTTCCTGAACTCCGGGCTCAAGATCCAGTACAACGACAGGACATACCAGTCGGAGAACGGGCTGAAGGACCTTCTGGAGCACGAGACCGGCGAGGAGATCATCTATCCGGTGGTCTACCACAGGGAGCAGACGCTGGAGTTCGCCTTCACCCACACGTCGGCGTACGGCGAACGCTACCTCTCCTTCGCCAACGGTCAGTACACCAGCGCCGGAGGCTCCCACCTCTCGGCTTTCAAGGAGGGTATTCTCAAGGGCGTAAATGCCTACAGCCCCGAGAAGTTCACCGGCGACGACGTACGCGACGGCATTACCGCCGCCATCTCCATCAAGCTGAAGGACCCCGTGTTCGAGAGCCAGACGAAGAACAAGCTGGGGAACAGCGACATCAGGCGGGAGATAGTCGCCAGGGTGGGAAGCGAGATCGAGCAGCTCCTCCACAGGGACACCAAACTGGCGGACCTTATCATCAACAAGGTGAAGGCCAACCAGAAGCTCAGGACCGAGCTGCAGACGGTGAAGAAAAAGGCCAGGGCCAGGGCGAAGCAGACGGCCATACGGATTCCGAAGCTGAAGGACTGCAAGATCCACCTGGGGTCGGGCCATGAAAGGGAGGAGGAGAGCTCCATCTTCCTCACCGAGGGTCTCAGCGCCGCGGGAAGCCTGGTTGCCTCCAGGGACGTTCACACCCAGGCGGTATACGCCCTCAGGGGCAAACCGCTGAACGTCTACTCCCATCGCAGGGACACGGTCTACAAGAACGAGGAGATCTACAACATAATGAGGGCCCTGAACATCGAAGGCGGTGTCGAAGGGCTCAGGTACAACAGGGTCATACTGGCCACCGACGCCGACGTCGACGGCCTTCACATACGCAACCTCCTGATGACCCTCTTCCTCCACTTCTTCGAGGACCTGGTCCTCGACGGGCACCTTTTCATCCTGGAGACCCCGCTGTTCAGGGTCAGGAACAAGAAGGAAACCGTTTACTGCTACTCCGAGCAGGAGAGGGACGAAGCGATGGACAGGCTGGGCTCCAAACCGGAGCTTACACGGTTCAAGGGTCTGGGAGAGATAAGCCCCGGGGAGTTCGGGCAGTTCATAGGCCCTGACATCAGGCTGCAGAAGGTGGGAATAGACAGGCTTGCCGACGTTCCCGACATGCTGGGGTTCTACATGGGCAAGAACACCCCCGACCGCAGGGAGTACATCATGGAGAACCTCCGATGAGCGGCCTCAAGAAGCTCTACGACGAGAACTTCATGGATTTCGCCTCCTATGTGATCAAGGAGAGGGCGATACCCGACGCGGCGGACGGTCTGAAACCGGTTCAGCGGAGGATACTCTGGTCGCTGTTCGAGATGGACGACGGCAGGTTCAACAAGGTGGCCAACGTGATAGGCCACTCCATGCGCTACCACCCCCACGGCGACCAGTCCATAGGGGCCGCCCTGGTATCACTGGCCAACAGGAGCTTCTTCATCGACAGGCAGGGGAACTACGGCAACGTGCTCACAGGGGACGAAGCGTCGGCTCCCAGGTACATAGAGTGCCGCCTTACGAAGCTGGCCAGGGATGTGCTCTTCAACAGCGACATAACGGACTTCGACATGAGCTACGACGGCAGGAACAAGGAGCCGGTGCTCCTCCCCGCCAAGGTCCCGGTGGTTCTGCTCCTGGGTGCCGAGGGCATCGCCGTGGGCATGTCCACCAAGATACTGCCCCACAACTTCAACGAGGTGCTCAGGGCGCAGATATCAGCCCTGAGGGGTGAGGATTTCACCCTTTACCCCGACTTCGTGCAGGGCGGAGCGGTGGATGTGTCAGGTTACGAAGACGGCTCCGGGAGGATCAAGTGCCGCGCCAGGATGGAGCAGAGGGGGAACAAGAAGGTGGCCATCACCCAGATCCCCTTCGGAACCACCACCGAGACCCTTATCTCATCCATCGAGAACGCCGCCAGGAAGGGCCGGCTGAAGATCTCCAGCATAGACGACTACACCACCGACAAAGCTGAGATAGAGGTAACGGTGGCCAGGGGGGTTTCCGCCGAGGAGACCATTCAGAGGCTCTATGCCTGCACCGACTGCGAGGTGGTGCACACCGCCAACATGATGGTGATAATGAACGGCGCTCCGGTGGAGACCACGGTCTCCGAGCTTGTGAGGTATTCCGCCGACCGGCTGAAGGAGCTTCTCAGGAGAGAGCTTCAGCTGGAGATAAAGGGGCTGGAGGACAAGCTGCACTGGATGACCCTGGAGCAGATCTTCATAGAGAACAGGATCTACAAGCGCATAGAGGAAAGCACCACGCTGGACCAGGTCCGGGCTGAGGTCCGTTCCGGGCTGGATCCCTTCCTGGAGAGCTACGAGAGGGAGGTTGCCCCCGAGGACATCGACCGCCTCCTCGCCCTGAAGATCAGAAGGATAAGCCGGTTCGACATAGAGGCCCACAGGAATGAAATGGGCGACATACGGGCAGCCATGAAGCTGGCTTCAAAAAGGCTGAGGCACCTCACCGACTACGCCGTGGAGATACTGGAGGAGCTTCTGAAGAAGTACGGGTCGTCATACCCCAGGCTTACATCCATAGAGGAGTTCACCGAGATCGACAAGCGCGAGGTGGCAATAGCCAACCTGAAGATGGGCTTCGAGAGCGAGACGGGCTTCATAGGCACCTCGGTGAAGGGGGACATGTCCTGGAACGTTTCGGAGCTCGACCGCATCCTTTTCTTCCGTGACGACGGCACCTACATGGTCATTCCCATGCAGGAGAAGTACATGATAACCGGGAAGGTCCTCTGGTGCGGCCCCTGCGACAGGGACAGGATCTACGGCTGCGTCTACAGGGACAGGAAGGACATGATCGCCTACATAAAGCGCTTCCCCATCGGAGGCTACATACTGGAGCGGGAGTACCGCTTCGTTCCTGAGAACAGCGAAATACTGGCCTTCCTGGACAGGGACAACGTGGTGCTCGACTACTGGTTCCAGAGAACGAAGAGGATGAAGACCCGCAAGGGAGAGACAAGCCTCGAGGAGATAGCGGTGAAGGGGGTAAAGGCCAGGGGAGTGCAGCTCTGCGGCAAGAAGGTGATAAGCACCCTGAAGGCCATAGAGATCGAGGATGAGCCGGAGCCTGAGCCTGAGGTCCAGCCGGCGGAAGAAGAGGTGGAGGTCGCCGACGACTCCCCGGAGGAAGCCACCGAGCCCCGGCCCAGGAAGACCATGGACGAGATCAGCGCGGAAGCCGAGGCCCTGAGGAACAGGATGAGCAACATCCTCCGGAAGTTCGAGAGCGGCACCCCCGACCTTTTCGGCGAAGATGAGTAAGCTCCGGGTAAGGACCTCCGCAAAGGCGGTGATTATAAGGGACGGAAACCTCCTCGCCGTGAAGAACCACTCCGGCGGAATGGACTGGTACATTCTCCCCGGAGGCGGCCAGCGCCACGGGGAAAGCCTCATCGATGCCCTGAAACGGGAGTGCCTGGAGGAGATATCCCTTAATGTCATTCCCGGGGATATGCTTTTCGTGAGGGACTACATCTCAAGGAACCACGAGTTCGCCCAGGAGGACGGCGACGCCCACCAGGTGGAGTTCATGTTCCACTGCACCATCGAGGACGGCGCCGAACCGGCAATGGGGCCCCACGCGGACCGGTGGCAGACAGGAGTTGCCTGGCTGCCCCTGCACAGGCTCAGCGAGTTCGCCCTTTACCCGAAGCAGCTCAGGGGTATCCTCAGCAAAGGCATGCCGGAGGGACACCCGGTTTATCTTGGGGATGTGAACTGACAGGGAGGGAGATCACATGGAATGCAAGAAGCAGAACAACCTCCAGAGGTGCAGCTGCACATATGACCCATGTTCAAGGAAGGGCGTCTGCTGCGACTGCATAGCCTATCATCTGAGGATGAGGCAGCTTCCCGGCTGCTGCTTTCCCGGCGAAGCGGAGAAGACCTGGGACAGGTCCTTCGAGCACTTCGCCCGGCTGGTGGAGCAGGGGAAGGTCTAGCTTTTCCGCCTCCTGAGCTCCAGGCACAGAAGCGGCAGAACGGCTATCCAGAGAGGCACCAGCACCCACAGCCTTCCCGATGTGATGTCGTAGTCACGGAGCAGGGTTTCCCATGAATGCCCGGCAACCCAGTGGCCGAACCCGAACTCGAAGAGGACCGTAAGGAACAGCCACATCAGACCCAGACCCGCCGCTTCCTTCCTTCCCGATGGCTTCCGCATCCCTGTGAGCACCCAGACGAATCCCCAGAAAAGGAGCAGGGCGATCAGGGTCGAGACCTGATGCCCTGCCAGTTCGCTCATATAAGGGCCGTAGCCGTAGACCCGAAGAACGCCGTTCAGTATTCCCGCCAGGGCCATCAGCGGCCAGGCAAGCAGATAGAACAGCCAGGAGTTCAGTTTCATTTAAGCTTCGATACCGCCGCCAGGAGATCCTTCGCCGGGTCACCCTCAACGGGTTCGAACTCCTCGCCGGTGATCATCTCGAAGAGGGTGATGTACCGTGATGAGAGTTCCACCACCAGGTCCTCCGGGGCTTCCGGGAGCACTTCGTCGCTGTAGGGGTCGCAGTTGTCCCGGAACCAGAGCCTGAGGAACTCCTTGTCGATGTTCTTGGGCTCCAGCCCCTGGGAGAGCCTTTCCTCGTAGCTTTCCGCCAGCCAGTAGCGGGAGCTGTCCGGTGTATGGATCTCGTCTATGAGAACGATGTTCCCGTCTTCGTCCTTACCCATTTCGTACTTGGTGTCCACCAGGATCAGGCCGTGTTCGGCGGCGGTCTTCACACCGAAGCTGAAGAGCTCCATGGCTATCCTGGAGGCCTCGTCCCAGTCCTCCCGGGTCATCAGGCCGCTGGATACTATCTCCTCCGGGGTGATGGACTCGTCATGCACCTCGCTTTTTGTGGTGGGGGTGATGATGGGGGCATCGAACTTCTGGTTCTTCACCATGCCGTCTGGAAGCACATTGCCGCAGATGTTCCTCTCTCCCTTGCTGTAAAGGGTCCAGGCGCTTGTGCTGCTGCTTCCTGTGAGGTAGCCCCTCATCACGAACTCCACCGGGAAGACATCCATCTTCCTGCCCAGGGTGGCATTGGGGTGGGGAATGTCGATCACATGGTTGGGAACGATATGCTCGGTGTTCCGGAACCACCAGGCGCTTACACGGTTAAGCACCTGCCCCTTGAAGGGAACGGAAGCCAGCACCCTGTCGAAGGCGCTCTGCCTGTCGGTGGTTATCAGGAGAAGACGGTCGCCCAGGTCATAGATGTCACGGACCTTGCCGCGCTTGCATTCACCGATGCCCAGATGGGACGTTTCCGTGAGGCAGTTGCCCAGGTTGGCCCTTATGACGGTATCCTTGTTCTTCATGGTTCCTCCGGTTGTTAAAGGGTCAAATTCCATGCCGGTAAGATAGGAAATAGGCCACATCTCATGCCACTCCCTTATATTCGGCCTTAACCCAAGAACAGAAGGAGCTCCGATGACCACCGCCGAGGACAGGAACATTACCTGGCATGACCATGCGGTATCCAGGGAAGACATGGAAAAACTCAACAACCACAGGGGAGCCACGGTCTGGTTCACCGGGCTTTCCGCCAGCGGCAAGTCGACCGTGGCGGACTATGTTGCGAGAATGCTCCACTCACGGGGATTCAGGTCGGCGATACTCGACGGCGACAACGTGAGGCACGGCCTTAACAGCGACCTGGGCTTCTCCCCGGAGGACCGCACGGAGAACATACGCCGTATCTCTGAGGTGGCGAAGCTGCTGACAAGCTTCGGCATAATCAACCTTGTGGCATTCATAAGCCCCTACAGGGAAGACCGGGACAGGGCAAGGAAGATACAGCGGGAAGGCGACTTCATAGAGGTATTCGTGGACGCTCCCCTCGACGTGGTTGAAAAACGCGACCCCAAGGGTCTCTACAAGAAGGCCAGGGCAGGGGAGATACCATCGTTCACGGGCATAAGCGCCCCCTACGAAGCCCCGGAGAACCCCGAGATACACCTGAGGACCGACGGACAGACCCCCATGGAATCCGCGGCTGAGGTCGTGAAGGCCATGGAAAGGCTGGGCGTTATCCCGGGAGCATAAGAGTTGTTCCTTCAGCGGAGGGCCATACCGCCTGGAATGGCGGACCGTTCTCTGTTCAGGGTCCCCCTCTCCGAAGACGAGAGAAGCGCCTTCAAGCTCCATCTGCTGAGTCAGATACTGGGAGCCGTTGCCGTGGGCGTGGTGATGAACCACGACTACATTGCAGCAAACGGCCTGGGAGCCTCGGTGGTGCAGATAACCCTCCTCACCATGATCTGGCCCGTCAGCAACCTCTTCAGCGTTTTCACCAGCCACTTCATCGACAGCACCAACAGGCACTCCACGGCGATATTCATCGGGGCCGCAATGCGCCTTCCCATCGCCCTGATGTTCTTCTCCTCCAGCGTGAACCTGATGCTGGGGCTGCTCTTCCTCTACTTCGGCAGCAACAGCCTGGTACTGCCAGGTCAGAATGCGGTTATGCGAAGCAGGTATAAAAAGGGTCACAGGGGCCTTCTCTTCGGGTGGTCCATGAGCGTTCTGAACCTCTTTGCGCTCCCTGCGTCAATGCTGGTGGGTGCGCTTCTCGATGCGGACTTCACATTCTACAGGGCCATTTTCGTCATTGAAGCGGTCATGGGTTCCGGACAGGCGGTGGTGGTGGGCCTCATGGCCAGGGGCATGACCGACCCGGTGGCGGTGGCGAAATCCACCATGGGGGACTTCATCCAGAGCCTGAAGAACGTTCTCAAAACCGACAGGGAGTTCATGCTCTTCGAGGCGTTCTTCATGACCTACGGTTTCGGCTTCATGTCCATTCAGCCCGCCATACCCTTCTATTCAAGGGAGGTCCTGGGCCTCTCCTACGAGCAGTACGCCATGGCAAAGGGTGTGCTTGGGCAGATGGGGCTTCTGGTGCTGGGACCGTTCCTGGGAGCCAGGATGGACAGGCTCCACCCCTTCAGGTTCACCGGTGTGGTCTGCCTTATCCTGGCGGGCTTCCCCCTGGTGCTCGTTTCCAGCAGCCTCATCCCCGCCCTGGGCACGCCGCTCTTCTATGTGGCGTGGATATTCTTCGCGATAGGTATCGCCGGTGTGAACCTTTCATGGAACATGAGCAGCATGTTCTTCGCCCCTGAGGGAAGAACGGCTACATACCAGGGGCTCCATGTCACAGCCACCGCCCTGAGGGGCTTCCTGGCCCCGGTGCTGGGCAGCGTAATCATGACCACACTGGGCTACACCGCCAACTTCCTGGCATCATTTGCCTTCTTCACCGCCGCCGGCATTCTCTTCCTCTACCACTACAAGAAAAAAGGGGCGGCCGCAGCCGCCCCTGAGTAACCGGTCGTTCAAGCTAGAAGTTGATGCCGCCCTGGATACCCACCCACATGTCGTCGAAGTCGATGAAGTGCAGCCTTGCGCTGATGTCCACGTCACCTGTTCCCACGATGGGGGTGATGATCCCGGCGCCGATGTAGCCGCCGATTTCGCTGTCGGAATCCTCAACTGTTTCGCCGAGAACTTCCGTTTCAACGCTGACCATGTCGAGTTCAAGACCGCCTGCGGCGTAAAGGGTGCCTGAGTAGCTCCTTATGCCGGCGGTGATGGGGATGATTCTACCCGAGAAGTCAACACCTTCGACCTCTTCCTCGAGCTTCAGAGGATGGTAGCCGATGGAGGCTTCGAAGGCGATAACGGCCATGTGCGAGAGGAACTGTCCACCGAAGTAGAAGTTGCCTGAGTACGCATCAGCCGCGTCGCCTGTGGGGAACCAGTATCCCACCTGGGGTCCGAACTCCATGGATCCGGCGAAAGCCGCGGTAGCGAGAACGGCCATGATAGCAAGTGTCTTCATGTTTGTCCCTCCTTACTGTTAGAGTACTTGTATCGGAATATGCAGTACCGGCCGGCCGCCCGCAAGTTTGACAATCAAAACCCGCAAATGGTCAAATTATGGCAAGATAGACCTGATACATCTTCAGGGAAGGACCACAGCCCTCACACTGGAGGAAGACTGCGGCAGAGCCACAACGTGGTAAATGCCCGGAGGGAGTTCGATGAAGGCCGCTGCGTCGGCTGGAGGGATCTCAGCCACCTGCCTGCCGGTCAGGTCGAGAATCATTATCCCCGAAGGTGCCGCGTCCGCCGATATCAGGACTCCTCCTGCACAGGGGTTCTGAAGCAGCATTCCCGAAGCAGGCAGAAGTGTGTTGGGGTTTTCTTCGGTACCCTCCGGCCAGGACAGGGCTATGCCGCAGACCCCGGGTCCCCCTGGCGCCAACATGCTGACAGCTGCGATGGGGCCTGGGTAGACCTGGGACTCCACAAGGCACAAGTCACCGCCGGGCTGAGCCGGAAGGGCGCATGAGGGCCCCGGCAGTATCCCGGCTGAGGTGGGCTCGGTGATGTACAGCCGTTCTCCGGTGAGGACGGCGAGCTTCCAGACGCTTTCCGACTCCTGGTAGCCCATGGGAAGGACTACTCCCGAGGAATAGGTGACTTCTTCCAGGTACTCGGCTGACATGCCTCCGATAAGGCTGAGTTTTGCCGTCCCCGACCAGGCGGCGAGAACTGGGAACGGGACCGTTCCTCCGGAGACCCCGTCGATGAAGCTGAGGGTGTCCGCGTCGAAGTATTCGTCTCCTACGGCGTAGAGCGTGTCCCCTGTGAAGATGTTCCTGGCGCTGATGGGACAGTCCTGACCCCAGCTGTATGTGCCCAGTATGGGAACGGGGGTGTCGACGGCATCGGCTGAACCGAAGTAAATCGTACCCGCGTAACAGAGCTGTTCCCTGGTGTAGCCGTCGATTACCTCGTTGAATCCGCTGTAGGCGTATCCTCTGTCGTGGCACACCACAACTTCCCCCCAGCCGTTCCCGTTTATGTCGGGTATCACCGGAAGCCTCATGTCGTCGGTCCAGGTCTGGTAGCACCACAGGCTGTCGCCGCTGGCTCCGTTCAGAGCGAGGAAGAATGTGTAACCGTTCAGTTCATAATAGGAGAAATGTACAATGGGCGGGAGCCCGGTCGGGCTTGCGGAACAGCTCACCGCAAGCACCTGAGCAGGTGTATCCCTTTGCCAGATGACCGATCCGTCGATGCCTGAGATCACCGCCGCTATGTTCTCATTCATTCCCAGGGCGATGTCCGAAAAGCCGTCTCCGTCAACATCGGGGATTGCTGTCATAGCACCATTGGGGGGTATGGTCTCCATGGCCGTTGAGGACCAGATGATCTCTCCAGTGAGACCTTCGACGCAGATGAGGCTTGCATTCCCGGTCAGTGTAACGGCGATGTCCTGGGTGCCGTTGCCGTTGATGTCGCCGATGTTCTCCACATTGGTGGCGTATTCGCCTTCTCCGGCGGTCCAGAGCACCGCAGGGGGAGAGGCAAGGGCGACTGCCGCTGCCAGGAAAAGCATATTGCTCCTAACTACTTAGGTGCTTCCCATGGTATTATCAGCGACTGGTCGCGCTTATGCAATACCCTCTCCTAGAACTGATCCAGGACCTTCTCGTCGGCTATCTCAGGTATTGTAACCTTCATCAGCGGTTCAGCCTGCATCGCCTGCTTTATTGCCCAGATGGCCCCTTCGTTCCTGGCCCAGCTCCTCCTGGCAAGACCGTTGCCAACGTCCCAGCTGAGCATGGAGCCGGCCCTTCGGGTGGCTTCCTTCGAACCGTCGAGGAGCATTCCGAAGCCGCCGTTGATCACCTCGCCCCAGCCCACGCCGCCTCCGTTGTGGATGCTGACCCAGGTGGCTCCCCGGAAGGAGTCGCCTATAACGTTGTGTATGGCCATGTCCGCTGTGAACATCGATCCGTCGCGGATGTTGGCGGTCTCCCTGTAGGGGCTGTCGGTTCCAGACACGTCGTGATGGTCCCTTCCCAGGACTATCGGGGCTGAGATACGGCCATCGCCCACCGCCTGGTTGAACTCCCTTGCCAGCTCCATCCTTCCCGCCCAGTCGGTGTAGAGTATCCTGGCCTGCGAGCCCACCACCATGCGGTTCTCCTCGGCCTGGCGTATCCAGCGGAGGTTGTCCAGGAGCTGCTGTCGGTTCTCCTCCGGGGCTTCGTCCGCCATCCTTTCCAGAACCATAGCCGCTATCCTGTCGGTCTTCCTGAGATCGTCGGGATCACCGGAGGTGCATACCCACCTGAAGGGGCCGAAACCGTAGTCGAAGCATACGGGGCCCATTATGTCCTCGACATATGACGGGTAGGCGAAGGAACCGTCGTCCTTAAGGATTCCCTCGGCGCCGGCCCTGGAGGCTTCCAGCAGGAAAGCGTTCCCGTAGTCCCAGAAGTGCATGCCCCGGCTGCACATGGCGTTCACTGCCTTCACGTGCCTCCTCAGGGATTCCCGCACCTTCTCACGGAATCTTTCGGGCTCCTCAACCATCATTGCGTTGCTCTCATCGAGGGAGAGTCCGGCGGGATAATAGCCTCCCATCCAGGGGTTGTGGAGGCTTGTCTGATCGCTTCCAAGCTCGATGTCCACATTCTCCTCAACGAGCTTCTCCCAGAGGTCGACGATGTTTCCCAGGAATCCCAGGGAGAGGGGTTTGCCCTCCTTCTTCGCCCGGCGTATCCTGGCCACCACCCTGTCCAGGTCATCCTCCACTTCCTGGAGCCAACCCTGTTCGTATCTCGTTTCCAGGGCCTTGGGGTTGATCTCGGCAACCACCCCTATCGCACCTGCTATCACCGCCGCTTTGGCCTGGGCTCCGCTCATGCCTCCGAGGCCGCTGGTTACGAAGACCTTTCCCGCAAGGCCTTCCTCCCCGGTGTTCAGATACTTTCTGCCTGCGTTCAGAAGGGTGATGGTGGTTCCATGGACTATTCCCTGGGGGCCAATGTACATGAAGCTGCCCGCGGTCATCTGGCCGTAGCTGGTTACACCAAGGGCGGCCATTTTCGTGTAGTCGTCCTGGCTGGAGTAGTTGGGGATGACCATGCCGTTGGTGACCACCACCCTGGGCGCGTCAGGGTGTGAGGGGAAGAGGCCAAGGGGATGGCCGGAGTAGAGGACGAGGGTCTGCTCTTCGGTCATTTCGGAGAGGTACTTCATGGTGAGCAGGTACTGTGCCCAGTTCTGGAAGACTGTCCCGTTGCCTCCATATGTGATCAGCTCCATGGGGTGCTGGGCTACTTCCCTGTCAAGGTTGTTCTGTATCATCAGCATTATCGCCGCTGCCTGGGGGGTCTCGGCGGGGTATTCCCCGATGGATCTTGCCTTCATCTCGTAGGTGGGTCTGAAGCGGTACATGTAGATCCTGCCGGTTGTCTCAAGCTCTTCGGCGAACTCCGGCGCAAGGGTCTCGTGCCACTCCCCGGGAAAGTACCTGAGGGCGTTCTTAAGGGCAAGCCTCTTCTCTTCGAGGGTGAGTATCTGCGGTCTTGCAGGCGCCCTGTTGGCGTTCTCCATGTCCGGAGGCATGGGAGGAAGATCCTCGGGGATGCCCTGTCTTATCTGCTCCTTGAAGGTTTTCATGTTCTCCTCCGTGTGTTTCTGGTTCGATATGGGGCAAAGATACAAAAAAGAGCGTGAATCGGCCCGATTGCCGGGGAAAAGCGGATTAGGTATAACAGATACATTACCCCGTGCTTTTTCGTTTTTCAGAAGGAGGACCATTTTGAGAATACTGCTCCTTGTCCTTGCTGCCGCTTCCATTGCCTGTTCGGCAGAGGTTTATTCGCTGATGAATTTCGCCCCTGCATACCCTGGTCAGGCTGAGCTTTTCGGAAGGCTTGGCTTCGACGTGGTCCAGAGGTACCAGGACGGATCGGTGGACTTCGTGGCCGGCTCCCATGAAAGGCTGCTCCTGATGGAGAACGGCCTCGCCGCCACCACCAGGATCGCTGACATGGAGGGCTACTACAGAGCCCTGAACGGCACGAGCCGTTCAATGGGCGGATTCTATACCTGGAACGAGATAGACACCTGGATAGATTCACTGGCTGCAGCGAATCCTTCCATCACCAGCGTGGAGTCCATAGGAGACACTTATCAGGGAAGACCCCAGCGGGTGGTGAAGCTTTCGGTGAACAACACCTTCGGAGCAGACGATCCCTCAATGGCCAACGCCTGGTACGACGGGCTCATCCACGCCAGGGAGGGTTCATCCATGCGGAACGTCCGCTACTGGATGATGTGGCTCTGCAGCAACTATCAGAGGAACGGCTACTGCGGCTACCAGGCCACATGGCTCCTGGAGAACCGCGAGATATGGTGCCTTCCCTGCAACAACGTCGACGGCTGGGTCTACAACGAGACCACAAGCCCCGGCGGCGGCGGAATGCACAGGAAGAACATGAACTGGTCCGCGGGAGGTTCGGGGATAGACCTGAACAGGAACTGGTCCGTGGCATGGGGGGGTACCGGCTCAAGCGGTGACCCTTCATCGGAAACCTACCGGGGAATCGGGCCCCTTTCAGAGCCGGAAGCTGCCAATATCGACACATTCTGGCAGGGTCATCCCCCTGCCCAGATGC
>CAYLXG010000012.1:0-28335 GCA_964387445.1 uncultured bacterium
TGTTTCTTTGCGAGCTCTCCGTCTGAAAAGGCCGCCTCTTCCATGTCAAGAAAAGGGTTCGGCGGAGCCACCTTCGCCAGCGCCGACCTCGACGGTGAGCAGGGCATGGGAGCCGTGCAGGTTGCGGACCCCTTCCTGAAAAGGGTGCTCTCCGAGGCCAACGCCCAGGTGCTGGACATGCTGTTCAGCAGGGGTGTGGAGTTCGGGTTCAAGGACCTGGGCGCCGGGGGCATCGCCTGCGTTACAAGCGAACTTGCTGCCCACGGCGGCCTGGGAATAAAAGTGGACCTGGACGCTGTGCCGGTCTCGGTGAAGGGCCTTCCCCCGGAGGTGATAGCCTGCAGCGAGACCCAGGAGAGGTACGGGCTGGCGGTGCCCGAGTCGGTCGCCGACGAGGTCCTTCGGATATACAACGAGAAATTCGAGCTTCCCAGGCTTTTTCCCAACTGCAGGGCTGCGGTCATCGGGAGATTCACCGAAGAAAAGGTCTACGACGTTTCCTGCAGGGGGGAGAGGGCCGCTGAAACCCCCATCGAATACATAACCGAAGGCGTTGTTTATGACAGGCCCGGGGAGCGTGTGGAGATCTCGGCCCCGGAGCCTGCGGAAAGGCACTCCAGTCCCGCGGGGGACATTACCTCCATGCTCACCTCAATCGCCGGCTGCAGCAGGGGAGCGGTGTGGTCTTATTACGATTCCGAGGTGCAGGGTTCGACCATGCTGCGCCCCGGGGAGGCCGACGCCTGCGTTTCCGTTCCAGTGAAGGGTTCCAGGACAGGTCTCGCCGTGAGCGGCGACGGCAATCCCTGGTACGGTGAGCTGGACCCCTACCTGGGCGGAGCCCACGCTGTTGGAGAGGCGGTGAGGAACGTGGTCGCCACCGGCGCCACCCCCATCTGCGCCACCGACTGCCTGAACTTCGGCAATCCCGAGGATCCCGGGGCCTTCCACCAGTTCCAGGAGTCGGTAAGGGGAATAGCAGACGCCTGCAGGGCACTGGGGTTCAGCGGCGGGGCCTATCCCCTGCCCATCGTGTCCGGGAACGTGAGCTTCTACAACCAGTCCTCCCGGGGCAAGGCCATCCCCCCATCGCCTATAGTGGCCGTCTTCGGAAAGATCCACGACCACAGGAAGGCTACCGACATGGTGCTCAGGAAGCCCGGCAGCGCCATTCTGCTGGTGGGAACCAGAAAGGACGAACTCGGTGGGGGCCTGTTCTACCGCACCTGCCTTAAGCACAGGGGCGGAACGGTTCCCAGGTTCAGGGGCGCTCAGGAGAAGAAGATGGCCGAATGGGTGCTGGATGTCATAAGGGAGGGCAGGGCCCTTTCAGTTCATGACATAAGCACCGGCGGCCTGGCCATTGCCGCCGCGGAGATGTGCCTGGCCTCGGGGAGGCTGGGCATCGAACTCAGCCTTGACTCTAACCCGGTGAACCTCTATTCGGAGACGCCGGGCTACCTCGTGGAGGTCAGTGATGATTTCGCCGGTTCAGCCACCCTGCCGGAATTCGTCTCCAGGGTGGGTACTGTCTGCCCCGGGAGCTTCCTCAGCGGTGCAGGCTGGAGCCTGGACCTGGGGTCGGTAAGGCAGCGCTGGGAGAACAGGCTCCACAGGGTCATCTGGAGAGAGGAGGAGATCTGATGGCGAATGCCGCTGTGATCAGGTTCCCGGGCTCCAACTGCGAGTTCGAGACCGCCGAGGCTCTCCGCCGTTCCGGGGTGGACTCAAGGATATACAACTGGAACCAGACCATGGAGCTTTCTTCCGCAAGGGCCGACGCTTATGTGCTCCCCGGGGGGTTTTCCTTCCAGGACAGGGTCCGGGCGGGTGTCATCGCATCCAGGGAACGGATAATGGACATAATCTACGAGGAAGCCGCCCAGGGAAAGCCGGTCCTGGGTATCTGCAACGGAGCGCAGATACTTCTGGAGGCCGGGCTGGTCCCCGGCTGGAAGCCCGGTGCGGTTCAGGCGGCCCTGGCTTCCAACATGGTTCACGGCAGAAGCGGATATCTCTCGAAATGGGTCTTCCTGAAGAAGACCCCCGGGGTCCCCTCATGTCCCTGGCTGCAGTCCGTGGGAGATGACCCAGTTCCAGTTCCCATCGCACATGCAGAGGGGCGGTTCGTCTTCAGACAGGAAGACATGAACAGGGCCTCCGGTCTGGTTGCCCTTACCTACTGCGATGCCGAGGGGGCTGATGCCGAGGGATGGCCCCACAACCCCAACGGCTCCATGCTCAACGCCGCAGCCCTGATGAACACCAGGGGAAATGTCCTGGCAATGATGCCGCATCCTGAAAGGGCCTATGACCTCTGGCAGGTTCCCTCTTCCCTTCCGGGAAGCTGGGGGGAGGCCAGAAGGGCCGCCGCCCCCGGAGAGCTGGGAGCCGGACCCGGGCCCGGAGAGATCGTTTTCAGAAGCCTGGCGGAGTACCTGGGGGTGCAGAAATGAACGAGTACACCATTGCAGTGAAGCTGAAGGCCCCGGATCCCGCTGCCGTTACGGTGCTGAACGCCCTGGCGGGCATGGGTGTGCAGCTTCCCCCGGCAAAACTGGAGAGATATGACATCTGGAGGTTCGAACTGGAGAGCGGCGGCGAGGAAGCCGTTCGGGAGATAGTGGCGCATTTCACCGACATCGTGAATCCCAACAAGCATGTGTGGACCTTCGTGAGTCCCGGCGAGGCAGTACCCGGGCAGGGAGAGGACCTGCACTGGACCGGGCTTCTGGTAAAGGACAGGGAAGACGCCGTGGGCTCCGACTGGGCCGAGATACTCAAGAGAAGGGGATTCCCGGTTCTTTCAGTGCGCAGGGGGACCCTCTGGTCGCTGGGATATCTGGCTGAGATAGACGAATCACTGGCCGGCAGGCTGGCCATGGACCTTGCGGTGAGCGGCAGCAGGACAGGCGGGCTCCTGAGCAATCCTGTCTTCCAGGAGGTCCTTCCCTGGACCTGAGGAACGGAGAGTTCAGGGAAGCCCTTTCCCTGGTGGAGAAGCCCCAGCGATACACAGGCCTGGAATACAATGCCGATCCGGGAAACGACTCCCCGGTGGTTACCCTGGTCTATCCCGACGTTTATGAGCTGGGAGCCAGCAACTTCGGCCTGAGGGTGGTTCGCCACCTCCTGGCCGAAAAGGGCTCGTTCTCCGTGAGAAGGGCATTCCACCCGGGTCCGGACATGCACCGGCTCATGAAGGAGAGGGAGCTCCCCTGGCTCGATCAGGAGGCCGGGGAACCCGTGGCACGCAGTTCCGTGGTGGGTTTCGGCATAGCCTCGGAGATCCTCTACACCAACGTCCTTTCATTGATCGACCTGATGGGGCTGGAGCTCAGGGCTTCCGGAAGGTCGCATGAAGACCCCATCCTCCTCGCCGGAGGCGGAGGGCTGGGGAATCCTGCGCCTGTGATGCCATTCATGGACGTTTTCTTCCTGGGTGAGGCGGAGGCGGGTCTCGTACCGCTGATGGAGCTTCTCTGCTCGGAGCTTCCCAGGGAGGTGAAACTTCTCAGGGCTTCAGCCCTTCCCGGTGTCCTGGTCCCTTCGCTGTACCGGGGGGAGCCTGTGAAGTGGGTCAGGGCCTCATCCCTTTCGGTTGGGGACGCCCCTGTCCGCCAGATCGTTCCCCTGGGCCAGATAACCCACGACAGGGCCGTGGTGGAGCTCTCCAGGGGATGCACAAGGGGATGCCGGTTCTGCCAGGCCTCACAGCTTTCAAGGCCGGTCAGGGAGAGGACCCCGGAAGAAGCCCTCTCCCTCATAGAGGAGGCGGTGAAGCTCACCGGCTGGGAACAGGCTGGTCTGCTCACGCTTTCATACAGCGACTATTCAGGGCTCGGTGAACTCCTGAAGGGGCTTGGCCCCCTGGAAAGGGAACTGCACGCAAGGGTTTCCCAGCCATCACTCCGGCCGGACACGCTTCCCGGGCTTCAGGCCAGGCGTTTCTTCAAGGGCAGCCTTACCATGGCCCCGGAGGCGGGAACGGAGAGGCTGAGAAGGATAATCAACAAGCCCATCACCGACGAAGAGATACTGGCTGCCGCATCCGCCGCCTCCAGGATGGGAGCCAGGGGGATCAAGCTTTATTTCATGGTGGGCCTGCCCGGGGAGACCGATGAGGACCTTCTGGCGGCGGCGGCCCTGGCGGATGAGATATCGGCGATCATGGGCAGGAAGAGACCAGTCACCGCGGCGCTTTCCCCCTTCGTGCCCAAACCCCATACGCCTTTCCAGTGGGCGTCCCAGCCGGACCACCGGGAGATGTGGCGAAGGATCTCCCTTGTAAGGAGCGCCTGCCGTAAAGCCTCGGTTTCCTGGAACGATCCCCGTGTTTCGGCGGTGGAAGGTCTTCTGGCCAGGGGCGGCATGGAAACGGCTGAACTCCTTGAGGAGGCCTTTGCCCGGGGAGCGGTGTTCGACGGCTGGAGCGACCTTTTCAAGTGGGAAGTGTGGAAGGACATCCTGGAAGGAACGAAGGAACTGGCGTACCACCCAGGCGATCCTCTTCCCTGGGACATGGTTGACCTGGGCGCAGGGAAAGAGTGGCTGGAGGCGGAATACCGGAGAGGCCTTGCTGAGGAGCCGCTGCCTGACTGCAGGGAGGCCGGATGCTCGGGGTGCGGAGCATGTGAAGGGGATGTGCCCCCGATCCCGGGGATCCCGGCGGAGCCTGAGACCGGCAGAACCCAGGGGGACCGGGAACCGGCGGCGGTGCAGAGGGTAAGGATAAGGTACGGGAAGAGCGGTCTCGCGGTTTTTTCCTCACACCTGGACATGGTAAGGATGTGGACCAGGACCCTGAGAAGGACCGGACTTCCAGTTCACTACACATCGGGGTATTCCAGAAGGGTGAAGCTGGCATTTTCGCATCCCGTTCCGCTGGGAATGGGAAGCGTCAGCGAATACGTCGACTTTCAGCTCGACCGGAGGACAGGCCTTGCGGATGTGGCGGCAGCTCTGAAAAAGGCCCTTCCACAGGGCATAAGGGTCCTTGCCGCGGGGGAACCCGCCGGGAAATACAGGGCACCCGACGCTTCCGCTGCGGCGGCTGAGTATATTGTAAGAGGAATAGAGGATCCCGGCTCGGTGGAGAGCCGGCTGAGAGAGAACGAAATGGTGATCTCCTGCTGTCATGAGGACGGCGGGGTTCTGAGGATAATCACCGATCCCGGAAAGGGCGCCTCCAGGCCTGACAGGCTTCTGGATGCGCTGGGGGTACGGTGGAAGAGCATAACCAGAAAAGAGATATACGCCGGGGGCATGAACGGGCGGCTGGTGCCGCTGCTCCCCGCGGCGGAAGGAGAACTGTGCAATGAAGGTTGATTTCATAGTCAACCAGCATCCTGAAGTCACCAGAATAGCGGTTCTGGAAGACGGCAGGCTAATGGAACTGATAGTGGAGATGGCCAGCGACAAACACATCGTGGGCAACATCTATCTTGGGAAGATCAATGCGGTCCTCCCCGGCATGCAGGCGGCCTTCGTGGACATTGGACTGGAGAGGAGCGCTTTCCTCCATGTTTCCGACGTTCGCGAAAAGATGGCCGACGACAGGGGCTTCGCCAGGGCACTCACCGAAGGGAAGCCCCCCAGGGCCGACGAAACCCGGAGACCCATAGAGAAGGTACTGGAGAAGGGCAAGTCAATACTCGTCCAGGTAACCAAGGAGCCCATAGGCACCAAGGGTGCCAGGGTAACCACAAGGATATCCATCGCCGGAAGGTATGTGGTGAGCATGCCCGGCGATACGGTATCAGGGGTTTCCCGTAAGATAACCGACAGGAAGGAAAGGGGCCGGCTGCGCAAGATAGTCGGCGAGGTCCGTACCGACGGTTACGGGATAATAGCCAGGACCGCCGGAACGGAGAAGGACGAAGAAAGCTTCAAGACCGACGTGGAGAGAATTGTCGAGAAGTGGAAGGAAATAGGGGCCCTGGCCCTGAAGTCCAAGGCCCCCGCCCTCCTTCACCAGGAGCACGACCTGATAACAATGACCGTCCGCGACATGGTTTCCCCCGATGTGAATTCCATTGTATGCGATTCGCGGATAGTGGCAAGGCAGATCCGCAAGTACCTCAAGACCTTCGATCCCGCCGTTGCGGGAAAGGTGAGGATCTACAGGGGGAAGACCCCGATCTTCGACCACTACGGAATCGAGAAGGAGATATCCGGTCTGGTCACCAGGGAGGTTCCCCTGAAGAGCGGAGGATCCCTTGTCATAGACCACACCGAGGCACTGGTGGCCATAGATGTGAACACCAAGAGATATGTGGGCCGCAGGAAACAGGAAGACACCATACTGAAGACCAACATGGAAGCCGCCAGGGAGGTTGCCAGGCAGCTCAGGCTCAGGGACCTTGGCGGGATCATCGTCATAGATTTCATCGACATGGACGATGCCGGTCACAAGGACAAGGTGGTCAACTGCCTCCGAAGCGAGCTGGGAAGGGACCGCTCCCCAACCAAGACCTGCGCGGTGAGTCCCATGGGCCTTGTTGAAATGACCAGGAAGAGGGTGCGGCCAAGTCTGGTGCAGTCCATGTCCGGTGTATGCGAGCACTGCGGGGGAACAGGCAGGATACAGGCTCCCCTCAGTGTGCTCACCAACATCGAAAGGTTCCTGGAGAGGGCCGCCGGCAAGGGCAAGCACGCCAATCTGGTGGTCTCGGTGAACCCCGCCGTGGCCAGTTATCTCATAGAGGACGACGGCAGGAGGCTGGAATACCTCACCAGCCGCAGTGACAGACTGTCGGTGCACCTCCACGAGGATTCGCGGCTGGGTCAGGCTGAGTTCAAGGTTTTCTCCCTGGATACCCACGATGAGATAACCGACCTCTACGTCCCCGGCGGCAAAGGTTGACCCGGAGGGTGTTTGCTGGTATATGATTGCGCTGTTCCGGCGGCGGCTTAAACCAATGCAAATAAAGAAAAATTCTTATAAAACGGAGGTACGCTTTGTACGCTATAATCAAGACCGGTGGGGTGCAGTTCAGGGTTGAACCTGGAATGAAGGTTCTCGTTCCCGGAGTTCAGGGGGACGAGGGCTCCACCTATGTTTTCAACGACGTGCTTCTCGTGGCCAAGGACGAGAAGGTCGTGGTGGGCCATCCTTTCATCGACGGCATCAAGGTCTCTGCGAAGATCCTCCAGCAGACCAGGGGGCCCAAGGTAACCGTATTCAAGAGGAAGAAGCGCAAGGGCTACGAGAGGAAGACCGGCCACAGGCAGGACAAGACCTGGGTCCAGATAGACAAGATCACCAAGGGCTGACATGGCCCTGGTGCTCTCCGGTAAGGACTATGCCAGGGAGGTAAGGAAGTCCGTAAAGGAACGGGCAGCCGGGCTTCAGGGCCCGCCCCCGGGTCTTGCGGTGATAATGGTGGGCGACGACCCCGCCAGCTCGGTGTATGTGGCCTCCAAGGAGAAAGCCTGCCGGAAGGCCGGGTTCCTCAGCAGGGTCATCCGCCTCGATGGATCATCCACCGAGGATCAGGTCCTGGGCAGGGTTCATGAACTGAACCAGGACGATTCCATCCACGGCATTCTCGTCCAGCTTCCGGTTCCAGGGCACATTTCTCCCGACGCGGTGGCCGGTGCGGTGGATCCCGCAAAGGATGTGGACGGCTTTCACCCTGTTAACGTGGGCAGGCTGTGGAGGGGGGAGAACGGTCTTTTCCCCTGCACCCCCATGGGCATAATGGGGCTTCTGAAGCGTCATGACATTCCCCTGGAGGGGAAGAACGCGCTGGTGCTGGGCAGGTCCAACATAGTGGGCAAGCCCATGGCGGCGCTCCTCCTCAGGGAGAACTGCACGGTTACAGTGGCCCACAGCAGAACGGTGAACCTTCAGGCAAAGTGTTCCCGGGCCGACATCCTCATCGCCGCGGTGGGAAGACCCCGCATGATAGGACCGGACTGGGTCTCAGAAGGCGCCGTGGTGATAGACGTTGGCATCAACAGGGACGAGAACGGCGATCTCTGCGGTGATGTGGACTATCAGGCGGTCTTCGGAAAAGCATCGGCCATTACCCCGGTCCCCGGGGGCGTGGGTCCCCTTACCATCGCCTTCCTTCTGGAGAACACGCTCAGGGCAAGGACCGGCGGCCAGGCAGACTAGTTCCTTCATACATGGCGTGATAATTCCCGGGTGTTCCATTATTGAATGCCCGGGTATTCCTTATGTGGCGCGGTTGACGGAACGATGGCCGAGATAGTATCTCTATGAATGGTGACCGAAACCCATGGAGATGTGTATGACGGCTTTCATTCTTCTTTCGCTTGCTGTAACCGCCTATGCGGACTATCCGGTTGTAGACCTTATTGATGTACCGACTATCGATTATATTTATGCCATATCGCCCGACGAAAGGCTTGATCTTCTCTCCGATATTCAGGAGAACGGAGTGTACCCGGTTTCCCCTTCGGGGCCCTTCCTTGGCTCCTCCGCGTCACCCGGCGGTTCCGGCCTTGTGCTGGTGGAGGTGTACGGTCCACTTCTTCCAGTGGATCTGAACACCCTGGCCCGGGCTGGTCTGAAACCCACGGGATCCGCTCCGGATGAGAATTCCTTCATTGCACTTCGAACGGGCGTTCTCGACCCCTCCGTACTCACAGGTTCCGGTTTCGCCAGGAGGCTTGCCGACTGGACCTTTTCCGACGCAGCCGGGCCATGGACCTCCTGGGGGGGAAGCTGGCTGGTCCTGATGGCCCCGGGCTCCGTTCCATTGGAAGGCGTACAGGTAACGGGGAACTGGTGGCTTACCGGTTCTCCCCCTGAAAGCGGGGTCATCCAGGCCGTCCCGGACAGAGCTGCCAGGGCGGTGAACCATGCCCTTGGAACCCAGGCCGACGACAGCCGTGAAGTCGCCGGGCTTCCAGGGCTGTGGTCCTACTACACAGGCCTTGGCGTCAGGGTCGGGGTGCTGGACACCGGGGTTTGGTCCGAACACCCTGACCTGACCGGCTCGATAGTATCCGGCCCTCCCGACGCCGACGGCCATGGAACCGCGGTCTGCGGGGCCATCGCATCCGCAGGGGGCGTTGAGCTTAACTGCGAGCACAACGGCAGCGGGGGCGCTCCGGATGCCGAACTGTATGTCATACAGCGCCCGGAGTCCATGACCCCCTCGGAGTTCGCCGGTTTCCTGGACACCTTTTCCAGCAACTCCTGCACCATAGTGAACAACTCCTGGGGTCTTGAGGGCTCCCACACCTACGACGGCTTCTGCCTGGCTGCGGACCAGTGGATAAGGGACGGCGGGATAGTGGTGTTCAGTTCGGGCAACGACCCGGATCCTGAGGCAATACCCTCTCCGGCCATCGCCAGGAACGCCATTACAGCCGGTGCGGTCACCTTCATTCCCGGAGAGGGGGAGAATGTGGTGCTGGCCTCCTACAGCGGCCGCGGCCCCACCGAGGACGGCAGACTGAAACCGGAGATCCTGGCTCCCGGTGGAGAGTTCCTCCAGTCCACGATGCAGCTGGGTGTGGCAACGGCCAACGCCTACTACGGCGGAGCCTGGCTGGACGATCCGGCCAACCGCTGGCCGGGGGAGGAATCCTACACCAGGCGAACGGGGACCAGCATGTCGGCGGCCTTCGTTTCAGCGGCAATGGCCCTCTGCAAGGAGAAATACGGGTCCCTTTTCCGCCCCGAGGACGCAATGGCCCTGGCCGCGGCATGCGCCATACCCCTGAAAGGGACCCAGGGCACCGCCGAGACCGGGTATGCGGACTCCGGCCACGGATTCGGCCTGCTGGACGGTTATCACCTTCCAGGGACCTACTTTTCCGAAGAGGTGGACAGACCCCTGTGGATAAACTCCAACATAGCGGAAGGCCAGGCTTCCAGGGAATGGGTCATGTACGTCCCGGCCTATACCAGCTGGATATCCACCGGTCTGGGCTACGCCGACGTTCCCTCAGCTTCCTCGCAGCTCCAGGTGGACCTCGACCTGACGCTGATCTCTCCTTCCAGCACCGTGTACTCCTATCAGCTTCCACCTGGTGTAACGACCGAGAGCCCAGTCGAGAGGGTAGTCGTGGAGAACCCGGAGCCCGGGGCCTGGACGGTTGTGGTAACCGCGGATTCATGGGCCGACCCAGGCAACCCCAATGAAGAGCAGCAGTTCTCGCTGGCCACCTACAGGTACAGCAGGGATCCGCAGCTCTCGGTCACCTTCCCGGTTGACACCACGATATACGCCCCACCGGGGGGTGAGCTTCTGATACCGGTTACGGTGACCAACAGCGGCGGATACATAGCGGTGGGCGCATGGACGCTCCTGGATCCCCCCGATTCCTTCACCGGTGATGTGAACGAGCCGGTCTTCCTGGGGAACCTTGTCTACAAGAACGCTTCCGCTTCCGCGGAGTTCACCCTTCAGTGCCCCGACCAGCCCGGCACCCATCTCGTGGACATACTCGCCGGCGGGGCGAACCTTGGCCTGGAGGACGCAGCCGGCCAGTTCACCATCGTACTCGCGTACCCCGACCTCACGGTCTCCATACCCTCCCCGGATGTTCCTCCGCCTTTTTCGGTGGGGCAGACGGTGGATTTCAGCGTGGTGGTGAGCAACGACGGCGAGGGTCCCAGTCAGGGCACCCAGCTCGCCTATTACCTTACCGATGATCCGGACTCCCTGTCGGATCCCATCGCGGTCCTTCAGGTGCCTCCGCTGGAAAGCGGGGAAACGGCGTCATTCAAGGAGGGATACAGGTTCACCTATTTCGACATCGGAAGCAGATATCTTGTGGCGGTCGTTGACCCTGACTCCACCGTTATCGAGCAGAACGAGGATAACAACTCCGCAGGCTACGGCCCCTTCAATGTCTCCGGGGAATTCGCGCCTCCGGTGAACCTGGTGGCGGAGAGCGGCAACAACGGCTACATCCCACTCTCCTGGGATCCCCCTGAAGCCGCTGTCCGCGACGGTTCAAGGGGTCTCACATCCTACAGGCTCTACAGGTCGATATCTCCCCTGGGACCGGAACCCGATCCCATCGTGGAGGTCGGCACCGACACGCTTGAGTGGGTGGATTCACTGGTGGTGAATGGAGTGGGCTACTACTACTGGGCCACATGCGTCTACACCAGCCCCGGCGGAGAGAGCGTGTACAGCAACATGGCCTCGGCAACCGCCCAGGGGCCCACGGGCTCCATCGGCGGCACGGTGACCGACGTTTACACAGGCAGGGACCTGCCGGACATCGTCGTTTCCATCTTCGGCCTGGGTATCACCTCGGTCACCGACGACACAGGCTTCTATTACTTCGAAGATGTCCCCGTGGGGCCGGTGCCGGTGTTCGTGGACCAGGACCCCTACCTGGTATTCTCCGATACGGCTTCGGTGGAGGAGGATGTCTACACCCAGTTCGATATCGGCCTGATCAGGGATTTCAGCCCCGGCATGACAGTTTTACCAACCCCCTTCACCCCCAACTCCGACGGCATCAACGACACCGCTTCCTTCGTCTGGCCCGCCGCGTCCGGGGCGGTGATCGACCTTTTCATCTACACCCTCGAGGGGGTTCCGGTGAGGCGGATATCCTCCCCTGAGCCTGTCTGGAACGGCAACGACGACTCAGGGCAGCCGGTGCCTTCGGGGGTCTATCTTTTCCACGGGGCTTCTCCCCAGGGGGAGGTGACGGGAACGGTATGCGTGGCGCGATGAAGACAGTTCTCTGCGTTCTTATCCTGTCGGCGGCGGCATCTGGCAGCGTTCTCGATCCAGGCGCAAGGGCCATGGGAATGGCCGGAGCCTTCATCCCCCTGGCCGACGACGGCTGGGCCTGCTGGTGGAACCCCGCGGGGCTCCTCCGTTCAGGAAGGATCATGTTCGGCGCCGAGTACACCAGCCTCTATCCCAACATGGACCTGAACACCATTGACCTGGGAGCGGTGGGCTATGTGCAGCCCATCACCCGTTTCGCGGCCTTCGGTCTCGGTGCCGGTTTCCTCAGCGCTTCCGACCAGTGCACCCAGGGAGAGGGTCTGCTGGCCTTCGCATTCAGGCCGGGGATCTTCCCGGTGTCCTTCGGCCTTGCCGGCGGTTATCACTTCCGTGAGTACGCCGACAACGAGTTCACCTCCTACGATCCCCTTTTCGCCGGCGGTTTCCGCGCCAAGGGCATCTCCCTGGATGCCGGATTCCAGGCGGAGCTGGGAAGGCGGGTAACCTTCGCCGGGGTTGCCAGGAACATCCTGCAGCCGGACATGGGCATCGGAGAGGAAGACCCTGAGCCAATGGAGGTTTCCCTGGGTTTCGCGTTCTATCCCAGGTTCATAACTCCAGTGATTCAGGCGGACTGGTCCCTTGAAGAGGTTAACGGGGAAACCGACATAGACATAGCCCTGGGCCTTGAGAAATGGATCGGAGAGGGCGAGAACTGGGGGTTCAGAACCGGGTTCAGGACCATGGCCCTTGGGGCGGCATCCGAGGTCACCGCCGGTGTATCGGCCAGGTACGAAGGGACCATCCCCCTCTCCTTCGACTACTCCTTCGCACTGCCCCTTAACGACCTCCAGTCAACATGGGGGAGGCACAGGGCAGGGCTAACGTTCAGGCTGGGAGGTTCCCAGTGGGTGGACGAGGAGCCCAGGGTCCCCCTTCCACCGCTGGTGGACAGAAGGACATGGCAGACCGGAACCGACCTGACCGAAGTCAGTCTCTGGGCGGGCAGGGATGTGCAGAACGACTCCCTCACAGTGGCCCAGTACGATCAGATCCCCCTGAACAGCACCCTGAGGCTCGATCAGGGACAGGTGCTCTACGCCTACTTCCCCGCCAGGGCGACTTTCACCGAGGAGGACATCAGGGACCTCAGCGCTTCCTTCAGGGTCCCAAGGTACTGGTTCGAGCAGAACAACGTGGAACTCAGGCTCCTGAGGCTCTTCAGGGTAAACCCCGACAACACCCTGGAAAGGATGCCGTCGGCCCTGGTGGAGGAAGACGAGGGTTATTACTATTTCGAGGCCTCCCTGGACAGGATCGACGATCTCCTTATCACCTCCCGCCATGCCGAACTGGTAATGGTGGAGCCCCAGACTGTCTACGGCGATGTGGACAGCGTGGACATAATCGAGGCCAGCCTGAGCTTCAGGGTCAGCAAGGTCTGGATGGACCAGAACAGGATAGACCCTGCCACACTGGGCCTCACAAGGGTAAGGGGCGGAGTACCCCTGGACGTGCGCTGCACCCAGGTGGACGAAGACCTGAACTACCTCTACTACGAGACCGACCCGATCAACCTTTTCCAGTTCATGATAGTGGCCAGGGAGAGGGAGGGTCTTTCCATGTCAACCATTTACTTCGACCACAACGTGGCTGCCATAAGGGATGACCAGTACCCCGACCTCGACAGGATAGTGCAGACACTCAGGAACAACCCCGGGGTCTTCGTCTCCGTGGAGGGCCACGCCGACAGCGACGGAACCTTCGGATTCAACGACGGACTCTCCAAGGACAGGGCTCTGAACGTGGCGGAGTATCTGGAGACCCAGCTTGCGGGGTACGACATAGAGATAGAGCCCACATGGTTCGGAGAGAGGCGGCCCGCTGCGGCCAACGACGACCAGGCGGGAAGGGCCCTCAACAGAAGGGTCGAGATAGTCATTCTCAGAAGATGACCCGGGAAGGGGCTGCATTGATATGAACGCAACATCGATAATACTTCTGGTGGGGCTGGTTAGCTTCTGGGGAGCCCTGGGACTGGCCGCCGGTTTTTTCATAAGGCTCAGGAAAACACTGGAAACACTGGAGGCAACCCTGAACCGGGTTCAGGGTGACCTGGCCCAGCTGACCCCTGTGATGTCGGATACCCTCAGGGAGATGGAGAAGACCGGTCAGGAGGTGGGTCAGACCGCCGCCGAGGTTAGGGTGCTCACCAGAAGGGTCAATTCCGGCAGCGCACCGGCGGTGATAGGGGGAGCTGTGAGCTACCTCCCCGCCGCGGTGGGCCTGATAAAACTGATAAAGCCTCTCTTTTCCAGAAGGGGGAAGAAGTGAAAAGAGCACTTCTAGTCCTGTCTTTCCTGCTCCTGCTTTCATGCAGGCAGGAATCCATAGGTCCCCTTAACGGGGTGATGGTGGTCTACAGCCCGGAGCTGGCCGGATTCATAGACGGAGGGGGGCTGGAGGAGCTGCATCTTGTTGTTGAAACCGTGGATCCCGAGCAGGTCCTGAGCTTCTCCTACGCCGATCTTCAGGAGTTTACCGGCACCCTCAGGGAAAGGCGCATAGTTCTTATGCTCCTTTCGCCGGAACACCGGGGGGAGATGCCGGGAGACCTGGAGGAAACATCCGAAGGCATATACTCCGGAAGGGACATCTGGGCACTCAATCAGCATGTTTTCGCCGTGGTGGTGAACGGCGGCGGCATCCCGGAGGATCTTCCGGCGGTGATCGAGGAAGCATATGACCAGCAGATGCACGCATACCTCTACAGGAGCTTCGTGAGCACCTCCATGACATCCCGGGCGCGGATCGACAGCCTCAGGTCCATGGGTTTCTCCCTTGATGTTCCAAAGTCCTACGAAACACGGAAGTGGATGGCCGACGACGGATTCGTTCAGTACCAGCGGCAGCCCGACGAGGAGTGCATGCTCCTTCTCAGCATTCATGTCATCCACAGTTCCTCACAGCTGGAGCTCACCCCTGAGAACGCAATGCTTGCAAGGGAGGCCATGGCCAGGACCTGGTTCTACGACGCTTCCGAGGACTCCGTGGACAGGGCCAGGACAACATTCGAGCCGGTGACTTCAGGGGGGCTTTCGGGGATACAGCTCACAGGTGTGTGGCGCAACCCGGAGTATCTCAACGCAGGCTCCTTCACGAGCAGGGTGCTCGATGCCGGCGATGAGTGGTATATTCTCGACCTGGAAGTATACAATCCTGGCCACGCGAAGGAACCGTATCTTCGCGAAGGCTGGATAATTATGGATACCTTCGTTAAGGAGTAGCAATGCCCGACGGCGAAAACGAAATACAGGAGCTTTACCAGGATTGGCTTTCCGATCCTTCTCCTGCTGTCTGTGTTCGGCTGGCCGGTAAGCTTCGCAGGTCCGGGAGAAGCGAAGAGGCCCTGGACGTTTCCCGTAAGGGTCTCGAGGACTGGCCCGACAACATATCGGTTAATGTGGTCTTCGGGCGATGCGCCCTGGATCAGCGCCTCTTCGACGATGCGATGAAGGTGTTCGAGAAGGTCATATCCATCGATCCGCTGAATCTCATCGCCATCAAGAGCCTGGCCGAGCTCCACTTCGAGAGGGAGAACTGGAACCGTTCCATCGAGCTCTGCGAGGAGTACCTGTTCGAGTATCCCGGGGATCCCGAGATAGAGGAGATGCTGGACAAGGCCAGGAAGAAGAAGGAAGAAGCCAGAAGGGAAGCCAGGCTCACCGGGCAGGATGTGGATTTCCCTGAGACCGGCCGGATGGCCTCCATACTGGCAGCCCAGCAGTCAGGGGTCCCGGGTGAACCCCGTGAAGGAGGCACAGACGCTCCTGAGGATACCACTTCGAAAAGGGAGAACAGCAGCCGTGCTCCCAGGAGCCTGTTCGACCTGTTCACCCCGGAAGAGTGTGAAGAGCTGGGGCTTTCATCCTACGACAAATGATCACCATAACGGTATTGAACGGACCCAACCTGGGTTCTCTGGGTCACCGCGAGCCCGAGGTCTACGGTGATGTCACCGCCTCCCAGCTCCAGGAGTCCCTCAGGGAGTTCGGCGGGAAACTTGGATGCGCAGTGGATTTCTCCCGGCATGAGACCCAGGGAGGGCTTACAGGCGCCATAAGCGCGGCATCCGGGGTGTCAGAGGGGCTCATCATCAATCCTGGAGCCTTCTCCCACACATCAGTCGCGGTGATGGATGCGATGCGGGCCTTCCAGGGCCCTGTGATAGAGGTGCACATTTCACAGATCCACAGGAGGGAACCCTTCAGGCACAGGATGCTCACCGCCATGGGAGCGGATGTTGTCATTTCCGGCGCCGGGACCAGGGGCTATCTTTCCGCGATGGAGATAATCATGGAACTGCTTCGGAGGTAGCCAATGGCCACATCTAACGACTTCAGAAGGGGAATGGTACTGGACATCGACGGGAAGTACTACTCCATACTTGAATTCCAGCACGTGAACCCCGGAAAGGGCGCCGCATTCGTAAGGTCCAAACTGAAGGACGTCCTCCAGGGCAAGGTCCTGGAGAGGACCTGGCGAGCCGGCGAGAAGGTGAACGAGATCCGTCTGGAAAGAAGGGTCTTCCAGCTTCTATACCACACCGATGACATGTACACAGTCATGGACCCCAACACCTACGAGCAGATAGACCTTCCCGCCCATCTGGTGGGAGACGCCGCCGACTTCCTCATCGACAACACCGAGCTGGACGTTCTCTTCGTGGGCAGCAAGCCCATCATGGTGGAAGCCCCGAATTTCGTCGAGCTTCTGATCACGAAGTCGGATCCCGGGCTGAAGGGCGATACCGCCACCGGCGGTACAAAGCCTGCCACCCTGGAGACCGGAGTGGTGGTCCAGGTTCCCCTCTTCGTGGAGGAGGGCGAAAGGATCAGGGTAGACACCAGGACCAGGGAGTACATGGAACGGGCCAAGGGCTAAAGGCTTCGGTAAAGCTCCTCCATGTAACCGTCCTGCCACGACCTGGCCCTCCAGATATGACCCCTGGGCATCTGGAGGAATACCGCTATTGCCACGGTCCTGCCGCTTTCTGTGGTGAGTATCCCGGCTATGGTGCAGGTGTCGTTCAGTGAACCGGTCTTACCCCGGAAAGCTCCCTGTGGAATGCCGTTCATCCTGGCTGCCAGCGTGCCGTCGGTTCCGCTGGCAGGGAACGAAGCCATGAACTCCGGGCCGTATGAGAGGGATGACCAGCCCGCAAGGAACACCCTTGCCAGCTGTTCCGGGGCAAGCATGTTCAGCCTGGACAGGCCCGATCCATCCGCCAGCTGCCAGCCCTGAATGCCCGGGCAGATGCTGTCCAGGAGGGCTCCGGAAATGTCGCAGCCGGCCCTGGTGGATCCGGGTTCACCGGTGACATGGAAGGCAACGGTCCTCAGGACCTGCTCAGCGACCATGTTCCTGCTCCACTTGTTCATCGTGCCCAGAATGACCCACAGCGGGTCGGAGTACATGGTGGAGGTGATGCCGGGCAAGGAAGACCCGCCCCCCTCCGGACGTACGCCTCCGAAGACCGCAGGAACGCCATACTGGTTCAGCTCCCCCTCCAGGTAGAGGGCCAGTTCCAGGGGAGCCCCTGCGAAGGGCTTGTAGATTATCTCCCGGGTCCCGGCCTCGATGGTGCCGGAGAGGGTGAGTTCCGGGGAGCCGGTTTCCCAGCTTCCGCCCACAGCGGTTATTGAGGTGGTGGTTCCGGTCCTGAGCTGCGTCGCGTTCACCACAAGCGAGGGCAGCGGAGGATAGGTGTAGACCCTCAGCGGGCCTTGCACTGCGGATATCACCACTTCCAGGACATTGTCACCGATGCACAGAGGTTCGACCGGAGGGCAGTATGTCCTGTTCCAGTCGCTCTCGTCCCACCCGGGGAGGTGACTCTCCTCCGCGATGGCAGAAGGGTCGAGATAGAGGTTCCAGCCGCTTCGGGAGGGCAGGGCACCCGCTGTTTCGATGGCGGTTCTGGTGACGTCCTCCGCCGAAAGGAGGGGAGCGCCGGAACCAATGAGGTACAGGCTTCCCGAGGAGGTATCCGCTGCTATGAAGGTGTTGTAGACATATGCCGGTCCAAGGTGCTCCAGGGCGGCAAGGGTGGTTACCGCCTTCACCGTGCTGGCGGGTCTGAATGGAACGGTTCCGTTGATGTCGATCAGGACCTCTCCGGTTTCCGCATCCAGGGCGAACACACCCAGTTCCCATGAAGCAGGGAGCTCCGGGAGGCCGGGGGAGAGAACAAGCACTGCGAGAACCGGTATCACTCTTTCTCCTTCGCGCTGGCAGTTGACATTCCGCTTCGAGACCGTAAAAATAATGCTCTCAGGAACACAAGTAAAACACTGACAAACGGAACGGAGAAATCCCATGGGGAACACTGCATACCTTCTGCTTGCGGCCCTTGTCCTGCTGGTCCTTTCCTGCGGCGGCGATCCGGCGCCGGGTGAACCGGGCGCTGTGATAACGGTGAACGGCAGTTCCGTGCTGGCGGATGAAGTAACGGAAACCTTCGAGAGATACAGGGGGGATTCAACCGCGGTGAATGTCCTCAGGGACAACATTCTTGCCAGGGAGCTTTTCCTGGCCCACGCCAGGGACCTGGGTCTCGATGAGGACAGGGAGGTTCAGCGGCTGGTTCATGAGAGGAGAAGGGAGATCCTTCAGGGAGCATGGCTCTCATATGAACTTGATCAGGTCCCATCCGATCCGGAAGCTGTGAGATCATTCTGGGAAAACCTTGGAACCGGTGTTTCCTACACGGCCCTCTCACTCAGGGACACCGTTCTCATGGACAGCATTGCCGACCTCGTGTCATCCGGGGCCGACCTTTCCCGGCTGGCGGCCGTCCACGGCATCGATGACATCACAAGGACCACAGGAGGGCGTATAGACATACCAGACAGGCTCTACTCAAACATCATGGACCTGGACCACCTCAGCGATCCTGTGGAAGGCACCGTTATCGGGCCGTTCCCCGTTCCCGTGGGTCAGAGGATACTCCGGATAGACTCGGTCTGGACCTATCAGCCCGGCCCTTTCCAGGAGGATTCCCAGAGCATTGCCAGAATGCTTCTTTCAAGGCAGCGGGAGATCCGAAAGCAGTTCGTGGAAGACAGCCTCAAGACCGCCTTCGGGGTCACTGTGAACACCGAAGCCATGGAACTCATGGCCTCAAGGGGCAACGGCGCCGGATTCGAGCCTTTCACCGACGCGGAGCAGGGGATGCCGGCGGTTGAGTGGAACGGAGGGGGCAGGGACATCTTTTCAGTCTCCAGGAATATCCTGGGTCTTCCCGGCTACCTCCCCAGAAGCACCGCCGACCCTCTCTGGCTGGCGGAGTACGCCGAGAGGCTGGCGCTCTTCGACATGGAGATGGAAATGGCAATTCCCACTGGCCTCGATACCGTTGAGGCCACGGCCGGGCAGCTCAGGGTCAAGGAGCTTGAAACGCTGCTTGACGCATATTACGAGAATATCATACAGCCCCGAATCCAGCCCGATTCCCTGATGCTGGCCCAGATCTACGACGAACTCAGAGAGACCATGCCCGTTCCGGAGAAGAGGGTCTTCAATGTGCTCTTCCTGCAGAACTCCACCGCAGTGGCGGAGGCCGGTTCGGTGATGGATTCCGGCGGGGACATGATGTCCATCACGGACCGTTTCGAGACCTTCCCTCCCATCCTCGCCGAAGGTGAGACATACCTCACCGTTCCCATGACGGAGATGATGATACCGGAGGGCGACAGGGAAACCCTTTTCGGGCTGGAGCAGGGGGGCGAGGCCATTATCTCCCTCACCGACAGCACATCCCTCTGGTTCCGCCTGGTATCCATTGAACCGCAGCGCTCACCGGAATTTTCCGAGATACGTGACAGGGTGGTGGCCGAGGCTGAGGAACGACTGGAGATAGAGATCATTGGGGGGCTTGTAGACAGCCTTGAAGCTGTTTATCATCCTTACATTGATAATGAGTTCTTCATGGAGTTCTACGTTCCCTCGGAAGAGGCCGACACAACGGCGGTATCCCAGGGTTCAGAGGAGGTAACCGATGCGCTGTAGGAGCTGCGGTCACGAAAACCCAGGCAGGAGTACCGGAAAGTGCGACAACTGCGGTTTCAGGCTTGATGACCAGAACCTGCCCCTCAGGGAGCTTCGCTCCGCCCTTCAGAAGCCCCTTGACGGCTCCCGTGAGCACCGGGGCGAAACGCCTCCGGAACTGGTTCCCAGGAAGAAGCACCACCCCGGGCTCCTGGGGCTCCTCATCTTCCTGGTCGGGCTGGCGGGAGCTGTTTTCATCCTCAGCAGCTACGAGAGGTCCGTTTACGAACCGGAGATCGATCTGAGTGATCTCGCGGTAATCGAGGAGGAGGTCCCCCTGGATTCCCTTCCCATAAGGCTTGGCACCGATATCGTCTATGTCTTCAACGAAGAAGGCACCTCGGCGGCCCCCAGGACCAACGTGGACCTTGCCCTTATCCCCGAGGGTACCGGAGTCTCCTTCCTGGCCTCGGGCTCGCTTTCGATACAGCCGGTGGTGAACTACATGCAGCAGAAGCTCAACGGCTCCGACTTCAGGTACCTCTCCAGCGATTCCCTCTACGCATGGCTCGACACCACCGAAACATCCTATGCCTCCGTTCCGGTCCTGAAACCGGTGCCCACTCCGGAACAGGACTCCACGGTGGTCCAGCCTGTGGATCTGAAGATACTCTTCACCGAGGAATGGCTGCGCATCATAGTGGAGGAGTACAATGCCGACATAGTCGAACCCGCCGGAGGCTACAGCTTTGACTCGAGGCTCTTTGCCAGACTTCTGGGGCAGGCTGAAAGAACCATAACCAGAAGGAACACCGAGGGAAGGCCCGTTCACATCACACTGCTCTTCCCCGGTACGTCAACCCTCCTTGAAGCGGTTGCAATAGCCGAGTCGGTACAGGTCTACACAGACACGCTGGGATACTCCGGGTTCCACATCAAGTGGGTCAATGTCACCGAATAGTGTTTCCCCGGCGGAGAGGTTCGCGGGAACCCTTCGCTTTCCAACGGTCTCTTCGCCGGGTGACTTTCCGCTGATACCCTTTCTCGAGCTTCAGGATTACTCAAGGAGATCCTGGCCATCCGTTTTTGAAACCCTTGAGGTCATCACTTTCCACGAGGCCTCCCTTCTGCTCCGCTGGCCTGGTCCATCTGGATCCCTTGAGCCGCTGATGCTCACGGCACACCAGGATGTGGTGCCCCCCGGAGAGGGGTGGACCTTCGACCCCTTCGCCGGAAAGGTGGAGGGGGGAAGGATATGGGGCAGGGGAGCAGTGGACTACAAGTGCGGCTACGCCGGTATGCTTGAAGCCGCAAGTTTCCTTCTCTCAACTGGATTCCACCCCGCGAGAACCGTTTACTTCGCCTTCGGTCACGACGAGGAGGTGGGGGGTGCCCTGGGAGCGGGAGCCATCACCGAACACCTGGCCGATTCGGGAGTGGTTCTCTCCAGCGTTCTCGACGAGGGCGGATATATCTATGGAACCCCCGGAAGCGAGACCGCAGTGGTGGGTCTCGCTGAAAAGGGTTACGCAACTTTCCGTATCACCGCCCCGGCCAGACAGGGGCATTCTTCGGTTCCCCCGGTAAGGACCGCCATCGGATGCCTTTCCAGGGCGATAACGATCCTGGAGAATGAGAACACAGATGATCCGGCGGATACCACTTTCGCCCCCACTGTCATCTCCGGCGGTGAGAAGGAGAACGTTCTTCCAGGTTCGGCCTGTGTCCTGGTGAACACCCGACCGGCGCCGGGCAGTTCAGTCGAGAAGGTGGATCATCGGATCCGGACCCTTCTGGAACCCCTGGGAGTTGAAGTGGAGCTGCTCCGGGGCCCGAGCCTTTCCGAGCCGTCGAGGGTCTCCTCGGATCAGAGCGAAGACTTCACGTGCCTGACTTCGGCAGCCGGGGCTGTGCTGGGTGAATCGATGCCTCTTGTCAACGGGGTGTTCCCAGCGGCCACCGACTCAAGACGGTACGGCAAACTGGCCCGGAACGTATACAGGTTCATGCCGGTAAGACTGGGAGCCGGAGGGCTGTCGGTCCTTCATTCGCCAAATGAAAGCATTTCAGAGGAAGACTACGCGAACTGTGTGAGGTTCTATGGTGAATACATCGCCAGGGCAGCGGGAAAGGGATAACTCCGTAAGGAGAACCGGACTCGTTTCGCTTACCGTCAACAGCCTCCTCGTGCTCCTGAAGGGAGCCGCCGGGATGGTCTACGGAAGCAGGGCCCTGATCGCCGACGCCGTCCACAGCCTTTCCGACCTTTCAACCGACCTTGCCATAGTCATAGGCTCCAGGTTCTGGAGCCGCCCGGCGGACGATAGCCATCCAATGGGGCACAGCGGCATTGAGACCGCAGTGGCCATGTTCACGGGATTCATGCTGGTGGCCGCAGGAGCAGGTATAGGCTACGATTCCCTGAAGTCACTGGGTGAGGCGGGAATGGCAGCGGCTCCGGGAGCCGCTGCGATAGCCGCTGCCGCGGTTTCCGTGGTGTCCAAGGAGATACTCTACCGCTGGACTATCCGCAAAAGCAGAGAGACCAGATCCGCTGCCCTTGCCGCCAACGCGAAGCACAACAGGAGCGATGCCATGAGTTCCATTCCTGTCCTGGCCGCCGTGGGCATGTCGGCGCTTTCTCCGGACCTGGCCTTCATCGACGGAGTGGCCGGAGCCGTCGTTTCCGTGTTCGTGGTGATTTCCGGCATCGGGGTCCTGAAACCCTGCCTTGCCCAGCTGGTGAACACATCCCCTTCCTCCGAACTGGTGGAGAGGATAAGGGAGACAGCCCTTGCAACCTTCATGTTCAGGTTGAGGGCAGGATACAGATAGAAAGGGCCTTCCTCACAGGGAGAAAGGTGGAGGAGGCCATCCTCGCTCTGGATCCGTCAATTATGGACGTGATGGCGCGGGTTGAACCCTGGGCTCCCTGCGGAGACGCGGACAGGTGCCTTCACGATATTTAGTTGCGGCATACGGAACAATGGAATATGTTGCTGAAAAAGAACCGAAAGAGGTGAACGATGGAATTCAAGCTTTGCAGCAGCGCCTTCTGCCAGGGGGATCATCTGCCGGCATGGTACTGCGGGGCGGGCCTCAACGCCTCGCCTCCATTCGGCTGGGACGGCGAGCCGGAGGGAACGGTTTCCCTTGCCCTGATCTGCAGGTCATCCGCCGGGAACGTACACTGGGTAATGTGGAACATCCCCAACACCATGAAGACCATTTACGGCAAGCAGCCCGCTGAGGGAAAGCTCCCCGACGGGACGATCCAGGGTGTCAACGATTTCGGCGATACCGGATGGACCGGCCCCGCCGGAAGGAAGGAGGGCATGAGCCTTACCCTTACCCTCTACGCCCTTGACAGCAGGCTTGCGCTCTCAGACCCGGCCGCCAACGCCGAGAGGCTTTTGACCGCAATGAAGGGCCATGTTCTCAAGGAAGCCAGCCTGACCTGTGAGTGTTCGTAAGGAACTGCCCCCGCCGGGTGCCCGTTCATCTGAATGGTGCCTCGATGAGGACATGGTATTCCTGAATCATGGTTCCTTCGGGGCCTGCCCCCGGGCTGTGATGGATTTCAGGAAGGATCTGCTGGCAAGGATCGAACGCAATCCCATGGATTTCCTTCTTCAGGAGTATCAGCCCCTTCTGGAAGATGTGCTCAGGCGCCTGGAATCATTCACCGGAGCTCAAACCGGTTCCATTGTGGTGGTTGAGAACGCCACCACCGCGGTGAACACCGTTCTGGCAAACCTGCCGGCAAAGACAGGGGATACGGTGCTGGTGGCCGATCAGGAGTACTTCTCCTCCGCCAACGCTCTGGAGGTCCTCTCCCGAAGGAAGGGTCTCAAGGTGCGGAGGGTCGCACTGCCATGGCCTGCATCAGAACAGGCGGTGATCGACGCGTTCGCAGAAGCGGCGGAAGCCGGAGCCCGTTACGCACTGGTCGACCATGTGGTGAGTTCCACCGGAATGGTCCTGCCGCTGAAGAGAATTGTCTCTCTCCTGGGATCCATGGGAGTGGAAACCGTGGTGGACGGCGCCCACGGCCCCGGTCAGCTTCCCCTTGAACTCCAGGAGCTGGGCTGTCTTGCCTACGCCGGCAACTGCCACAAGTGGCTCTGCAGTCCCAGGTCAGCCGCTCTGCTTTATGTTCGACCGGATCTCCAGGGGGATTTCCTTCCGCTTCAGGTCAGCCATGTTCCCGGTGATTTCCAGACAGTGCTTTCGGACTTCCAGCTCCGTTTCAGGTGGAACGGAACCCCGGACCCCACCCCGGCCCTTTCCATTCCATTCACCATTGATCACCTGGGTTCAATGCTGGATGGGGGCTGGGAGGAGATACGAAGACGCAACAGGGCCCTGGCCCTGGAGGCCCGGGATATGCTCTGCGAAGCACTGCGGGTTCCCCCTCCCTGCCCGGACTCCATGGTGGGATCAATGGCTTCTGTGGAGCTTCCTTCTCCGCTTCCTCCGGGTCCCAGGGACATTCAGTGGATGGATCCCCTCCAGGCCCTTCTGAGAAGGGAATTCGGGATAGTGGTTCCCGTAACTGAGATACAAGGCAGATCCAGGAGGCTGATCAGGGTTTCGGCCCAGCTCTACAATTCCCCTGAACAGTACCGCTATCTGGCTGCATCCCTTCAGGAAGTCCTGGGGAGATAGCTTCCAGCCGGCGCACCTTTCCCGTATATTCAGCTGCGAAAGAAAGGAACTCCGTGATATACCTTGACAATGCCTCCACTTCCTGGCCCAAGCCCGATTCGGTGGTCGAGGCCGTATCAGGCTACATAAGGAACGTCGGCGCCAGCCCCGCAAGGGGCAACTGCACCGCCGCCCTTGAAGCCATGGGCGTGGTGCTGGACTGCAGGGAGGCGATAGCGGAGTTCTTCGGTTCGAACAACCCCATGAACGTGGTTTTCACCCACAATGTGACATGGGGGATAAACACCGTGCTCCACGGCATCACCGACCCCGGGGACCGGGTGATAACCTCCACCATGGAGCACAACGCAGTCACCAGGCCCCTGTCGGACCTTAGGTCCCGGGGCGTGGAGGTCATCTACTGCCCCTGCGACCGCCTGGGTGTCCTCGACCTGGAAGCCTTCGAGAAAAAGGCTGCCGGGTGCAGGATAGCCGTGATAAACCACGGTTCCAACGTAACCGGGACCGTCCAGGACATACCCGCCATCTCAAGGATCTGCAGGGAAGCGGGAACCGTTCTCATGGTGGACGCCGCCCAGAGCGCGGGCATAGTACCCGTGGGAATGGATTCCGGAGCCGACATCATCGCGTTCACCGGTCACAAGGGGCTTCTTGGAGTTCCCGGTACGGGAGGCCTGGTGTTCGCAGACGGGTTCGACACATCCACTGTGAGGCCTCTGGCCCAGGGGGGGACCGGCAGTCTCTCCGAAGAGACCAGACAGCCGGACTTCATGCCGGACAGGTTCGAGGCTGGGACCATGAACGGACCGGGCCTGGCAGGCCTCCTGGCAGGGGTGAGATATCTGAACGACCTGGGGCTTGACGCCGTGTACCAGAGGAAGATGAAGATCGCCGGAACCCTTGCCAGGGGTATAATGGAGATACCCGGCGCCAGGGTCTTCAAGCCTGAATGGGGGCAGCTTTGGACCGCAGTGGTCTCCTTCACCCTGAAGAACAGCTGTACCGCCTCGGTTGCACACTACCTTGCGGTGGAGCACGACATATGCTGCAGACACGGCTTTCACTGCGCATCCTGCGCCCACAGGACCATAGGCACCTTCCCCGGGGGAACGGTGCGGCTCAGTCCGGGAATATTCACCACCATTGAAGAGATAGAGAAAACCCTTGACGCGGTGAGGTCCTACAGTGAGTGAGTACCTTTACATGATCTTCAAGTCAATGACCCATGTTCTCACAGCTGAGAGGGCTGCAAGGAAGCACGGCATACAGTGCAGGCTGGTCCCCATCCCCAGGAACCTGTCAACGGACTGCGGCATGTGCGTTTCGGTGAGGGCCGAGGACGGCGACGAGTTCATAAGGATAGCAGGGGAGAAGGGGCTCTCTCCGGAGAGGGTGGAGGAACACGCAGGCCCGGGTCCCGGGGCACGCTGCTACTCCAGCTGACCGGGATCATTCGAGATACATCAGCACCTTGTCGGAATCCGCCAGTTCCTGCAGCTTGTCGATGGCCCTGTTCTTAAGCTGACGCACCCTTTCCCTGCTTATTCCCATGGTCCTGCCTATTTCCGCAAGGGTGTGCCTGCGGTTGGTGCTGAGGCCGAAGAACAGGCTGATGATGGTCTTTTCCCGCATGTCCAGCATGGAGAGCATCTCCTGGACGCTGCTCTTCAATGAGTCTTCGGCAACGGCGTTCTCCGGTGCGTCATCCCCCTCGGATGCCATCATTTCCTGAAAGGTCTTGTCGCTGCCGTCGTATACCGGCCTGTCCAGGGAGAGGTGGGTGCTGTGTATGGAGAGCATGCCCTCGATGTTCTTTCTGGGCACATCAAGCTTCCCGGCTATCTCGTCGGCGGACGGCGCCCTGCCAAGGGAATGACCCAGTTCCCTGGTGGCCCTGCCCATTCGATAGAGTTCATTTACTCTGTTAAGGGGAAGCCGGACTATCCTGGAGTTCTCCGCCAGGGTCTGCAGAATGGCCTGGCGGATCCACCAGACAGCATAAGTGATGAACCTGCAGCCCCTGTTCTCGTCGAAGCCCCTTGCTGCCCTGATGAGACCCACGTTGCCCTCGCTGATAAGGTCTTCCAGGGCCACCCCCTGGTTGGCGTACTGCTTTGCGATGCTCACCACGAACCTCAGATTGGCCTCCACCAGAACTTCCTGGGCGTCGGTGTCGTGGGCCTTGATGCGGCGGGCAAGATCGGCCTCTTCCTCGGATGTTAGAGACTCTTTAGAACCAATCTCTCTCAAATAAAGTTCTAATGATTTTCCTTCTACCCGTCGAATACCCAATGTATACGGACCAGCCTTTCCGCAGCCACAAAACCGCTAAGTTGTTACAACATCCACCATTACTATCTGCAGTAATCTTACCCGATTGTCAAGTGCAGAAAAAAACGGGGCCGGAAAACCGGCCCCGAAAACAGTGAGGACTATTCGAAGAAAACCTTGAGCCCGGCCCAGGTATTGCGCTGAAGATTCACCTCGGTGTCGTAGTAGGTGCGGAATGCGTAGTCGTAGCTTGTGAAGGGGTTGTAGCCCGGGTTGGCGAAGACCCAGCCGTAGGGGTAGGGGTTGTTGAGGTCACCGGTTATGCCCAGGGTGGTGTTGCCTGTGAACACAAGGTAGTAGGTGGTGGCGGGGGTGATCTCCACCGCCGTCCAGAAAACGTCTACCCACTGTCCCTGGGTCCCGGTTTCGCTTGCTTCGGCCAGCATGGTGCCCCCGGCGTTGGGAAGGGCGTTCCACAGCTGTATGGTAACATTGTCGGATGTACCGGTTCCAGCCTTGAGCAGTATGCCGGCACCGGAGATGTTGCCGTGGGTCTGCTGGAAGGACTGGGCGAGGTCGCCCTGGGCAAATGCGGCCATGTAGGACGGACCGCTGGGCTGGTTCTGGTCGATCTCGTTGCTCAGGGGGGCCGGGTTGAAGTATCCTTCGCGAACCCCTCCGCTCTCCGTAACCGAGTACCATTCGGATCCGTCGCCGGCGGTTGCCGGAACCTCCGCGAACCCAACTCCAGCAAGAAGTACGAGAACCATGAACACTTTCATAACAGCCTCCCCTTCTTTAAAATTCCCTTGCGAATAAAATCGCATTTGCCCGTGCCGTTGTCAACCTCTGATATAAGGCTCCCGCTGCCCGTTGACCCCGGGGAGGACACTTTCTATCTTCGGCTGCTGAAGAGGGCAAATCGCATAAACGGAGGAGCAATGGGCAAGGTATCGGACATACTGGGTTTCATTTCCACCAGGAAGAAGTACTGGCTTGCGCCTGTGATCGTGCTCCTGATACTGCTCGGCCTCATCCTCGTGGCCGCCCAGGGCTCTGCCCTGGCCCCGTTCATATACGCCATATTCTGACGATATCCTGATCTGTTCCGGTACGCCATAACCGGATGCTTTCGGAACAGTTTGTTTTCCATCACTATTTGGCTATACTTTTCAAGGCAGTATTCAAGGAAGTGTTTATGCTTTCAGCTGAACAAATATGCTGTTTCCCAATCCGGCAGATAACCAACGGATCACATTGTCTTCATGTTGCAGGGCCCTTGATGAAACATGAAGCTGTCCCGTGGATCGAACTCAGATACTCAGGCAGAATATGAAACGGAAACTGACAGCACTGTCATCACTCATTCTTCTGATCCCTTCAAACAGCCTGTCTCAGTATTCCGGTGAAATCGAAGCCTGGGGCAATGATGATTACTACCAATGCTGGGTCCCAGACGGCCTTAATGAAGGCTATACCATTGTAACCGGTGGCATATCGCACAGTGTTGGTCTTCAGAGCAGTGGTTCCATCATCGCCTGGGGAGCTAACTTTCTAGGTCAGTGCGACGTGCCTGACGATATGGCGCCGTTCATTTCAGTTAGTTCCGGGAACAATCACTGCACAGCGCTGAGGTCTGACAGTACAGTAGTTTCATGGGGTTTGAACA
>CAYLXG010000013.1:0-28093 GCA_964387445.1 uncultured bacterium
GCCATGAAATCCAATGCCCTGCTGCAGGCTGAATGCTGTCTCTTGCCTTAGGACATATGTGGTTCGTGAAGGATCACCGGTATGTGTTCAGCTAACAGGAGGAAATCCCTCTCATGGGTATAGACGGCCATGCTGCGACGAGCCGCCACCGAGCATATGAGAAAATCGGTGTTCGAACCCTGTATGCCTTCCCTGCGGCATGTATTGAAAAACCCTGCCGCGGTGGTGAAATCCGCTGTTTCAAGGTGGATGTCCGGGAATGCTTCCAGATGCTTCTTCAGTTTGTCGAATTGGGCTTCTTCACGGATACCGGACAACAGTTCCTGGCGTATCGGCCCGATGATCTCCACCCGATGTTCCAGGATCAGCCGGCGTAGCTCCTTCACCGTATCAGTATTGCGCCCGGATGCTCTGCGAAGGGATTGGGACCAGATGCACGTGTCAACCAGGACCCTCATGTCATGGCTCTCTGCTTCTTGTAGCTGTACCCTTCCTCATAGTCTATCGAGCCGAAGAGAGAGAGTATCCTCTCCTGTTCGAGATAACGGATATAATCAACAAGGGCCTGGGTTACAGCCGCCTTCTTGGTGCGATGGCCTCCCAGCTCCGCCGCTTTGATGATAAGCTGATCATCGATTTGCAGATTCGTAGCCATGGCTTTCACCTCCACACATATCATCACACATTTCTTTGTGTGGGTCAATGCATCCGAGAGCGGGAACCATTGAGTATCTCGGGTATTGCTGAAGAAAGCGCACAGAGGAGGTCGTCTTGAGCACAGAGGGAAAAGTCATCAACCGCCTTGGCAATGAAACCAGCCCCTACCTGCTTTCTCATTCGAAGAACCCCGTGCACTGGCAGCCCTGGGACGGTGAGGCCTTCCGGCTTGCCCGGGAACTTGACCGCCCGGTGTTCCTCTCCATCGGCTACTCCAGCTGCCACTGGTGCCATGTGATGGAGCAGGAGAGCTTCATGGACGCCGAGGTGGCTGAACTGATGAACTCAAGTTTCATATGCGTGAAGGTGGACCGGGAGGAGAGGCCCGACGTGGACAACCGCTACATGCGGTATGCCATGGCAATGACGGGGAGCGGGGGGTGGCCCCTGAACATGGTCCTCACCCCTTCAGGGCATCCCTTCTTCGCAGCCACCTACATACCGAAGACTGGCAGGTACGGCAGAAGGGGAATGCTCGAGCTGGTTCCCCTGCTTGCCCGGGCATGGCGGGAGGACAGGAAAAGGGTGCTCAATGCCGCCGGGGAGATAACCTCAGCGGTTCCCCCGGGGCTGCCCCCAGGGGGCAGCCCGGCCACAGAACCGGTTGCCGCGTGCTACCGGCAGCTTGCCGGTTCCTTCGACAGGAAGAACGGAGGGTTCGGAGGGGCGCCGAAGTTCCCGTCATGTCACAACCTGCTCTTCCTTATGAGATACTGGAAGCACACCGGTGAGAGGCATGCCCTGGACATGGCCCTGGCCTCCCTCTCGGCAATGAGGTACGGGGGGGTGTACGACCAGCTGGGCGGCGGGATGCACAGGTACTCCACCGATGAGGGCTGGAGGGTCCCCCACTATGAGAAGATGCTCTACGACCAGGCCATGCTGGTGCTCGCCTGCCTTGAGGCGTACCAGGCTTCAGGGAACGGCCTGTTTCGGCAAACCGCCGAGGAAACGCTGGACTTCGTGCTGCGGGAGATGACTTCCCCTTCAGGGGGCTTCTTCTCCTCCATGGACGCCGATGACCCAGGGGGCGAGGGGGCCTTCTATGCCTGGAGCCCGGGCCAGCTGGCGGAGGCGCTGGAGGAAGGCGATGCCAGGGAGGCGGCGGCGCTGTGGGATCTGAGCGGCCGGGGTGAGGACACCCCCAGGCTCTCCCCGCCTGACAGCTGGATCCCGGCGCCGGAAGCGATACCGGCACCTGACCCCGCGGTTCTGGGTGCGCTGATGGAACACAGACGGCGGAGACGCGCCCCGGCGGTTGACGAAAAGGTGCTGGCGGACTGGAACGGCCTGATGACAGCCGCCATGGCCAGGGCATCCTTCGTGCTGGACAGGCGCGATTACCTCCAGTGCGCCCTTGGGGCCATGGAGTTCATCACAGGGAACATGATGTCCCCTGAAGGGCTCCTGCTCCACAGCTGGAAGGACGGTATCCCGGGGCCCGGGGGTTTCCTCGACGACTACGCCTTCCTGATATGGGCTTCCCTTGAGCTGCATGCCGCCACACTCGATGACAGGCATCTGAGTCTCGCCGCGGAACTCCAGGCAAAGCAGGACCGTCTGTTCCTCAGGGGGTCGGAAGGGGTCTATTCCTTCACCCCGGAGGGTGACTCCCTGATGCCTGAGACGGAAACGGTGGAGACCCATGACGGCGCCGTGCCCTCGGGAAATTCCGTTTCCCTGATGAACCTGCACAGACTTGCCTCCCTGGTTCCGGAAGGCGGTTACGGGAAAAGGGCCGCCGCCCTCACCGAAGCCCTGCTGCCGGTGGCGGCATCACACCCCGCTTCCTTCTCCATGCTCCTTGCCGGGGTGATGAACGGCCCTTCCCACTTCCACATAAGCCTTTCTCCCGGGGATCATGATCCTTTCGTGGAAGTATTGCGCCGACTGTACCTGCCCGACCTCACACTGTCCGTCGACCCGTCCCTCGATGGGCCCGGGGCGGTGATGTGCGGAAATGGCAGCTGTTCCCCGCCGGTGAGCGACCCCGGAGAGCTTATGAGCCTGCTGAAGTAGTCCCCATGCTATATTCCGTTGGAAGGGAGGCTCATGACATACCTACTGCTTTTTCTTGCGGGAATGCTCCTGGTGAACGGAGTACCCCACTTCGTCCGGGGGGTTAGCGGAGAAAGGTTCCAGAGCCCCTTCGCAAAGCCTCCAGGCAGGGGCGAGTCATCCCCTGTGGTCAATGTGCTGTGGGGTTTCTTCAACCTGCTGGGGTCGGGGCTTCTGCTCGGCGCCGGAGGACCGGGCTTCACCCCCGGTTTGAACCCCCATAGCCTGGCGTTCTCACTGGGAGCCCTCACCACCGGCGTATTCCTCGCCCTGCACTTCGGGAGGGTGAGGGGCGGCGGCTGAGTTTTCCAGCGTCTCCAGCTTCTTCCTGAACTCCTCCTCCGGGATCCTGCGGTGGAGTTCCCGGTAAAGCCTGATGGCTGAGCGCCTGTATTCTTCCTTCCCGGTTATCCGGTGCAGATGGAAGCATATCTGCGCCGAGTACCGGTCTCCCAGATCATGGTCATTCAGAAGCCCTGCCAGCCTTGCTTCGGCACCCGCCGGATCGGTCAGGGCCTGGTGGAGGCTCTCCTGGAACTCCAGCTTCCGTGTCAGGTCTCCCGGTTCCAGTCCGGAGGCCATCTCCCGGGCCTCCTTCAGGAGTTCCCCGGCCCTGCCTTCGTGGCCTGCAGAGAGGAGTATCCCGGCGGACTCCGTCAGTGATCCCAGGAGAGGGAGTTCCTCCCCCATTTCCCTCCTCAGTGCTGTCAGCTGTTCCACATGCCTGAGAGCTTCTCCGTTCCTGCCCTCCATGGAAGAGAGCCTGGCGAGCAACAGAAGGGTTGTGGCGTGGGTCTCCTTGTCGATCTCCGCCCCCAGACTCGCCGCATTCTCCAGATGCTCCCTGGCCTCTTCCAGGTCGCCAGCCTTCAGGCAGAGCTCCCCCAGTTCCCTGGCTGTCATGGAAGCGTTCCTGGTATCCCCGGAGTCCCGTGCGGTTCTCAGGCTTTCCGTCAGCCATTCCCGGGCCTGTGAAAAATCTCCCCTGTCCCGGTGAACCAGCCCGATCTGACGGGAGGCAAAGGAAATGGTATAGGTTATGCCCAGTTCCCGGGCCATGGCCAGCTGCCTTTCAAAGCAGGTCATCGCCTCGTCCAGATCACCCTTTTCCTGGTGCAGCACCCCTATGTTGCCAATGACGTAGGTCATGCTCTCCTGATCGCCGACCTTCTCGGCGATCTCCATGTACTCCCGGAGGTATCTGCGGCAGCCGTCGTAGTTCGTCCGGTTGTATTCCACCACGCCCAGGTTGTTCAGCACATTCGCGGCAACCCTCAGGTTCCCGGTCTCTGAACAGATGTCCCACGCCCTGCGGAGGCACTCTTCCGCTTCCTCCAGACGGTATACGTAAAGATATACGGTACCCAGGTCGGAGGTGTTCTTGGCCAGTTCGTTCATGTCCCCCCTGGCCTGCGCCGCCTCGGCGGACAGCTTCAGGTCTTCCTCAGCCTCGTCGAAGTCGCCCAGGATCATGCTGATGTTGGCCCTGACGCTCCGGCACTTCATGAGGCCGGTTTCGTTGCCGGCCAGGGTGTAGTATTCCCAGGCTTCCTTCAGATGCGCCCTGGCCTTTTCGTTCCGGCCCCTTCTGTTCTCAAGTGCAGCGTGGTGCCTGCAGCAGTGGGCATAGCAGTTATCGAGCCCGTTCTCCAGGGACTCCCTGCGGCTTCGGTCCAGTATCTCCTCGGCTTCGGTCCATTTCCCCATGAGCACCAGCAGCTCCAGTATCTCGAACTCCGTCTCCATTCTTTCCTCGAGCCCGTTCTGGTGAAGGGTCATTCGCCTCAGGATGTCCACCGCCTCCTGGTTGCGGTACTCGCCCCTGGCGAAGTCCGCCGCCTTTCGCAGGTACTCCATTGCCTTGCCTGTGATCATCGCCTTCTCATAGTGGTAGGCGATGTCGGCAAAGCGGCCCCTCTGGTTCCCGTAGAACTCCTCCATGGATACGCCGGCAAGGCGGTGAAGCTGACGCAGCTGCGTTTTCAGCTGCATGTCGTAGGCCACCTCTCGGAGCATGGTGTGGCTGAAAATGTAGAGCAGCTCGTTCAGGGCGGACCATATGGATTCCCTTTCCCCCTCCGCCAGCAGGGAGCGGAGTGAGCCCTGATCTCCCCTGAGCATCGCCGAGAGCACCTGAACGTCAAACTCACGGCCCAGGACGGAAGCGGTCTGAACCACTTCCTTGAGCTTCCCTGAGAGCCTGTCTATCCTGGCCAGGATGATCGACCCGATGCTTTCTGGGACCTCCATCGCCTCCTTCCGGAGACGAAGACCGTCGTCCCCCCGCCTGATCATTCCATTCTCGGTGAGGTAGCTGCAGAACTGCTCTATGTAGAAGGGGTTGCCCTGGGTTCGATCCATTATGAAGAGGAAAAGCCCCCTGGAGAGGTCGCCGCCCAGCCTCTCGGCAGCAAGGTCCATGGCATTCCCCGCTTCCAGGGGATACAGCTCCATGGAATGGAAGGGGACCGTATCGTGAAGGTCCGGCAGTATCAGCGTGCCGTCATCATTGGCCCTGGAAGTTATCAGCACCGCAAAGGGGAAATCCTCGACACCCCGGGTTATGGACCTCAGAGCGGTGAGGGATTCGTTGTCGATCCACTGGAAATCCTCAAGGAGGAACATCGTGGGGGCCATGAGACTCTGCGCCTTGAAGAACGCCTTGAGGGCAAGTATGGTGTTGTCGAACCTGCCCCTGGCGTCCAGGCGGCCATGGAGCGAACCCTCATCCAGATAACCCATCATGGCGGCGATCATGGACCTGGTCCTCCGCAGCTCCCGGAGCACCGGTTCAGCGCTTTTCCTGTCAGGAAGCCCTTCCAGGGCGGCGGTCAGCCTGTCCCATCCTTCGTTAAGAATCGCTGCGCCATCACCGCTCGCCGGCACGTCGTTCTGTTGGAAGAACTCCTTCAGCAGATGGGTGAAGGGTCCCAGACCCTTCCTCAGGATCCCATCGGTCTGCATGGTGAAGGAACGGTATTCCGGGAACCGGGCGGTCAGCTCCGCCAGGAGCCGGGACTTCCCCACCCCCGCCTCTCCGTGAAGGATCGTCACTCCTGCGAAGCTGCCGGTCTCCAGGGGAGCCAGGCCCTTCATCAGCTCCTCCATTTCCCCCCGGCGGCCCACGAAGGCTCCTTCGAACTCCCCGGCACGCCTGGCATCGGTCACATCGAGAAGGTCAGCCACCTCGATGGAGCGGCTCTTCCCTTTAACTGTCAGCCTTCTCGGACTGCCTGTAACCAGTTCTCCGGCGAATGAACCCCGCAGGTTCTCCGGGAGGCTGATTCCGCCCCATTCAGCGCTCTGCATCAGCCTCGCGGCGGTATTCACGCAGTCACCCAGCACCGTGTAGGTGCACCGTCTGCTGCTGCCCACGACCCCGGCGAAGGCTGTGCCGTATGTGATCCCCGCCCTGAGACGGTCATTGAACTCTGATCTCAGATCAAGGGCCAGGCTCAGCGCCCTTCTGATATTGTTCTCATAGGAGACCGGCGCCCCGAAGACAATGAGCATATGGGGGCCCTTGTCGTCACAGAACATGCCGTTGAAGTAACCGCCGTATTTGCAGGTCCTTGAGAGTATCTCGGCAACTGTTCCTCCGGCGCCGCTGATCTCACCGGGATGAAGCCCCACAAAAACCGATACCACATTGCGGAACTCGCCCCCGGGTCTGGCCCTGAGAACTTCCTCCGGATAGAACATCCGCGCGATGGTGGGTCTTACCCGCTCCAGGGGAACAGGGCTCTCCCCACAGCCTGCGTTGAAGCCGGAAAGGCTTCCGGAGACGGAGACCCTGCCGGCTTCCATTCCCCTGGTTACCGTTGAGCATTCCTCCAGGGCCCGACCGTGGAAGAAGAAAGCCTTCCTGTCCCCGCCGTATATCCGCCAGCAGATCTCTCCTCCTGCAAGGCCCAGACGGGCCTTTATCTCCCTGCCGCCGCTGTACCTGCCGAAGATCCTCTGTCTCCGGGAAAGCATATCCCTGATCTCTTCCGCGGCGGAGTGCGCCGCCCTTCCGGAACCACCGGGGAACACCGAGGTGACCCCGTCGCCTCCGAAGGTGGTCACGAACCCGCCCCTGGTGTATATGGCCCTGATCAGGGGCTCGTAGATCCTGTTGATCAGGATGGAGAGGTCTTCAGCTCCCTGCCTGCCCCTCTCCATGAGGTATTCGGTGATGGAGGTAAAACCGGCGATGTCCACATTCAGAGCGGCGGCTGGGAAGCTTCCGCTTCTCTGTTCCCCATTGCGGTGAACCGCGCCGCTGATGAAACCCGGGATCACATTGCGCATCCGTGCCCTCCGGTTGGTGACCGTTAAATGACCATATCCCCGGGAAGACCCGGGGTCAAAGGACTACTCCCCATCATAGGGGAGGTCGTCCGGGGCCACCCCCACATGGTCGGGCTCGGGATCCGACGGGAACCTCACCGCGGGAACGGAGTCCAGCCCCAGGACCAGGGCCCGGCAGACCCTGTGCATGCCGTCCATGACCCTGCCGCTGCTTGAGAGGATGATCGGGTGGGAGAGGTCGACCTCCTCCATCAGCCGTGCGTGGAGGGCAACGCTCCTGCATGTTGGCCTGTCGCCCTCGAGATCGTACCAGAAGACTTCATCCAGCTCTGATATGCTTTCCAGGGGAACCTGGTGAACCGGCAGCCCCGAGGAAAGCTCGATGAGCCGGTGGACGTCCCAGGCGAGAAGCCCCCTCTCGGACTGCCTGAAGTGGTACTGCTTCCTCATGTGGGATCCCTCAGCTCCGACCAGTCCACCGTGAAGCTGTACCGGTTGCCGGGGTCGATCCTAAGGGGCAGCTCCATTCCGGGATGAAGCAGGGAAGCCGTCTCCACGGGGACATCGAATGCCTCCGGGCATGTCAGGTACCTGCCGTCCTGCTCCTGGATCTCTATTTCAAGCAGCATCCTGATGGATGAACTCTTCCCCCTGATCTCTCCGGGGACTTCCTCCAGCGAGACCAGGGATCCCCTTGCCCTGCGCCCGTGCTTCAGCAGCCCGCTCTTCGGAACCCCTCCGTTCCAGGCCCGGGGCAGTACGAAGGGAACCCCGACAAGCAGGAAGAGGGCGCAGCATCCCAGAGCGATCATCCCCGTAATGTGATCGAACCGCTCCTGACTGAGGGGCGGGACCCGGCCGCCGATGGCCAGGGCGAACCATACGGCCAGGGGCAGGAAGAACAGCAGGGAAGCCGCTGAATACCTGAGCAGTCTCGCAATGGTGGAATCGTTCATTCACCTCTCCCCAGGAGCCGTTCGTAAAGGGAAAGGTCGTCCTCCGAGAAACAGCAGAAAACTATCTCCCCGGGAAGGGGGTTCTCCCTGGCGTAACCCCGCACTGTATCCACCGCCACCTTCGCCGCAGCTTCCCGTGGATAGCCGAACACACCGGTGCTTATGCAGGGAAAGGCAATGGAGGAGAGTTCCATCGAGGCCGCCAGCGACAGACAGCTGAGGTAGCACTTCGCCAGCAGTTCCGGCTCGCCGTGCCCTCCACCTCGCCACACAGGCCCCACGGTATGGATCACATGCCCGGCGGGGAGGTCGTATCCTCCTGTCACCCGCGCTTCGCCGGTGGGGCAGTGGCCGATGACCCTGCACTCCTCCACCAGACCCTGCCCCGCGGCCATTCTTATGGCCCCGTTAACCCCTGTGCCGGGGCCCAGGGCGCTGTTGGCGGCGTTCACCACTGCGTCGGCGGCAATCTTCGTTATATCCGCAAGTATGGCTTTGAGCATAGTTCTCCATTCGTTCCCTTGCGATTATGCTATCCCAGGGTAAATGAGAGAAGGGGTTGGCCCCGGTTGTATATTGCAGCTCCTGTTTCTGAGGAGATCTCATGCTTAAACGATTCCTGAGCTACTACGGACCCCATCGGTTCCTTTTCTTCATAGACATCCTGGTGGCGCTGCTGTCTTCAGGGCTGGCGATACTTATCCCCTCCATGGTGCGCACCCTGCTGCAGGATCTCATCCCTTCCAGGAACGTAGACGCCATGATACTCTACTTCGCCCTGATGGCGGGGATTTATCTGGCGAAGATGGTCTTCGAGTTCATCCGCATGAAGTGGGGGCACATACTGGGCGTCCGCATGGAGTACGACATGCGGGAGGACATCTTCAGGCACATCCAGAAGCTCTCCTTCAACTACTTCGACAACACCAAGACCGGCCACATAATGTCCCGGATCTCCAACGACCTGAACACCATCGCCGAGGTGGCCCACCACGCCCCGGAGGACCTTATCCTCTCGGTGTTCCTGATCGTGGGCTCGTTCTTCTTCATGTTCAGCTTCAACGCCACCCTGGCCTTCATTGCCCTGATCCCCCTTCCCTTCATGCTCCTGTGGGGCATCCGCTACGGGGGCAGGATGCGCAGGGGTTTCCGCCGGGTTCGGCAGAAGATCGCCGACATCAACAGCGCGGTCGAGAACTCGGTGCAGGGCATCCGCGAGGTGAAGTCCTACGCCAACGAAGAGCTTGAGATGACCAAATTCGGAACGGTCAACACCCACTTCCGCCTGGCCAAGGAAAAGATGTACACCATCATGGGGGTGTTCTACTCGGGCTTCGGGTTCTTCAACGACATGTACTACCTGGTGGTCATCGCCGGCGGCGCCTGGCTCTACCTTCAGGGCAGCATAACCCCCGCCGACATACTGGCCTTCGTTCTCTACGTGAACATCATCCTGGGACCTATCCAGAGGCTCATGAACTTCACCGAGCAGTTCCACCAGGGCGCTGCCTCCTTCGAGAGGTTCACGGAGATAATGGACATAGAGCCAGACATAGCCGACGCCCCCCACGCCCGTTCCTATTCTCCGGTGAAGGGTTCCGTTGAACTTTCAGGGGTATGGTTCAGGTATTCCTCCTCGCCGGACTGGATTCTCAGGGATGTTTCCCTTTCGGTGCCAGCCGGGGAATCGGTGGCCCTTGTGGGGGAATCAGGCGCCGGTAAGAGCACCATCGTCTCCCTGGTCCCCAGGTTCTACGAGCCCCAGAAGGGCACCGTCTCCATAGACGGCCACGATGTGATGGACCTGAAGCAGAGCTTCCTCCGGGAGAACATAGGCCTGGTGCAGCAGAACGTTTTCCTCTTCGACGACACCATCCGTGAGAACATCATGTACGGAAAGCCTGAAGCCACCGAGGAGGAGATGGTGGAAGCGGCCAGGGACGCCAACATATACGACTTCATAATGTCGCTGCCCGACGGCTTCGACACCTACGTGGGGGAGCGGGGGGTGAAGCTCTCCGGAGGTCAGAAGCAGAGGGTCTCCATCGCCCGGGTGTTCCTGAAGAACCCTCCAATACTCATCTTCGACGAGGCCACCTCCTCCCTGGACAACGAATCAGAAGGACTCATCCAGGAGGCCATGTTCCGCCTCAGCGAAGACCGCACCACCATAATCATCGCCCACAGGCTCTCCACCGTGAGCCACGTGAACAGGATATTCGTTCTCCATGAAGGTTCGGTGGCTGAATCAGGCAGCCACGACTCCCTGATGGAGCTGGGAGGCCACTACCACAGGCTCTACACCAGGGGCAGCATCTGATACCCTGAGGCCGCCCGCAAGTTTGTCAAGTAACTCGGCATATCGTTGCATGGATTGCATTTACGGCATAATTCCACTCGAAGTCCCGGTAAAAGTGCTTTGTTCTTTCGTGATATGATCACATTTATCGATTGTGTTATGTGATTGCACTCACATAAGTCAATTGACTTTTGTGCAGAAGCATGCTACATTATACCTGGCAGGAGGCAGACTATGCACAGACATGCACTTGCGAAGTTGATGGACTGGAAGGACAGGGGAAGCAGGAAACCCCTGGTGATAAGAGGAGCCAGGCAGACAGGGAAGACCTGGCTCATGAAGACATTCGGTAAAACGTGCTATGAACGCTGCGCCTACATCAACTTCGACGGCAACCCCCGAATGAAGGCTCTCTTTGAAATGGACTTCGACACTGACAGGCTGCTGACCGGACTTCAGGTTGAAGCCGATTGCCGGATAAAGCCTGGAAACACATTGATCCTTTTCGATGAAATTCAGCAGGTACCCGAAGCCCTCTCTTCACTGAAGTATTTCCATGAGAACGCGCCTGAACTCAACATCGTTGCTGCCGGTTCCCTGCTGGGGGTAGCGATGCACAGAGGAGCATCCTTCCCTGTGGGGAAGGTGGAGTTCCTTGACCTTCTCCCTATGTCTTTCTCAGAGTTCCTTCTCGCCACGGGCAGCGAAAGGCTGGCCGGGATTCTGCAGGAAGGCAATTTCGAGATGGCCAATGTTTTCTCCTCTCGATACAGAGATAAGCTTAGAAGCTATTTTCTGGTCGGTGGAATGCCCGAGGCAGTTCTGGAATTCCGACAGAAAATGGATTACAATGCCGCTCGTTCCGTGCAGATGCAGCTCCTGACAGGATATGAACAGGATTTTTCGAAGCACTCGCCTGCAGAGGTGGTTCCCAGGATAAGGAGCGTCTGGAACAGTCTGCCCTCTCAGCTTGCCAGGGAGAACAGGAAGTTCGTCTGGGGGCTCGTGAGGAACGGAGCCCGGGCAAGAGAGTACGAGTCAGCAGTTCAATGGCTGCTTGACTGCGGGTTGGTCACAAGGGTGAACAGGGTCACCAAACCGGGGATTCCTCTGGCCGGTTACAGGGACCTGTCCGCGTTTAAGCTGTTCGCTCTTGATGTAGGCCTGCTTTCCGCCATGGGGAAAATCCATCCCTCCGTCATTCTTGAGGGGAACAAGGTTTTCCAGGAGTTCAGGGGCGCTCTCACTGAACAGTTCGTACTCCAGCAGCTTGCGGCAATGGGTCTTGAGCCTTTCTACTGGAGCGCTTCAAAGGGGAATGCTGAGATCGACTTCCTTCTCCAGATGCCATCTGGGATCATTCCCCTTGAGGTAAAGGCTGCGGAGAACCTCCAGGCTAAAAGCCTCAGGGTATTCTCACAGAAGTATTCTCCTGAACGAAGCATTCGCTGCTCTCTCTCGAACTACAGAGATGAAGGATGGCTCATCAACCTTCCGTTATACTGCATCGAATGCATTGGGAAAATTGGCCGGCATTAAGAGGCCGCTTCGATCACGAAAGACAATCGAGTATCGTGACTGCATGCACAAAAGTCGTATGACTCTCGCGAGTTCCGTCACTCCTTCACCTGTTCGATGAAACCTTCGAATTTCTCGAGTATCTCGCCTTTGAAGTTGCCGTCGGAAAGACTGGTGTTCATGAAGGTTTCAGAGTCGTCCTGCTTCTCCGGAGGTATCACCAGCCCGATGGAAAAGGCCTCGCAGTGGACGGTCCCTCCCCCGGCGACCTTCCTGATGTGCCGGAAGGCGCTTTCATAGCCGAACTTATCGTTCCTCTTCTCATAGGTGCTGCCGCAGCAGGTTGCCAGGAACATCTCCCTGATGCATTTCGAGTACCTGAGAACGAATTTCTGTGCCGGAAGGGCGAACTTGCCCAGGTAGAGAGGAGCTATCACCACCACCCTGTCGTACTCCTTCGGGTCGTGTTCAAGCCTCCTGATCCCGGGACCGATCCCCAGCCATGTGCCCAGCAGGATAAGCGGCTGCAGGTCCACTACTGGCCTGATCCCCTCCAGATCCGCTTCCAGTTCAACCGCGGCCCTCTCAGCAAGGTAGCGGTTGCTTCCCGTTCGTGAATAGTGCGCCACAAGTATCTTCATGTTCATCCCCTTCCGTTCTCCGGGGAATATGTCGATGGAGCGGCCGTTCATGACAACCGTCGCCATCATCAGGCGGTGGCTCGCTTCAGTCGGGGAAGCTCAGGTCCTTCAGAGAGGCTTCTGCCAGCACCTGGGCTTCTTCGATGTTCAGCAGTCCTGTGGAGGGGACCTGAAGACCCTTCAGCCTTTCCTGTGTCCTTCCCGGGGTTGAGCTTTGACCGGCGATGAAACTCGCCAGTTCCCGTGCAATACCCTCCTGCCCGCCCTCCAGAAGGACAATGACGGCCCCTCCCAGTATCTCCAGGGCAAGCGGAGCCCATCCCCGGCCGGATACGGTATGCAACGCCTTCAGGAAATGGGTCCTGGATCCTTCCCGGTTACCCCTTCTCAGCCCGATCTCGCCCAGGAGCCTGTGGCTCTCGGCGAGCCCCCAGCGGTTCCCGAGACGGGTGTAGGTCTCTATGTTCTCACGGCAGAGTTCCTCCCCCTTCCGGTACTCACCGGCTTTCAGGTGGAGGGTGCAGAAAACACCCTTTACTATCGCCGCGTTGAACTCGTCGCCTATCTTCAGCTCCTCCGCCAGGGCCCTTTCCAGCAGGTCACTGGCTTCGTCCAGACGGTTCAGTTCTATGGCCACGATGGCAAGGTTGGTCATGGTGGAAGAGGCCCCCCTGGTGTTCCCTGACCTTCTTTCGGTATCCAGGGATTCCCGGTAGTACCTTTGAGCGGCGGGGAAGTCCCCCTCCTCGAAGGCCAGGTTCCCCAGATTGTTCAGCACGGCGGCAACCCCGGCATCGTCCCCCAGACCTTTCCTGATCCCGAGGCTCTCGCCGTATGCGGCCGCCGCATTCTGGAACATCCCGGCAATGTAATGGACATTGCCCAGCATGTTCAGGGAGTCACCCAGTCCTTTCTTGGAATCAGCTTCCCTGTAGAGATCCACCGCTTTTTTCAGCTGCTTGATGCTCTCGTCCCTGGTGGAGCAGAACGAGCAGAACCAGCCCAGGGCCGCCTGCATGGCTCCTCTTACCTCCAGGGAACACCCGGTGTACCTGACGAGGCTCTTCCTGAAGAGATTCTCGCCTGCGGTGTACATGCCCAGCAGACCCAGAAGGGCTCTGAGGGCTCCGGGGGTCTCGCCGGGAACAGGGAGATCCCCTGCGTTAATGGACCTTTCCCATGCGGCGATGATCTCCCTTTTGCAGGGAGCAAGGTTCCCGAGGGCATGAACGCAGTCTCCCCTCTGAAGGGCTTCAGAATTGTCCAGGAGCAGCCCCAGGAACCTCTCTGCATGGGCCCGCACGAGGGCTGCTGTCTCCTGGTCGGAAAGGACCTCGGCGGTCTTCTCCCAGGCGAAGTCACGTACAAGGGGGTGCAGCCTGAAAAGGCCGTCTTCCTGCTTTTCGAGAAGGGACTTTGCCAGCAGGGAGGACAGACCGGTATGGCTGACTGAGCAAACTTCCCGGGCATCTGGCAGGCTGAAGGCTGACACGAACACCGACAGGGCGGCGAGATCCCTTTTCTCCCCGGGGTTCAGAAGGTTCCAGGAGAACCTGAAAACCTCCCTGAGGCTCCTGTGCCTCTCGGGAAGGTCCCCGAGCTCGGCGGATACCGCCAGGGGGTTGTCCAGCTGGCGAAGGATGTCCTCAGATGAGAGCATCCCCCTCCAGGAGGCCACCAGGACTATTGCAAGGGGGTTGCCCCCAAGAAGGGAACATATGGTCCTCACATCCTCATCGTCGGTGCAGGTCTCCGCGGTGGAAGCCAGCACCCTTCCGGCTGTTTCCCTGAAAAGTATCTCCCCATCTGAGATCCCTGTCCCGGCGGATGAGGTCATACCCCCCACCTGAAACACATGCTCGCAGCTGAGTCCAAGCCGGACCCTGCTGGTGGCCATTACCTTGAGGCCCGGAAGAGCAGCCAGGAGGGAAGCCAGCACGCCGGCGCGCCCCGCCAGTGAATCGCATCCGTCGAGTATCAGGAGGATCCTTTTCCCGGCCAGATGCTCTTCCAGGACCGCCCTGTCGAAACCTTCACCATGCAGGTCCAGCCCCAGGGCCCTGCCGATCTCCCAGAGGGCTCCCTCTCCGGTGTCCACGTTCTCCATGTCCGAATGGTAGACGCCGTCTGGGAAAGAGAAGGCCTCCATCGCACCGGCCTGGAGCGCCAGCCTGGTCTTTCCGGAACCTCCGTGACCATGGAGGGTCAGGGCTCGGACATCCTCCCTTTCCAGGAGACGGGATATCCTCAGAAGCTCTGACTTCCTGCCCACGAAGGGGGTAAGTGGCCTTTTCAGGTTGTTGGGAACGCTGCTGAGGGTTCTCGGAGAGGTGCTGGAGCACCGGGGAAGGCCGGGAGCCTCCACAAGAAAGAGCCTGCGGGGCTCGCTGAGGTCAGTAAGCCTGTGCATGCCCAGGTCCCTGAAGGAAACCCCGGGAGGCTCCTGCCCCATAGCCTCCAGGAAATCACCTGTGACCAGTATCTGCCCTCCTGCTCCGGAATCCATTACCCGCTGGGCAAGGTTCACCGCCGGGCCGAAAAAGTCACCCCTTCGCCTGACGGCGGTGCCGGAGTGCAGCCCCGCCCTTGCCAGTATGCGGTTCCCGGAGGTGCCACCGGTGATCCCCGCAAGACCTTCCACAAGTTCCACGGCGCAGGCCAGGGCGGAGGAGGCCATGGGGAAGTGGATGAAGAACCCGTCGCCGGTGTGCTTCACCACCGTCCCTCCATGGCGGTCAACAAGCTTAAGTGTGAGGGAATCGTGCCTCTCCAGGAGTTCCGACATCTCATCCCCGCATGTGTCCCAAAGGCCTGTGGAGTTCTCTATATCGGTGAAGAGGAATGTATCGCAGCCCATGGCTAGGGCGAATCTCCCCGTGTTCCAGCGGTGTCGTTCCGGAAGATGCCAAGCCTCCGGCTTGAGTTCCTGATGAACAGAGGAAGGAATATCCCCCAGGGGATCCAGAGAAGGAAGTTGAAGGGTCTGGGGATAAGGAGGAACAGGGCTATGAAAGCAGCTGAGACAGCCCAGAACAGAAGGGAGGCCCTGATGATGAACCTGCGCTCTCCGGGGGTTCCAGCACTTCGCAGGGCGGCGGCGGTTCCGATCAGTCCTCCCGCAACACCCAGAACGCCTCCCACGATGCCCCCCACAAGACCCGGGTGCATTTCAGCCTCCCTGCTTTCCTGCCATCTGCAGTGGAATAAGGCCGGGGTTCGTCGGCGTCAAGAGACTCCATCCTCGGAATCCAGGACCTCCCGTACCCTGTCCGCCAGATCCGCCAGCCTGTATGGTTTCCTGAGGAATCCCGAAGCTTCCTTCATCAGTTCCTCAATATTGACGTCGAACTCCGAGTGGCCGCTTGCTATGAGCACCTTCAGACTGGGGCGGACCTTCCTGATCTCCTCCAGGCATCTGAAGCCGCCCATTCCAGGCATGTTCAGGTCCAGGAGGACAAGGTCCACATGATTCATGCCCATGAGTTCAAGGGCTTCCTCCCCGGTGGAGGCGGTGAGCACATGGTAGCCCAGATGGGAAAGGTACTCCCGGGACTGGGAGGTTATCTCAGGCTCGTCGTCCACCACCAGAACGGTCTCGTCTTTCCCCGAAGGGGTGGAGAGGGTGTCCTGGGACACCTCTTCACTGACAACGGCTCCCTCGGCAACCGGAAGAAGGATGGTAAACACGGTGCCCGTTCCCTCCGCGCTTTCGCATCGGATGCATCCGCCGAGGCTTCTGACTATACCGTAGACCGAGGCGAGACCCAGGCCGGTGCCCTTGCCCGGTTCCTTGGTGGTATAGAACGGGTCGTACATGTTCCTGCGAACCTCCGGGGGTATGCCTGAACCGGTATCGGAAACTGTCAGGACGGCATATCTGCCGCTCAATGCGGAACCCGTTTCAGGACAGGGAGTGTCCGGTATGGAGACACCCCAGGTCATCACCTCCAGCTCTCCCCCTTCCGGCATGGCGTCCACCGCATTGCCTGCAAGGTTGAAGACCATCTGTTCTATGTGGACCGGATCGGCAAGCACCGGAGGCAGGCCTTTCTCCAGGTCCGTTCTTATCCTTATCATCTTCGGAATGGTCTGCCCGAGTATCTCCACCGCGTTGGCAACTTCCCTGTTCAGGTCCACGGGGACCTTCCTGAATTCCATGTGCCGTCCGAAGGCCATGAGCTGACCGATGAGGGTGGATGCCCTCCTGCCAGCCCCGGCAATGTGCTGAAGGCTCCTTCTGTCCTGTAGGGAAAACCCTTCCTTTTCCAGGAGCAGCTGGGCGTAGCCCACTATCACCTGAAGGATGTTGTTGAAGTCGTGGGCGATCCCCCCGGCGAGGTTGCCAAGGGCCTCCATCTTCTCGGCGTGCTGGAGCCTTGTCGACTGCTCCAGAAGCTCCCGCTGGGCAATCTCAAGGGTCTTCACCTTCTCGTTGAGCCTGTGCCTGAGGTATATCGTGATTACCGCCAGTGAGAGAAGCAGCAGCGCCAGGAAGAGCCCCACAGGACGGAGCTTCCTCATGAGGGCCTGGCTCATCTCCCCCCGGGGGGTCATGGTTATCCATCTTCCATACAGTTCCTCAAGACGGCTTCTAGAGATGTCGGCCATTGCCTTCTGAATGGAGCTGAAGAGCAGAGGATACTCCCGGCTGACCCCTATGCTCCAGTCGAAGTAGTAGTCAGTCACCCCGGCGACCCTGAGGTTGGAAAGACCCTCGGTCCCTGTATAGTAGGATGCAACCGCCAGGTTCTCCACAAGAACATCCGCCTCTCCGAAGGCAACGGCCCTGAGGGCTTGCTCAACGTTCCACATGGGGATGATCTCCAGATCCTCGCCGGTGTTCCTCAGGTACTCCTCGGTGGCGTATCCGGAGACCACCGCCACCCTGAGACCCTCCAGGTCCTCCAGATCAAGATCTCCCCTGATGGAGGTGGTGGTGATCATCACCACAGGGACGCTGGCATAGGGCACGGTGAAGTAGGAATAATCTTCCCTCTCGTCGGTTCTGACTATTGTCGGCGCAACGGCGCAGTCACCGTCCGCAAGGGCCTGGAGATGCCTGTTCCAGTCCTGGCACGGGATCCTTATGAACTCTATGCCCAGCCTTCTCTCCACCTCGGACGCTACATCGGCTCCAAGCCCTGTGAAAGAGCCGTCCTCCGCGGCGAACTCGATGGGAGGGAAGTCGGTGTTGTAGTAGAGGGTGAGCTTGCGGGGATTCTCATCGAGCCATGCCCTTTCCTCCGGGGTAAGGACCGTTGGTTCGAAGGAATCGGACCCATCGGGGAAGTGGAAGAGAACCAGAAGGGAAGCGGTGAGAAGCACAACTCCCACCAGACCGGCGGACCTCCAGGAAATAACCAGGGAACCCGAGTGCTTCATCGAACCTCCAAAGGCCGCTTGCAGTTCAATCGACTGACTCCACCAATGAACCATAAGAAAACCATTTAGCCGGGTACAGGCCGGTCATTCCTCAACGCTCCCGCATTTCCTATCTTACCTGTCCGGAGGTATTGATGAAACAGGTGCTGCAGACGGAGAGGACGATCGTGGCAAGGGCGGAGCAGGCCCACGCCGGGCTGTACTACTCCTTGTGGACCGACCCGACGGTGATGGCCAATGTGGGTTTCCCCCGGGGCATCCCCATTGAACTGGATGAGATCGCTTCCCGCATCGCCGGAGAACCGGACTCCGACTTCCACCGTCTCCTGGTGGTGATCCTGCGGGAAACCGGGGAACCCATAGGTGAATGCTACATGCACCCACCCGACGGTGACGGCACCGCATCCACCGACCTGAAGCTCCTTCCCGCCTTTCAGGGAAAGGGCCTGGGAACCGAGGTGAAGACCGCCCTGCTCGATTTCCTGTTCACAGGAACGGACTGCGACAGGGTCCAGGCCACCCCCAACAGGGGCAACAGGGCATCCATAAGGATGCAGGAGAAGACCGGCGGGGTCTTAACGGGAGAAGGAGTGAGCCGCTTCCCGGATTCCATGTGCGAGTACACAGTTCCGGTTAACTACTTCACCTACACCGTGACCAGGGAGACCTGGCTGGGAAGAAAGAATATCGGCAAGCTTGACCCTGGCAAGAAGTGATGATTATCATACTCATCATAGGGGGTTTTTGATAAACAGGGGTCACAGTATCGCGTAGTCTTGCCTTCTGAAAGAGGTGAACGGTGGATCCTGTGCATTCCCGATTTTCTTCCGGTGAGAACCAGGCCCCCAGCAGCAGTTCCCGCGCCGATCTCAGCATGCGCATCATCCAGTCCCCCGTATGGTACATTGAAGACACTTATGGCCCGGACAAACTCCAGGCCATGGGCTTCGAAGCCGGTATACCCCTTGACAAGCTGAAGGACTGCAAGGGCTGGATCACCCTTGAGCAGACGGAAACCGTGCTCCATTTCGTACGGGTTCTTGCAGGCAGCGACGAGAAGTTCATGGAAGCGTGCGCCTACAGGATACGGGAGGGCTACGGCCCCCTTCGTTTCCTTCTCTGGGCCACCACCCCGTCTGAAATGCTGGAGATGGGGCAGAAGCACTTCTCGTCCATATCCACCTTCAGCAGCGGCGACTTCCTGCAGGTCGGCGACACCAGGTTCAGCCTTCGCTACAGCTCATCCAGGAAAGAGAGCAGGCTGATGTGCCTTTCCAGACAGGCCCAGTCCAGGGCACTCCCAACTCTGTGGGACCTTCCTCCCGCCACCATCAGGGAAACGGCGTGCATCTGCAAAGGCGACGACCGCTGCGAGTACGAGCTCTCGGTCTTCGAGAAGAGCAGGCTGCTCCCGGTGGTCATCGGCTGTTCACTTGGAGCGGCGGTTTCCGCGGCTGTGTTCTTCCTGAACCTATGGCCTGCGCTGATGGCCACATATCTTTGGGGCTCCACTCCGTTCATAGGGGCAGCATTAGGGTACATCTTCGAGCTCAGAAGGGCGAACAGGCACAATCTCAAGGTTGCCGACGATATAAACAGAGGTCTTACAAATGTCGTAGTGGAAAACCAGGAGACCCAGCAGGAAATACTGAAGCTCCATGAGAGGCAGCGGGACTGGAACAGGAGGCTGGAGGAGCAGGTGGCCCAGAGGACCAGGGCCAGCGAGGAGCTTACCCGCCGGCTTCATTCCATACTTACCGAACAGGCAACCGCACTCAAGGGCGTTACCCACGACATGAAGAACCCTCTTACCGTGGTTCTGCAGACCGCAGAAGCAGGCGGTGAAAAGGATTAAGTGCCTTCTTGACGACATGCTTCAGCTTGAAACTTCCGATGTGACCTCCATGCAGTTCATCGCGGAGCCAGTGGACACCGCGCCCCTGGCCGAGTCCCTCCGCAGAAGGCTCAGGGCCCTGGCAGGCGATGGGGGAATACGCATCAGTGTTATATCCACCAGGGAAGCCCCTCCAACTATCAATGTAGACAGAATGGTACTCGACAGGGTTATGGACAACCTTCTCACCAATGCCGTGAAGTACACCGACCGGGGAAGCATCGTGCTGGAGATCGACGGCACACCCGGTTTCCTCACCATAAAGCTCTCGGACACCGGCAGGGGCATCGAACCCGGCGACATGCACAAGATCTTTCACGCCGGAGGTTCCGACCCCAACGCCAGGAGCTTCAACAGCCACGGGATCGGCCTTTCAGTGGTGGTCAGACTTCTTGACCGCATAGGCGGCAAACTCGAGGTGATGTCACTGCCGGGGAGGGGCACCACCTTCTGGGTCCATTTCCCGGTTGAATCACCAGTTACCTCCCAGGAAGATCAGACAGACCCAACGGACAGGGTTGTCACCATAAGGAAGGTCAAGTGATGGCCCCCGGCGAGGACACCGCGGTAAGCGTATTCCTGAAATATCTTGAAGCGGAGGGTGCAGGGGTGGTCTTCGGGATTCCCGGAGGCCTGCTCCATCCTTTCTTCGAGGCGGTGACCCTTGATCCCAGGTTCAGGCTCATAGTAACGAAGCACGAGGAGGGCGCCGCTTTCATGGCCGACGGCTACGCCCGCACCAGCCACCGCCTGGCGGTGTGCGCCGGAACCGCAGGCCCCGGCGCCACCAATCTGCTCACCGGTGTTTCATGCGCATTCGCAGACTCTGTTCCCATGCTGGTGGTAACCGGGCAGGCTGCCAGCCATGCCATAGGAAAGGGAGCTGCACAGGAAACCGGAAGGGAGGACATGGACATAGTCTCCATGTTCCGCCCGGTAACCAAGTATTCCGCCATGGTACAGTCCCCGGCGGCATTGCCCGGACACCTGAGAAGGGCTCTGAGGGCCGCGCTCACAGGCAGACCTGGGCCGGTGCATCTGAACATTCCAGTGGACTTCTGGGACAAGCCTGTGGCCGAGGACTGGTTCGCCCCCGGCACATACCGTCCTGAAACCCGGACCTTCGACAGAACAGCGGTGCAGAAAGCCTCGAAGGCCCTTCTGAACGCAAGGCATCCTGTGCTTCTCGTGGGATCAGGTGTGGAAATAGCCGACGCCGGCTCCAACCTGAAGAGCCTTGCGGAACTCCTTCCCGCAAGGGTTGCAACTTCCCCCCGGGCGAAGGGTGTCTTCCCGGAGAATCATCCTCTTTCCCTGGGGGTGTTCGGTTTCGCAGGGCACCGGCTGGCCCGTGATACGGTGCTGGGAAAGGGAGTGGACGTTCTGATGACCATAGGCGCTTCGCTGAATGAGACCACAACCCTGAACTGGCACACTGACCTCGCCCCGTCCACATGCCTGATTCAGCTGGATGTCGACCCTGACAAGGTGGGAAGGAACTACCCCGTGGACATCCCGCTGGTGGGGGACGCAAGGGCCATACTCACCGAGATAGTCTACCACTCCCACCGTTTCATCAGGGAGGGGAACGAAAGCCGGTCCAGCTGGTCTTCGGAACTCTCGCTGCCCTCATGGCACGAAAGGTGTCTTGCCCCTGAACTGATCTACTCCGACTCGGTTCCTGTGACTCCACAGCGCTGGCGGGCCGACCTTCAGGAAGTCCTTCCCTCGGACGCCATGGTATTCTCCGACATCGGAGGTCACATGCTGTTCAACATACACCATCTCTGCATCCAAGAAGGTCAGAAGTTCGTTCTCAACCTGGGTTTCGGATCCATGGGGCACGGTACGGCCTCCCCCATCGGAGCAGCCCTCGCCGACCCCAGAAGGCCGGTGATTTCCATAGTGGGGGACGGGTGTCTGACAATGAACGGCATGGAACTCATCACAGCCGCCGAGTACGACATTCCGGTGGTATGGATAGTGGAGCACAACAACATGCACGGGATAACCTGGCACGGCAGCAGACAGGTGGGCAGGAAAATACCCATGGATTCCGTGCGCTACAGGAAGAAGCTGGACATAGCCGGCATTGCTTCGGCCATGGGGCTGGCCTCGTTCATCTTGGACGGCCCGGGCCAGATGCAGAGGATCCTTCCCGAGGCCCTGAAGGTGCCCGGCCCGTCACTGATAGAGGTAAGGGTGGATCCAGAGGTGCCGCCCCCGCTGGGGGACCGGGCAAAGAGCGTTTCAGCGGGGTTCGTTCAGAAATGAGCCGCCCCAGGGGACCTGTTGAAGACCTGAAATGGACCGAAAATCTGCAGGCTTCGGTTGCCACCCCCGGACCCAGGCCCAGGATCCATGGTTATGATGTCAGGGGGGAGATGCTTGGCGCAAGCTCCTTTACAGAGACCATGTTCCTCTCCCTCACCGGGGAACTGCCCTCTCCGGATGCCTTGAAGGCTTTCGAGACGGTACTCGTTTTCCTTTCCCCGGTATCCGTTGCTGAAGCCGCCGGCCATGCCTCACTGCTGGCGGGTCTCTGCGGTTCCGGCTCGGGAGGGCTCGCCGGGGTATCCGCCATTGCCCTTGCTGAAAGGTCACGCACCCTGGTTACGGAATACCTCCCACTGGCAATAGCCGCCCTTGAAGGGAAGGACCCTCCGGCATCGGAAGGGGCGGAGGAGACAATGCTTCTGGCCAAAGCTCTCCAGGAGGCCGGGGTGCGCTGCCCGGGGATGGTTGGACACCTCCCCCCGGCAGCGGCGTGCATAGCCGTTCTCATGGAGTGCTGCGGCATAATGGACAGCCGCCTTCTGGAAACGGTCATCACCCTGGCTGGGCTGCCCTGCACCCTGGCCGAGGGCATGGCGGCAAAGCCCGGCAATTTCCGCAATTACCCCATAGGACTTCCGGAGTACGAATACGATGACCAGCGAACCTGACAGGCTGACCACCAGGGTTGGGCACGCCGGGTGGAACGACCACCGGCACTTCGGCTACTCGGTCTTCGGGGAACTTGCCGGAACCACCAGCACCACCGGCCTGATCGCAATGGCAGCCTCCGGGCGCAAACTGCCCGAGGAGGACTGCAGGCTTCTGGACGACATCGCCGTTATCCTCACCGTGGCCGACCCGAGGATCTACCCTTTGAAGCTCGTGCGTCTTGTGTCTTCATACGGCGATCCGCTGGCGGGCCTTTCCGCCGCGGTTGCTGCGATGCAGGGGGCTATCGTCGGGCCCCAGATCTCAATGGGCGCTGCATTCTGGCTGCTGGAGATGGAGGATGCCCTGGACCTCGAGGCCGCGGTGGCCCGGTCCTTTCAGGAACGGGGAAGGGTCCCGGGTTTCGGTGTCCCCTTCAGGGATGTGGATGAGAGAGCGATTGCCCTGGAGAAAAGGGCCAGGGAGACCGGAAGGGATACCGGGAAGTACTGGGTCATGCAGGAGCGTATCGCCGGGATCGTTCGCGAAACCCGTGGACTCTCATGCAATGTCGGGCTCCCGGTGGCGGCATTGAGCCTGGACATGGGTCTCAGCCCTGAGCACTTGTCCTCCCTCTACACCGGCCTGACGATCAATGTGTTCCTGGCCAATGCCGTGGAGGGCGCCGCCCAGGCCCCCGCCATTCTCCGGCAACTTCCCCACACCACCATCGACTACGTCGGCACCCCCGCCAGACCCTACCCGCCGGCCGCCCGCAAGTATGTCAATTAAAATCTGTATCTTCCCTTAAGAAGAGGAGACAAACCTGGGCCGCTTTCATGGTGGAATACGCTTCCATCTGACGTGGTATCACCCTTCGAAGGCGAATGACCGTCTTCATTCGAGAAGGGAGATAAAGATGAAAGCAAGCAGTTCAATTGTGTTCCTCGCCCTTTTCCTGGTGGCAGGGGCTGCATCAGGATCAACCCTTGTTGACCTTGTGTGCCACGGTGAGGTTATCGAGATCGTCTCACTGGATGAGGAAAACGGAACAATGGAGCTGGTGGTCAACTTCTTCGAGGTGGATCCGGAAGCTTCGGTAACCGAACGCTTCGCCGACAGCTTCATGGATTATGAAGGCAATATGGAAAGGTCCATCACTCTGGAAGGCTTGAGCGAAGAGGACATGGAAAGCGTAGCCGAGGGTTCCCTCATGATAGTTAACTACTGGAACGCTTCCGGCATCATGGAATCGGAAGACGGCGGATGGACAGCCTTCAGCTCCACGTCCTGGACATACCTCGGAGAGGTTGCCGAGGGAAATGCCCCATCGATGTGCCCCGTTTCCATGATATGACCTCTCACTTCCGGAAGACCTGATGCCCCGGGCAGCTGCCCGGGGCATCTTCATTCCCGCTCTATTCGGCTCAGTTGATCTCGTTGACGAAACCCACGTCCCAGACCGCTGGAAGGGTGCCGTCATCCTGCCGGGTCCATGTGTTCCCGCCGTCGGTGGTGTGCAGGATCACTCCGCTGGGGAGACCGGCGGAAGAGCGCCCGACGACCCAGGCGGTGTTCCCGTCAACCGCGGATATTCTCAGCAGGAAGTGACCCTTGGCAGACTGGGGGATCTGCTGCTCCACCCAGGTTATACCTCCATCCTCTGTCCTCCAGATGTTGTCGTAATCAAGGACTACCCAGGCGGACAGAGGAGAGAGAACTGTTATGCCGTTGGCATCCGCAATTTCTCCCTGGGCAGAATCGGGACCTGCATATTCCCACTCGATGCCTCCGGTGGTGGTCTTTATAAGGGTCACCGCATGACCCACGGCCCAGATGTTGTTCTGGTCGAAGGGAGTGATACCTATCATCGTGTAGTCCTGTACAAGGGAATCCCCGTGGGTAGTCCAGAGAATGCCTCCATCACCTGAATGCATCATTTCGCCGGTATTCTCGGTACCCCCTGCAACCCAGATATTCGACTGGGAAAGCCCGTTGATGCACTGCCAGTTCACTCCCTGATGCCCCTGGGGCGCCAGGCTTGACCAGCTTGCTCCGCCGTCGGTAGTTCTGTAAATCGAATTGCTCTCCCCGGAGATCAAGGCAACATCAGCACTGAATGCCTTTACGCACAGTACCGGCTCCGGTATCTCAGTCTCGTTGCCCATTCTGAGCCAGGTCTCACCTCCATCGGTAGTTTTCAGAACCACTCCGAACCCCTCGCTTATGCCCCCGGCAACCCAGACAATCGAGCTGTCCACAACCGAAACGGATGACAGGTCCGCCCCGGGGATGATCAGATCCGTGCCCTGAGATGACCACTCCAGACCATCCGTGGTATGGAGTATCGTCGGCGCATCTCCGATGCCGTCTCCAACTATCCAGCCATGAAGGCCCTGGTCTGGAGAAGGGCCTGAAGGATCGTCTCCACATCCGGCAAGGATCAGTATGGTGAACACCACAGGAACGACTCTCATTACGCGCATTTTCCCTCCTCAATAAGCATACTGAAGGAAAAATACCCCGGAAGAAGGGCGCAGGTCAACGAACTCACCAGGGATTGCCAGTGATTTCCGTGGCCGCTATTATCAATAGGATTCCCGTATTGCTGATTCTATTGCGGAGGTGTTCATGTATTTATGCATACTGTTTACGCTTATGGGTTTGATATCGTCCGATATAACCCTGGAGGCAGGTGGCGGCCTTGTACTGCCCGGCTCACCTGAGAGCGATACACCGGCGCTGAACCTCGACATCAGGATGAAGATGGGAATACATCAGCACTGGAGGGTTTTTTTGGGAAGTTCCTTCTGGGGCGTGAAGAACTTCCATCAGACCGAGCCGATGCCTGACTACATAGAGTTCTCCACCCCCTGGGGATACGAGATCTTCGGCGAATACGAGGATACGCACAAAGGGATCCAGGTTGGAGTGGAAAGGGATCTAGGGCCTGTATCCCTGGGTATTTCCGGAGGCGGCTACTCAAGGAACGTTATGACATGGATCCCCGGAACCGGCAAGAGATACGGCGAGGAGAACTACAGCGAAACAGGCTTCATCTCTTCCCTCTTCCTGAGCGTTCCCACGGGTCGCCATGGCGTGCTGAGGGCGGGTGCCACCACCGAAGGATTCCAGGACTGGTTCTTCACGGTTACCGCCGGCATTTCAGTGAACCTCACCCCCGGCGAAAGAGGTCGGCCATGAAAGGTCTGTTCCTGGTCCTTCTTGCGGCAGCGGCGGCATTCTCCCTTTCGGGAAGCTTCGAATGCTCCTGGTCACGGGTCCAGTTCGTCTCCGACCAGCATCCCTGGCTTTCGGACAACTTCAGTTTCTACAGGGTAGGCTCCACGCTGGATGTATCCCCCTTCCTTGGCATAATCGTCAGGACCGGCTACGGAACCGCGGAGCCTTCCGATCCTCCGGAGCCAGTAGAGGGCAGTTATGTTTCTGATGCCCGGGGACGACTCTGGACGATAGAGGGAGGAGCCAGAGCAGGGCTTCCAGGGATTGACGCATTTTTCTTAAGGGGAACGGCGGGCGCTGCATGTGTTCTGCTCGACTACGACCAGGGTACTTCAGAATACAGCTTCAGCCGCAGGACCGAAAGCAGCTGGGATCCGCAGTTCTCCGTCGGTCTTGGCACCAGGTTCGACCTTGACTTCCTGCCGGTGCTCTCCTACGGAGAATTCGCCCTCTCCCTTCAGAGAACCGGTTCCTACAACATGATCTCAGGCGAAGTGGCACTGGGTATCTGACCATGACCCCCATTTTTCTACTTTGCATCTGCGCAGGGCTTCAGGGTCCCGCTCCCAGCCCTCCTGTTGAGATAATGGGGCAGGGGCTGATGAGCATGGCTAACCTCGTTGCCTTCTTCATGGACAGCAATCCTGAAGCCGACCTGGATCAGGTGACGCTTCTCGCTTCACTCTACCTCGAGGAATGCATGGCTGAGGGGGTGAACTCCGATGTCGCCTTTGCCCAGATGTGCCTCGAGACGGGGTTCCTCCGTTATCAGGGGCTGGTGGAACCCTGGATGAACAATTACTGCGGCCTGGGAGCGGTCAGCGCATCCCAGCCCGGGGTATCCTTCCCTGACCCCGGAACCGGAGTAAGGGCCCATGTTCAGCACCTGAAAGCGTACGGTTCCACGGAACCGCTGAACCTGGAGCAGGTCGATCCAAGGTTTCATTATGTGAACCCCAGGGGAAAGGCGCTGGACTTGTGGTCCCTGGCGGGTACATGGGCAACGGACCCCGATTATGGTGAAAAGCTCTATGGGATCCTTGAAAGACTCTATCTCTCAGCAATAGCTCAGGAGCAACTCTAATGGGCCTAAGAGATCTGTTCAAAAAGAAAAAGACGGGATTGGGACTGGCTCTGGGAGGCGGCGGGGTCCGGGGAATCGCCCACGTGCCCATGCTCCAGGTGCTGGATGAAGAGGGAATTAGGCCCGATATCATCTCAGGCACCAGCATGGGGGCCATCCTGGGAGCCTTGTATGCTTCGGGAAGGTCCGGCGCGTCCATCCGGGAGGTAATAGAGAAGAACACACTGTCAGGAGAACATGGTCTGAAGGAAGTGTTCGAGAAGAAGAACGCCATCGTGAGATGGCTGAAGGCTGTTAAGGTTTCCTGGAGCGGGAAAGGCATGCTGAACGCCGACGGCTTCATCAGCGACCTCATGGAGGAGATCAGCGTCGGCACATTCGAGGAACTGGAGATCCCTCTTTTAGTGATCGCAACCGACTTCAACTCAGGGGAGGAAGTGATCTTCAGGAGCGGTGATCTGCTGCCTGCTCTCAGGGCCAGCATGTCCATACCCGGGGTATTCGAGCCTGTGGAGTACCAGGGAAGGGTACTTGTTGACGGAGGAATAGTAAACAACCTGCCGGTGAATCACCTGTCGGAGTGCGCTGCGGTGGTGGCCATGGACGTGATCCCTGAACCCAACCCCGGCGATACCGATCCGCCGGGCATGCTGGAAGCCACCCTGGGAATGTTCGACATACTGCTGAGGAAGATCACCAGGGACTCCCTGGAGAAATACCCGCCAACCTTGTACTGGAATCCCTGCCTTGAGGAAGTGGGCACACTGGAGTTCGACAAGACCCATGATGTCCTGAAACATGCCCATGAGAGGATGGAAGGTTTCAGGAAAAAACTTCGTTCTTCCCTCCCGATCGGATAGGACTTGACCTAAACTTCTCCCGACTGATGCAGGGAATACGTTGTTATCCGGTCACCGCTACCCTGCTGCGGTCCTCGGGATCCACCTTCACATGCACGATAGAACCGGGTTCATAGAGCTGCCTGTCCATGTCATGAAGGGTTTTTTTCACTGTAACCGCATAGGGAGACTCCCCGGGAAGGGAAACATCGAGTTCGATGGCGTACTGTGGCACCTTGTTTAT
>CAYLXG010000014.1:0-26244 GCA_964387445.1 uncultured bacterium
CCCCGGCGGCGGCGGAATGCACAGGAAGAACATGAACTGGTCCGCCGGAGGCTCCGGCATCGACCTGAACAGGAACTGGTCCGTGGGCTGGGGAGGAGCCGGCTCCAGCGGCGACCCCTCCTCGGAAACCTACAGGGGAACAGGGCCCATATCCGAACCCGAGGCATCCAACATTGACACCTTCTGGCAGGGCCATCCCCCCGCCCAGATGCATTCCACCCACGCCTACAGCAACGCATTGATCTACCCCTGGGGCTGGACCGACGACCCCACGACCCATGCCGCCCAGTACACCGCCCAGGGTGAGATGATGGTCCTTTGGGCCACCGGCGAGGATCATTACCCCTCAAACCAGTTCTATTACGCTTCTGGAAACACCAGGGACCATTCCTACGGCCTCTACGGAGCCATGAGCTGGAACCATGAGACCGGAGCATCCTTCGCGGGTTTCTGGCCCTCGGCCACTGAGGTGGTGAAGCTCTCAAGGCGGAACCTCAGGAGCTATCTGGTCACCGCATGCCTTGCGGGCTGCCCCTACGATCCCCACGAACCAGGGGTTCCGGTGGTGAATGCCATCGGTTCGGTAACCCCGCCGTTCACCGTGGACTGGAGCGATGCCGCCTACGCAGACTACTACACCCTCCAGAGGCTCGACGGATACCAGCTGCTCCTTGACGACACAGGGGACAGCGGGCCCTTCGACAGGGTAAACTGGATCATGACCTCGGCTCAGTATCACAGCTCACCCCAGTGCTACGTTTCCAACGGAACCGGCTCCATGACATGGCAGGAAACGGTTACGGTTCCTGCCAGCGGAGGGGCGCGGATCAGTTTCTGGTCCATGCAGGACATAACCCCGGAGAGCTACCAGGGTGCTTTCTCCTACAGCCCCGACGGCGGAGCCAACTGGTACTATCTCCAGACATTCGGCAGGGACGACATGACCTGGCGCTTCAACGTTCACGAACTCGACGAGTTCCAGGGAGAAACCCTGATGTTCCGCTGGGAGAGCTACGGAAGCAGTTCCTCCTGCAAGCTCTATATCGATGACATAAAGATCGAGGTCTGGGACGCCAACGTGATACAGGCCGACGATATCTCTGCCTCCCAGTACACCGTCACCGGCGTTTCCGACGGCGACCACTGGTTCAGGGTCTGGGCGGTTGACGACGACTTCGGGCCGGGCTGGCCCTCGGAGCCGGTGCTGGCCCAGGTGAGCGGTTCCGCCGCCGGTGACTTCGCCCACGGAGTTACCCCAGCGGTCTCGTCCCTGGGGCTGGTAACTCCGAATCCCGTTGCGGGAACGGCGGTCATACCGGTCTCTGTAGCTTCTTCAGATCTCCAGGGAGTATCCCTGCGGATCTTCGACCTTTCAGGCAGAACCGTTGCGGACCTTTCGTCTTCAATCGGCGGAGAGGGTTTCTCCAACGTGATCTGGGACGCATCGGATGTGCCGTCAGGGGTACATTTCATAAGGCTCGAAGCTCCCTCGGGGGTTGCCACCTCCAGGGTGGTGGTTTCGGGCAGATAGGCTGATACTGCGGGGGAGGTGTTGCGGTGAAAATGAAGTGCACCCAGTGCGGAGCTTTCATTGCCGTCACCTCCCCCGATGCCTTCGCCCACTGTTCCTACTGCGGGGCCAGGGCGGTGATAACCGGCTTCTCCGGGGAGAGCTTCCTTCACCGGCCGGTCCTCACCGAGGAGGACGCGCGAAGGCTCTTCAAGGCAGGTGAAGCCCTTTCCGCTACCATTTACTGGTTTCCCTACGCCCCTTCCTCCCTGGCTCCTGCATTCACCCAGGCCTTTCCGGAGATGGATGAATATTCCCCCCCCGCCGGAGACAGGCGTATCTGGGAGGAGAGCAGCGCTTCGGGAACCGTAATACCAGCCGATCCTGATCTCGTTGGAGATGGAGGGGTTGTCTATCACCCTTTCTGGGTGGTGCAGACCGCTTCCGGCAGAGGCTACATCATAGACGGGGTGAGCGGAGGGATGGTGAGCGACCCGCCGGTTTCCGCCGGATCAGTTCCGTTCGATCCCTACAGGGAGGCCATCAAAGCCTTCGCCATATCAGTACTTCCCGCCTGTGGGGTGTTCTTCCTTCTCAGGAATCTCTCCATTTTCTGGGCGGCGGTCCTTGGAATGGCCGCCGCGGTTTTCTCTCCGGGGTTGCTGGCAAGGCTTCGGGGAGGGGGCGAATGAGCGGACTGCTTACGCTGAGCTGCCCTTCCTGCGGAGGGCTCCTTCGAACCAGCGAGGGCAATACGAACACCGTGTGTTCCCACTGCGATACCCCTCTGCTGCTCCAGGGCGCCGTTAACCGCTACATTGTGGAGTCTTCGGTGTCCGCAACCCATGCCCTGAGATCAGTACGCAGGAAGCTGGAGGAATTCTCCCGTGGTGTTTACGCAAGATGCAGGGTTCGTAAGCCCTTTCTGGCCTATGTTCCCTTCTGGCTGGTCTCATGCAGGATGGACGGCTACGTTTTCGGCGTCAGGCCTGTCTACAGGGAGAAGAAGGTGCGCGCCGCGGTGGAGGGCGACGACGGAGGGGCGCAGGGCACCATAGTCAGAACGATCAAGCAGAGGAAGGGCGTCCGGGCGGAGGAACACCAGGTGAGCAACGGCATCGACATGATGATAAGCGCCGCCAGCCTTGAACCCCTGGGCATACCTTCACTGGGAAAGAACTCACAGATGGCCCTCGGCGGAATGGCAATGGGAAGAAGGGCGGACGGTCTGCCCATGAAGGTGTTCGACTTCGAGGACCTTCCCCCTGAGGCCCATGTTGTGGATCCTGCCGTATCGATACTTGAAGCAAGGGAAGAGGCCGGGGAGTACGTTTCAAGAATATGCGAGGGAACTGGAACCGGGCTGGAACAGCGTTACACTTACCTTGCGGTCACCGGCAGCAGGGAAAGGCTGATCCACTACCCTCTCTGGACCGTGGACTATTCACTGGAGGGCAGGTCTTTCAGGATCGTGGTTGATGGAGTGAGCGGCGAGGTCCTCAGGGGCACCTTCCCCGCGGACTCAGACCACTGGAAGAGAGTTGCCACAGTACTGGGAAGCATATGGGCAGGGCTTTTCCCGGTGATCATTGCGGTCCTGTTCTCGAAACTGCTCTCCGTTGGTCCGGTCCTCATGGTCTTTCTCCTTTCCATCTGGGCCCTGGGAGCCGTATCGGTGAGGTTCCTGTCCATGGCGGGCAGGAATGCCGGAACGGATACCCACCTGTGAGGGTCACAAGGCTTCTCTGCGGTTCCTGCGGAGCCCCACTTGGTGGGCTTGGTACCGACGTTATATTCGTCTGCTCGAACTGCGGCGCAGGATGGTCAGTGGAGGGTTCAGGGCTCACCCCGATCAAAGTGGAGCACCATGCTTCTCCGGAGGCGGGTCTTCCCTTGCCCTTCTGGAGGGTCAGCGCCGCTGCGCATGTGCTGAAGAGAAAGGTCCGAAGCGAGTTCGTTACAACCATTCTCAGGCTGGGAACCAGGTTCGACGAAACAGAGTTCCCGGGAAAGACCTCTGATTCAGAAGCATCTTCCCGGAGGAGGGAGTTCCTTCTTCCGGCGTTCTACCTTGACGGGCTGCCGGGGACCGGGGTTGCCCTTTCAGGAGCTCTTCCAGGGCTGCCTGAGCCTCCGGATCTGAGGGAAGACGGCTACCCGGATGTGTGCGGATGCTCCATCACGCCGGAAGACGCCCTGGTGCTTGCCAGGTGCGTGGCTGTGGGGCAGGAGGCGGAGAAGTCCGATTGGATAGCGGAGATAGAGCTCGTGCTGTCAGCCGCAAGGAGCAGGCTGGTGATACTGCCCTGCACCCAGGAGGTGGAGAAGGTGTACATCGGGGATACCGGAGTATCTTTCTTCAGAAGATCGGTTCCCCGCTGGAACGAAATAATCGAGTATCATTCCCGCCGAGCTTGACCCCGGCGGGGCTGCAATCTAAACTACACAGTTGGAACACCATCTTGAAAAAGGAGAATACCCATGTCCGGACACAATAAATGGAGCACGATCAAACACAAGAAGGGCAAGGCGGATGCCGCACGGGGCAGGATCTTCAGCAGACTGGTGAAGGAGATCTCCGTGGCGGCAAGGCAGGGGGGAGGCGACCCCGACATGAACCCCAGGCTCAGGGTGGCCGTGGACACCGCCCGAAGCCAGAACATGCCCAATGACAACATCGAGAGGGCCATAAAACGAGGCACCGGCGAACTCGAGGGTGTCACCTACGACGAAATGGTCTACGAAGCCTACGGTCCGGGGGGCGTGGCCATAATCATCGAGGTGCTCACGGACAACAAGAACAGATCAGCGGCGGAAGTCAGGCACCTGCTCACCAAGGGCGGGGGAAGTCTGGGGTCGAAGAACAGCGTGGCTTATCTTTTCACCAGGCAGGGGCAGATAACCGTGGACGCATCCCTCCATTCCGAGGACGAAGTTCTGGAGGCGGGGCTCGAAGCCGGCCTGGAAGATGTGGAGCTGCAGGACGACATCATCGTCGCAACCACTGAACCCGACGGCGTCTTCGAGGTCAAGAAGGCCCTGGAGGCCGCAGGGATCAAGGTGGATTCCGCCGAGGTCACGAAGGTCCCTTCCAATACCGTGATGCTGGAGGGCAAGGAAGCCGAGAAGGCCATGAAGCTCCTGGAATCCCTGGAGGAGCACGACGACGTGCAGGCTCTTTATTCGAACTTCGACATGGCGGACTAGGCTTTTTGAGGGAGAAGATCATCCTGGGGGTGGATCCCGGGCTCAACATTACAGGATTCGGTGTCGTCGCCGCCTCCGGGCCATCGATAAGGCTGGTGGATGCGGGAACGATACGGACGAAAGCCTCGGACCCCCTTACTCCCAGGCTGACAGAGCTTTACGAGGGAATAGCCGGGGTGATAGAATGCTACGGACCTGAGGTGATGGGGCTGGAGAAGATATATTCACACTACAGACACCCCACCACGGCGATCATCATGGGCCATGCCAGGGGTGTTCTCTGCCTTGCCGCCGGGATCAAGGGCATCAGAGTGGAATCCATTCCCGCAAGCCGTGTGAAGAAGGCGGTTACAGGGAACGGCAGGGCCAGCAAGTCTCAGGTAAACGGAATGGTCCGGAGGATATTCGGCATAAGGGGAGAACTGAAACCAGTGGATGTGAGCGACGCCCTTGCGGTTGCCCTGGCCCTGTACGAGGAGGAACACCATGCTTGAGAGCGTCAGCGGAACCGTCACCGGAGTCGACGGGTCACAGCTGTTCCTTCAGACCGGTCCGGTGGTGCTAAGCCTTCTGGCGCCGGGCTACTTCGCCAGGCAGGTGGCCCCCGGGGAGAACCACCGGTTCTTCCTTCTGTTCCAGATCCTCAATGAGGGGAACCGGGGTGTGCCCCTTGCGGTGGCCTTCCCGTCACGGGAGGACAGGGAGTTTTTCACCAGGTTCATCAGTGTCTCCGGCATTGGTATCAGGGCCGCGGCAAAGGCAATGACCATACCCCCATCGGAACTCGCCGGCGCCATAGCCTCTGGGGATATCAGGCTGCTGAAGTCCCTGCCAGGAATAGGGACCTCCAGGGCCAGGCAGATAGTGGCGAAGCTGCAGGACTCCTTCAGCGGAACCGAATGGGGGGCCGGATTCACATCCGGGCCTGCGAACGCCGCCGACGCCAGGGCCATCCTGGAGCAGCTGGGGGTGCCTGCCTTCGAGGCGGCGGCCCTTGTTGCCGCGGCGGTGGAGGAGACAGGGGCCGACGCTTCGCCCTCGGATATAGTCCGGGCCGCAATGAAGGCGAGGTCCTGAAGTGGCGTTCGAATCCGTTATCCGTGCCGGCGAGAATCCCGCCGAGGAGAGGGAATTCACATCCCTGAGACCCAGGGACTTCTCCGAGTACATCGGACAGCGAAGGATAATAGAGAACCTGAAGATAGCGGTTCAGGCCGCCAGGGAGAGGGGCGAGCCCCTGGATCACCTGCTCTTCCACGGCCCCCCCGGGCTGGGGAAGACCACTCTGGCCCACGTAATAGCCGCCGAGATGGACGCGGAGATAGTCTGCACTTCCGGACCTGCTCTCGAGAGACCGGCCGACCTTGTGGGAATACTTACCAACCTGACCAGGGGAGATGTGCTTTTCATCGACGAGATCCACCGTCTGCCCAGGATTGTCGAGGAGTACATCTATCCCGCCATGGAAGACTTTCAGATAGACATGGTGATAGACCCGGGACCCCATGCCAGAACGGTAAAGCTCGAGCTGAGCCATTTCACGGTGATAGGCGCCACAACAAGGGCCGGGCTCATTACAGGGCCTCTTCGGGACAGGTTCGGATTCTCCATGCATCTGGAGTTCTACGACCCGGAAGAACTCTGCACCATCATACGCAGGTCCGCGGGGATACTCGAAGCCAGGATAACCGAGGACGGATCGAGCTCGGTGGCCATGCGTTCCCGCGGCACCCCCAGGATAGCCAACAGGCTGCTTAAGAGGGTTCGAGACTACGCCCAGGTGATGCGCAGGGATTCCATAGACGAGTCCACGGCAATAGAGGCCATGGACATAAACGGTGTGGACGAGGCCGGTCTCGACAGGCTGGACAGGAACTATCTGAGCGTGATCATCAGGCACTACGGAGGGGGGCCGGTGGGAGTGTCCGCCATTGCCGCCACGCTGAACGAAGAGAGGGATACCCTTATAGACGTTGTGGAACCATTCCTGCTGGCAGCGGGCTTTCTGAACAGGACAAGCCGTGGAAGGGTGGCCACCGGTCTGGCGTACAGACACCTTGGATTCACCAGGGCAGGGCAGGAGGAACTTCCACTATGAGCGGCGACATCCTTCTTCACATATGCTGTGCTCCCTGCGCAACCGCTGTGGTGAAGAGTCTTCGCAATGAGGGATTTGATCCTTCGGGGTACTTCTTCAACCCCTCCATTCATCCCTGGAAGGAGCTTCAGCGCAGGGTCGATGCCCTCAGTAGCTGGGCGCCCTCCGCTGGACTGTCAGTTGAAGTAGTGGATGAATACCCCCTGGAGGAGAACCTCCGTATGCTCCTCGCCTCTGAGAACAGGTGCAGTTCCTGTTTCCAGGAGCGGATGAACGCCACCGCAGCAAGGGCCTCCGCCCTGGGGATCAAGGTGTTCACCACCACACTCCTTGTGAGCCCGTACCAGAACCAGGAGCTGATCAGGAATGCTGCGCTGAAGGCGGCGGAACTCCATGGTGTGAAATACTATCATCGCGATTTCACTCCCCTCTACAAAGAAACGGTACGCCTTTCGAGGGAAGCCGGGCTGTACAGACAGCCCTACTGCGGCTGCGTCTTCAGTGAGCGCGACCGCTACCTTAAGCTGAGATCCCCCGGAGAAAAATAGCCCCACATTGGGTATTGACTGAATGCCATAGAGTGACAATACTTTAAGGGTATATGTATATGCGTGCGCCATAAGAAGGGGGAATTATGAAAACAGCAGTGCTGTTATCGATGGTCGTTTTCAGCATCGTTCTTGCGGAAAGCGAAACTCAGACCGACTGGTCCGGAGGTCCCGGCGTATCTGGCCCCGTTACCGACTGGCAAAACAGGTTCGACGTTGCGGGAGCCATGGACTGGGACACGGAACCCGGTCAGCTGAAGCTGATAGTGGACAGAAGCGAGAACCTCATAGCGTCAGCCGATGCCCCCTATTATGTGATCGCGGTGGACATGGATCAGGACGGGGACATGGATGCCGCCGGGTGTTCCTACAACTCCAGCGAGGTGTTCTGGGTGGAGAACACCAACGGCGAGGGAACCGCATGGACGAAACACGTGGTTGGTTCAGTGTCACAGCCCAGGTTCATAGCCGTTGCCGATTTCGACAACAACGGATACAGGGACATCGTGGCTTCCAGCGGCTCCGAGGACTGCATCTTACTGTTCAGGTACACCCCGGGAGGGTGGAGCGTGAGCACTACCGTTGCCAGCGGTTTCGATGCCCGTCAGATAAGGGCTGAGGACATCGACGGCGACGGTTTCTTTGACATTGTGGGAGTTTCCAGCTACTCCGGCGATGTGTGCTGGTGGAAGAACGACGGCACCAGCACCTCGTGGAACATCAACTACATCGATGGTGCGCTGATAGGTGCCCATGCCTGCGATGTGGGAGATTTCAACGGCGACGGTCACCCCGATGTGGCTGCGGCAAGCAACAACTCCGGTGATGTGGTGGCATACCTGTCACAGGCTCCCTACGGATACTCCTGGAGCAAGTACACCCTTGAAACGAGCTACTACTACCCCGTCGCAATTGCCACCGGCGACTACGACAACGACGGTCTGGACGACTTTGCCGTTGCTTCCGCCTGGGGCACCGGCAGCCTGAGATGGTACAAGTTCCAGAGCACCGCCGCGTGGACGAGCCACGAGATGCAGGGGGCGGCGGCCCAGCAGATCTACGACATATCCGCCCAGGACATGGACGGCGACGGCTATCCGGACATCCTTGCCGCAAGCCTGGGCCAGAACAGGGTGGTTTGGTTCAAGAACAAAGTGTACCTGGGGGATCCCTGGGAAACCTATGACGTGGCCACCGGATTCTCCGGGGCCCTTGGGGTGTCATCCGGCGACATGGACGGCGACGGAGTGCCGGACGTTCTGGCATGCGCCTACTACGGCGACAAGCTCAGCTGGTGGAGGGTAAGCGGTTTCACCACACCCAGCCTCCTCACCAGCTCGATACTCAGCATAGAGCCGCCGGATCCAAACTCCGTGGAGTGGGATTACATACACTGGTCGAAGACCACCCCCGCCGGCACATCGGTGATGTTCAGGCTGAAGACCTCCTTCGATCCTGGGAACATGGGCCCATGGAGTGCCTGGATAACCCAGCCCGGAGACCTTGCCTCCGTTATCAGCCAGGGGGGCAGTTTCCTTCAGTACCAGGTCCGCCTGGCGACTTCTAACCCCAATGCAACCCCGTCACTCAAGGACGTCTCCATACTCTGGAATCCCGTATCCATTGAGGATGAGGGTTCTGCTCCGGTCGCGGGCAGCCTCATATGGCTTCCCATGGGCAACCCTGTCTCCGGCGCATTCGAGGTTGCCTACCGGGTCGAGTGGGCATCCAGCGTGGACATGGCCATCTACGATTCCTCTGGCAGGAGGGTCCACACCATCACCTCCGGAGAGGCTTTGCCAGGGGAGTACAGCTCCATGATCGAAGCGCTTCCCGCAGGCGCATACGCCATTGTAATGAACACCCCCGGGGGTATGGCCGCAAGGAGGGTCGTGGTAACGCCATAAGTCCCGAGGGAGAATTGAACGGCCCCTCGCCCGGCGAGGGGCCGGAGTATTGACTGAACACCTTCGCTGAATGATAGTCTGCATCTGAAACGGTGTACAAAAAAAAGGGGGATATCCATGGTTAGATCTCTGATACTTTCTTTTCTGCTTCTGTTCGCAGTTTCCGCCCTTGCTGAGCCGGAAACCCAGACCGACTGGTCAGGCGGACCTGGAGTTACCGGTCCCGTAACCGACTGGCAGGATCGTTTCGACGTTTCCGGCGCAATGGACTGGGACACCGAACCGGGACAGCTGAAGCTCATCGTAGACAGAAGCGAGAACGTCATAGCCACTTCCAACGGTCCAACGTATGTGATAGCGGTGGACATGGACCAGGACGGGGACATGGACGCCGCCGGCTGTTCATACGACGGCGATCAGGTTTTCTGGGTGGAGAACACCAACGGGGAGGGCACCGCCTGGACGAAGCGCGTGGTGGGCAGCATCACAGAGCCCAGATTCATCGCAGTTGCCGACTTCGACAACAATGGATACCGGGATATAGTTGCCAGCAGCGGGAACGAAGACAAGATAGTTCTTTTCCGGTACACCCCCGGCGGGTGGAGCACCAGCACCACCATTGCTTCGGGTTTCGATGCCAGACAGATACGCGCTGAGGACGTAGACGGCGACGGATTCTTCGACATTGTCGGCGTATCCAGCTATTCCGGCGACGTCTGCTGGTGGAAGAACGACGGCACAAGCACTTCCTGGAACATCAACTACATCGACGGAGCCCTGGTGGGCGCCTACACATGCGACGTGGGTGACTTCAACGGCGACGGGCACCCTGATGTTGCCGCAGCCAGCAACTCGGCCAACGACATCTGCGCCTACATATCCCAGTCTCCCTACGGCTACTCCTGGAGCAAGTACACCCTGGAGACGAACTACAACGATCCCGTTTCCATCGCCGTTGCCGATATAAACGGCGACGGTGACGACGATTTCGTTGCTGCTTCCTCGGCGGGCACAGGGAATCTCACCTGGTACGACTTCCTGGATACACAGAGCTCATGGGTCGAACACGGTATGGACGGAGCCCTTGCCCAGGGCGTCTACGACATCGCAGCCCAGGACATGGACGGCGACGGCCACGATGACGTGATGGCCGCCGCCTACAGCGAGGACAAGCTGGTCTGGTTCAAGAACGGCGAATACCTCGGGCAGCCATGGAACACCTATTCCGTATCAACCTACTTCGCCGGAGCGCTTGGCGTTTCCGTGGGCGACATGGACGACGATACGGTGCCCGACGTTCTGGGATGCGCATACATCGGAGACAAGGTCAGCTGGTGGAGGGTAAGCGGTTTCACATCCCCCAGCCTTCTCACGAGTTCCATTCTGAACATACAGCCTCCGGATCCCAACGCCGTGGAGTGGGACTACATACACTGGTCGAAGACCACTCCCGATGGAACCAGCGTCATGTTCAGGCTGAAGACCTCATACGATTCCGGCAACATGGGCTCATGGAGCGCATGGATCACCCAGCCCGGGGATCTTGCTTCCGCTGTTTCCCAGGGCGGAAGCTTCCTGCAGTATCAGGTACGTCTTGCCACCTCCAACCCCAATGTCACCCCTTCCCTGAAGGACGTCACCGTTCTCTGGGACCCGGTGAGCATCGAGGAGTCGGGCTCCGCTGCGGTTGACGGCAGAAGGATCTGGCTCCCTTCGGGGAACCCGGTCTCAGGAGCGTTCTCAGTTGCCTTCAGAGTGGAGAGCCCCGGCAGGGTAAGCGTGGGCGTGTATGATGCAGCCGGCAGAACGGTTTCCGTTGTCTGCGACGAGGAGAGGGCCGCGGGTGAATACTCCGCCATGGTTACCGGCCTCCCCGCGGGCATTTACTCAGTGGTGATGCAGAGCGATGAGGGTATGGCGGCCCAGCGGGTCACCGTTACTCCTTAGGGAGGATGCTCATCAAACTGACTGTGGGAAGTCCCGGTTTACAGCCGGGGCTTCCCCTTTATTCATTGATAGTAATTGCTTTGCCTCTGTTCGCCGCCGCTGATTCATATTATCAGACGGACTGGACCGGCGGGCCAGGCGTTCAGGGACCCGTGGATGACTGGGATGACAGCTTCCTGATCTCCTCTGGGATCGACTGGGAACTTGAGCCTGGAAAGATCAGCATTCTCTGGGCGGATCCCTTAAAAGGTGACGGCTTCATGTATACCGGGCTTCTAACCAGCTCCATACTCGACAACAACTTTCCGGATCCGTTCCAGGTCGAGTGGGGGTATCTGTACTTCTCCACGGTGACCCCCCAGGGAACCTCGGTTCAAGTCAGGCTCAGAACATCATTTTACCCCGATGATATGGGAGAGTGGAGTCAATGGCTCCCTTATCCGTGCATCATATATGATCTTGTTCCCCAGGGCGGCAGATACGTTCAGTATCAGACGCTGCTTTCCAGCCCCCAATATGGAGTATCCCCGGAGCTGAAGGATGTTACGGTGTTGATCGGCTGGCCGGCTTGCGAAAGCTCCTACGAAGGGATCGAACAGGATGCCGGAGACAGGCTGTTCGTTGAGAATCCGGCGCATTCTCCCTTTCAGGTCAGCTGGAACATGCGGGGCATCGGTGCTTACGGAGTAACCATCTACGATATGTCCGGAAGGACCTCAGCCGAGGTTTCCCATGGGGAGATCACACCGGGAAGCTTTTCCGAAACGGTCTCAGGCCTGTCGCCGGGAGTCTACGCTGCGGTTCTGGTCACCCCGGGAGGATCCACTGTCCGAAGGTTCGCTCTTCTGCCGTAAATCAGCCCGGCGCAGTGAGGTTCTCCGGCCTGACCTGGGTGACCCTCTCGCAGTAGCTGCACCTGTAGCTCATCTCAGCTTTGTTCTCCAGTGAGAAATGCCTGGAAGCGCCAAGTTTGTTGGTGGCGCAGTTGGGGTTCGGGCATTCCATCACTCCGTGGATCGTATGGGGAATGGATATCTTCCGCTTCTCGCTCACCCTGCCGTCCCTGATGATGTTTATGGTTGCATCCGGCGCTATCAGGGCGATGGTGTCAGTTTCGCTCTCCAGGAGGATCCTGTTCTCGATCTTAACTATGTCCTTGCCGCAGGGGTGCTTCTTGGATATGAAACCAACGCCTATGGTGAATATTCCCTCATTGCCTATTCCCAGGATCTCCACGACCTTCAGCGCCATGGGGGTGGGTATGTGGTCGATGACGGTTCCGTTCTCGATGGCGTAGACCTTGTATGCCCTGTCCGTCATTGGATACCTCCCGTGACAAGTCCCAGAAGGGCCTGTCTCGTTGGAACGCCGTTGTGTGCTTGCCTGAAGTAGATCGCATTTGGGGTAGTGTCCACTTCCTCGTGTATCTCGTCAACCCTGGGAAGCGGGTGCATCACCCGCACCTGTTCCCCCAGGGCTTTTACTGTGCTTCTGTCTATCCTGTAGCTGTGGGCCACGTTCTTGTATTCCTGGGGGTCTCCGAAACGCTCCTTCTGTATCCTGGTCACATAGAGCACGTCGAGTTTCATTCCGGAGGCATCCTCCGGCCTTTCCGCCGTCTGGAATGAGATGCCCTGTGCCGAGAGTTCCTCCAGCACCGCCTGGGGCATCTTCAGCGAAGGAGGTGATATGAACACCATCTCCGCGTCGAACAGGGACATGGCGTGGGTAAGAGAATGAACGGTCCTTCCGTACTTGAGGTCGCCCATTATGCCTATCTTCAGCCCCTGGAGCCTGCCGAACTCCTCGTGTATGGTGAAAAGGTCGAGGAATGTCTGTGTGGGGTGCTGGTTGGCGCCGTCGCCGGCATTGATCACGGGAACGGTGGCGACCTCGGTGGCAAGCCTCGCGGCCCCCTCTACTGGGTGTCTGATCACCATGGCGTCGCAGTAGCCGGTGACCGTTCTCACCGAGTCGGAGAAGGACTCTCCCTTCTTCTGGGAGGATGCGCCCGGATCGGCGAAGCCGAAAACACTGCCGCCGCTCTTGAGCACCGCAGACTCGAAGGAAAGCCTGGTTCTCGTCGACGGCTCGAAGAACAGTGATGCGATGGTCTTTCCCCTCAGACAGCCTTCATGGCCGCCCCGTTTTACTTCCCCGGCGGTATTCACGATCTTCCACAGGTCCTCCGTGGTCATGTCCCTGAGGGAGATCATGTCTCTTCCCTTAAATGAACTCACTGTTCCTCCAATCAGCCCCTGGCTACGCTGTCTGTGATCTGAAGTTCACGGTTGAACACTGCGTCCGCCGCTTCATTCTCCGTTTCGCATCCAAGAAGGGTCTCTATGAAATCTTCGTCTCTCAGCATTCTGTTAAGTCTGGCAAGGGCATGCACGTGCCTGTGAGGATCCGGGAAGAGCAGGAGGAAGAAAAGGGAGGTGAGCCTCCCTGAAGGCTCACCGAAGGGAACCGGATGGGGAGGGATCATGAGCAGAAGGAGCTCGTGCTCCACATACAGCTTCCCTATATCCAGGGGGTGGATCAGCGCGGCCCCGCATTTCAGCGCGGTTGACAGCACTTCCTCCCTGCTCTGCAGTTGTTCCCTCAGCTCCTCCTCCCGGTAAACGGCCCCAAGCTCCACCGCCCTTGCCGACAGTGCCCGGAAAACGGATGACCTGGTGGATACCCTTTCCGGGAAGAATATCCTTCCTCCCTGAAGCAGCCGGGTGATCCCGCAGGAGGCCGGATCAAGACCTCCGTGGTCGGCGGAGGAGAGGTCGGCCTTCATGAGCCTCTCGGTGGTGAGTGAGCTGAAGTTCTCGGAGATCCAGTTCAGCACATCCTCCCTGGAGTACACCTGCTGACCCTGCCTCTGGATGGTCTTCAGCCTGCTGCCATGGAGGGCTTTCCTGATCTCGGAAAGACCTTCCCCGAGGAACCTCGCGATCTCTGTTTCCGTTAGAAAACGGTTCAAATCTGCTGCTCTTTTCTTTGTGGTGGAGACGGACTCCGGCAATTATACTATTACCGGGGAATACCGAGAAAGGACTGTCATGAATCCACTTGCTGAAAGGTTCGCGCGGTACGCCGCGATCGATACGGCTTCCTCCGCGGAAAGCGGAGAATACCCTTCCACTCCCTGCCAGATGGATCTGCTCAGGCTGCTTGAAGGGGAACTGAATGAAATGGGGATGGCGAACGTTCATCTTTCCCGGGAGGGTGTTCTTTACGCTGAGCTCCCCGGAGGGAAGAAGGGGGTGACCATCGGCCTCATTGCCCATGTGGACACCTCTCCCGAAGCTCCGGGCAGCGGGGTTAAGCCGGTGTTCCACCGGAACTGGGACGGAGGGCCGATAGAGCTTTCGGAGGGCCAGGTGATCCACCAGGCAGACTGCGAGGACATGGAGAGGTACAGGGGGGGAACGATAATAACCTCCGACGGAACCACCCTGCTGGGAGCCGACGACAAGGCAGGCGTCGCCATCATAATGGAGGCGTGCAGATGGTTCCTGGACAACCCCGGGGTTCCAAGGCCCGGAATAGCCGTGGCCTTCACCCCCGACGAAGAGGTTGGCCGGGGCGTGGACAACTTCGACGTGGCAAGGTTCAAGGCGGATCTCGCCTACACCGTGGACGGGGGCAAGGTCACCGAGATCTCCTCGGAGACCTTCAATGCATGGTCGGCAAACTGGAGGATAACCGGCAGGGAGGTGCATCCGGGAAGCGCCAGGGGCACCATGGTGAACGCAGTTCGCATAGCCGGGGAGCTGATAGCCCTCCTTCCAGGGGAGGAAATGCCGGAGAACAGCTCCGGGATGCAGGGTTATGACTACCCCCTTTCGGTGAAGGGAACCACCGGATTCGCCGAGGTCAGCTGCATACTCAGGGATTTCTCCTCCAGCGGAATGGAGGTCAGAAAGAAGAGGATGAAAGCGGTGAAGCTTTATCTGGAGAGCGTTTTCCCCGGTGCGGTGATAGACCTGGAGATGAAGGAACAGTACAGTAACCCCGGCGAGATACTGAAAAAGGATCGCAGGCTCATAGAATACGCACTTGAGGGGTTCAGGGGCTGCGGGCTTGATGTATCGGAAGGAGCCATCCGGGGAGGCACCGACGGCTCCAGGCTTAGTTTCATGGGGGTTCCCACGGCGAATCTTCCCACGGGAGGAGAACTTTTTCACTCACGGCGTGAATGGGTTGCGGTGGAGGGAATGGAACTGGCCCTCGAGGGACTCAGGCGAACGATGATAATCTGGGGAGAGAACCTCTAGACAGGCCCCCTTGCTTGTTGCAGGTTCTTTTCCTATTATGTGTTCGGACAGCCGTTAGTGGTCGAGAGGGGATTTATGGGGAAACTCGCTGTACCGATAATGCTGCTGTTGACCGCCGCGGGGGCATCAGCTCAGAACGCCCAGGCCGATTCCCTGGTAAGAGAGGGCGTAGTGCTCTTCATGAGCGCCCTTCAGGAAGGTGAAGGCGATACCGCAGCTTCCATGTTCTCCTCCCAGGCCCTGGCCCAGGTGGAGGCAATGCTGAACACGGTGAAACAGAGCCTCGACCGTGACCCTGAAGGCACCATGAGAAGGCTTGTGAACGCCGGGTACACGGTTGACGCCGAAGCGGCGGAAGACTGGGAGCCGGCGGATTACCTGGCCCAGACACTGTCACTTCCCATGATAAGCGCAAGGTACACACCATACACGCTGGAGATAGACTCGGTGGCCATCAACGGAAGATCCGCCACTGTGCAGATGACCTTCAGCACGGCTTCAGGGAATCAGATCCCCCAGCAGGCGCTGCTCACCCTGGAGGACGACGCGTGGAAGATAACCAGTTTCATGGGGATAACGGCCTTTCCCTGATCACTGCCTGTCCTTGGATATCTCCCTTTTTCCCTTTGTGATCTCAGGGCAGTTCATGCAATTGTCCGTCTCAATGAAGTTACCCCTTCTGAGCCTTCGGTAGATATCGCCGTTCCACACGTTCATGAATCCCATCTCCATGCTGCCCAGGGGATTACCGGTGTTCCAGTAGGGGCACGGGAAGATCGATCCATGGGGGTCTATGTAGACCGTACCGTGTAGGTAGGGGCACGGGTGCGGGGTATCCCCCCTGGAAACGTCCCGGGAAAGATGGAAGGTGATGCCCAGTTCGCCGGCCCTTTCCCTTGCTTTCCCTATCTCGGCGGCGGCCTCCGGGGAATCTGGATCTACCACCCTGTCCAGGGTTCCCAGTCCCGCATAGGGAACCAGGGGAACCACCCCCACCGACCGTGCGCCAGCTGACCTGGCCAGCTCAACGATACCGGCAAGCTCGTGCAGATTATCCCGCTGCAGCGTGGTGCTGAAGCCCAGCATGGGGAATCGCCTTTTTCCCCGCTGCTCGACAAGGATCTTCAGCGACTGGATTATCCCGCCGAGGCTGGCCCCGTCCCTGATTGCTCCATGTGTTGCCTCACATGCGCCGTCGATGGATATGAAAAGGCTGGTGGGTGGATACATCAGGATGGTCCGAATGGCTTCCCGGGTGAGCATGGTACCGTTGGTCACCATCTCCCTGTATGGCACCCCGCTGTCGTACAGCGCCCGGAGATGTTCAGGGAAGGAAGGGTTGGCAAGGGGTTCGGCGCCGCAGGATATGCCCACTGTCCTGGCCAGGGGGAACACCTCTCTCTCTATCCTCCTGAAGGTATCCTGATCCATGTGCCGCCAGTTCCTTGTGCCGTCGTCGTCGGAGAGTCTCATTGGACACATTGAGCACCTCAGGTTGCAGTGGTTGGTCGTGTCCATCCGAACAAGCAGTTTCCGACGGGGATGAACAGGTCGGAACCATGGGAATCCGTTCCTTCTCGCCACCAGTCCTGGCATTCTTTCCCCTTTCGACGGTGTATGATACCATACCTCTGCCTTCCTTGCAATTCTTCGGCCATGTTGGTTATTGTTGTGAACACACATTCCAGCCGGGGGCGCCAGTATGAAAAAACCCGTTGTCGTTCTGGATTATTCCGTGGATGCCTTGTCCGGGGCGAACATATCAAGGTGGTTCGATGATCCCGTCTCAGTGGTCAGGGTTGGATCCCGGGAGCCTTTTCCCGTGATCGATCCCGGCTCATGCAGGGCGGTGGTCCATTCAGGGTCTGCCCTGTCCATACTCGATGACCACCCCTTCGTCCAGGGCGCGGCCTCCTTCATCGGGGCCTGTTCCGCGTCGGGAGTGCCCCAGATGGGCATCTGCTACGGCCATCAGCTCCTGGCCAGGGTGCTCTGCGGCAGGGATGCCGTGGAAAGGTGCGAAACCGTGGAGCTGGGCTGGCTCCCGGTGGATTTCCTTCCCTCCTGGCCCGTTCCCGGCCCTGCCGGACCCCTTCGCGTGTGGCAGTCCCATTACGACCGCGTGGTGAAGCTTCCCGACGGTGCCGAGATAACCGCTTCCAGCGGACATACCCCCATTCAGGCTTTCATATGCCGCGAACCGGCCCTCTTCGGAACCCAGTTCCACCCTGAGTTCGACAGGGATAGCGGGAACAGCTGTTTCGCCGCTGATCCTGACATCTTCCTGCGCAACGGAGTGAGCCTTCAGGAAACCCTTCAGGGGGGACCGGATCTCGATACTGGAAGAACAGTGTTCCAGCATTTCCTCAAAGCTTTCGAACAGGAGTCGTGATGTTTCCAGAGGAACTGAGAGAGAAGCCTGTGTGGAGGTTCTTCGCGGACCTCTGCGCCATTCCCAGAACCAGCGGCAACGAAGCCGCCGTCTCCCGGTACGTCGCCGACTTCGCCGGGGAAAGGGGGCTCGAGCACTATTCGGACCCTCTGGGCAACGTAATGGTCAAGAAGCCGGGAAAAGGGGAGCCCGTGGTCATCCAGGCGCATCTGGACATCGTTGGGGAGAAGGTTACCGGCAGCACGCACGATTTCCTGAACGATCCCATCGTACCTGATCTGGAGGGTGATCTGCTCATCGCCAGGGAAACCACCCTCGGCGCCGACAACGGCATAGGAGCCGCCCTCATGCTTGAACTCCTCCATGGCGACCACCAGGGACTGCCTCCCCTGGAGTGTCTTTTCACCGTGGACGAGGAAAGGGGTCTGGTGGGCGCTCTGGCATTTCCCCCGGAATGGATCACCGCGGGAAGGCTCATCAACCTTGACTCCGAGGAGCTGGGAGTGATCATCATCGGCTGCGCCGGGGGGCGGGATGTGAGCATCCTCCTTGAAGCCGAGTATGAAGAATGCACCGATCCGTCGGTTATGGTGGAGATAGACGGCCTGAACGGCGGACACTCCGGAATGGAGATCAACTCCGACAACGCCAATGCCATTAAGCTTGCCGCCAGGGTCTGCCGACAGCTGGAGGAGCTGCTGGGAGGAAGGCTTGTTTCCTTCCAGGGCGGCTCGAAGCACAACGCAATACCACGGAGCGCTTCTGCGGTAATGTCCGTCAGGGACCCTGCACGGGCTGCAACCCTCTGCTCCATCATGAAGAGGGACTTCGCCGAGGAATTCGCCGGCATAGAGGGATCGATAGGCGTCAGCTGCCTGGAGCACCACGCCGGGAGAAGGCTGACCGGTGAGGTATCCTCAAGGATGATCGACACCCTTCTGGCCCTTCCCCACGGCGTGGAGAAGATGAGCGGCGTGGTGGACGACCTGGTGGAGACCTCCGCCAATCTCGCTGTGGCGTCATGGGGAGAAAAGGGGCTTGAGATACTCCTCAGCGTAAGGAGCGCCGTCGAATCAGGCAAGAATGCCCATGTGGAGAGCATAGAGGCGGTGGGAAGGCTGGCTGGTGCCAGGGTATCCTCCAGCGAAGGATATCCCGGCTGGACGCCGGACATGAACTCGGAGCTGCTGGAGGCCGCCAGGGTCTCATGCAGGGAAGTACTGGGCGAGGAACCCTCGGTCGAGGCTATACACGCCGGTCTGGAATGCGGGATCATAGGCAGGAGGGCCGGTGAGATGGACATGATCAGCCTGGGACCTGACATCTCCGACGTACACGTGCCAGGCGAGTCGGTCAGCGTCAGATCCGTTGACGCTTTCCTGGAACTGCTGGTGCATCTGCTGAAGAGCCTGTGAATGAAGAAGCTCCTCATTCTTCAGGAACCGGGCATATCCACCGCCGAGACACTCAGGGCCGCCGGTGAGCACCTCCCCGACTGGGTGGTGGAGTCCGGCAACCAGCCCACGGACCATTCGGCGATCATCACCGTCAGGAGGCCCGTCGACCGGGAGATGATCAAGCGGCTTCTCGGGGGAATAGTTTCCGTGGCCTTCACCGGCACCGACCACATAGACCTGCACTCGGCAAGGGAGTTTGGAGTTGCCGTTACCAACGTTCCGGGGTACTCCACCGGAAGTGTCTCAGAACTGGCCTTCGCCCTTACCGTGAAGTCCCTCAGGGACACCAGGAGGGAGCACGGGATAGAGCTCGCAGGGAAGACCGTTGGAATAATCGGGACCGGAAACATAGGAACGGGAACCGCGGGCCTTTTCAAAGCCGCTGGATGCAGGATACTGGGATGGAGCAGAACAAGGAGGCAGACATTCCCCGGCACATACGTTTCCCTTGAGAAGCTGCTCAGGGAATCCGACATAGTCTCCCTTCACATACCCCTCGACAGGGGTACCGGTACATTCCTCGACAGGAAGAGGCTGATGATGATGAAACCCGGGGCCATTCTGGTGAACACCGCCAGGGGAGGGCTGGTGGATCAGAACGCCCTGGTGGAACTCCTTGCTTCCGGCCGGCTCGGCGGAGCTGCCCTGGACGTCACGGTGCCGGAACCCCTTCCTTCGGAGAGCCCGCTTTACGGGATACCGGGAGTGGTGGTCACTCCCCATGTGGGATACCGGACCAGGGAGGCACTGGGCCGGAGGACCGAGGAAGCCATGAGGAACATTGCCGCCTGGGAGCGCGGAGAAAGGCGGAACAGGGTTGACTGACTGGAAAGGGCTTGTGAACGACTTCATGGCAATGGCATCACCTGAGCTGCCCGCCGCCGTTAACACGGCTGAACCCGTTTCCGCGCGGTCCATTGAGATACTCCGCTCCAGGGGCTGCTCCTCCGAAGACTGGAGCCTGGTAAAAGCCACACCTGAGACGGATCTTGACCTTGTGGAGAACTGCCGGTGTTCAGGCAGTGTAACCATTCACCTTCCATCCGGGGAAATGAGGGATACCGCCTTCGAGAACGCGGTGATCATAGGGCCCGCTTCCATCGTCTCCACCGGTCTCCTGATGGGAATGACGGTTCATCCCGGGTCAACCGTGGCCTTCTGCGGAAGGGTCGTCTCCGGCGGATGCCCCGGTTTTCTCCTGGATTCCTTCCAGGCGGGGCTGGAAACCGGCGAACGCTCGGTGCCCCTCATGCCGCTTCTCAACCACCTTCAGGCGGCTGAACTGGCCTCAGGCGAAGGACGAATCGATGCCCGCGGGCTCCGTCTGCTTATGGAAGGGGCGGCTGCGGGAATAAGGGGCTTTGCAGGGCCGGGAACAACAATAATGTGCTGCCCTGTGGTGGAGGATTCGATCCTGCTTCAGGATTCGCTGATAGACGGCGCTTCGTCGGTAAGGGGAAGCATCCTTCTTCCCGGGTCATGTGTCCGCGACGGCGCCGTGGTCAGAAGCAGCGTTCTCCAGTGGAATGCCGTGGCGGACTCCATGTCGCTGGTGGAAAGGTCCGTGGTCGGAGAGTGTTCAAGGGTGGAGTCCCACGGTAAGCTCACCTCATCCTTCCTCGGGGCGGACTCGGTCCTCGGCGGAGGCGAGATCACCGCTTCACTCACGGGACCCTTCACCGGAATGCACCATCAGTCCCTTCTCATTGCCGCATCCTGGCCCGGGGGAAAGGGCAATGTGGGTTACGGAGCCAATGTGGGAAGCAACCACACCTCCAGGCTTCCCGACCAGGAGGTGAGACCTGGGGCTGGTCTGTTCTTCGGGCTGGGAACATCGGTGAAGTTCCCCTCTGATCTCAGCGGGAGCCCTTACTCGGTGCTGGCCACCGGGATCACCACCCTGCCCCAGAAGGTGGAGTTTCCCTTCTCCCTTATAACCTCCCCCCATACCCGGCCCCATGGCGTGCCTGAAGGATGGAACAGGCTTCTCCCGGGCTGGATGCTCCATGCCAACCTCTATGCGGTTCTCAGGAATCAGTGGAAGTACAGGGCCAGGAGGCGATCCGTCAACACACCTGTGGAAACGGACGTATTCACCCCTGGAGTGCTGCGCCTGGTGGAGCGTGCCCTGGGGCGGCTTGAGGCCTCCGGCGAAGCGGTTCCCGGAGCAGGGAAGAACTTCATCTTGCCGGAGGACAGGCTGGCGGGGATCGATGCCTACAGGAAATGCCTCAGGTTCTTCAGGCTTCTGGAGTTGCTGGAGACCCGCCGCATGGCAGCCGGGGAAGCCGGGGAGCTGCTTGATCTTGCGTTCCAGCTCAGGGAGTCGGTGCTGAGCTCCCGGCAGAAGGACTGGAGCCGGGGCGGCGCCATTATCCCAGACTACGGAGAGATACACCCCGCCATTGATCAGGACCCCTTCATCGCAGAGCTCAACGCACGCGTAAGAACCCTGGAAGAGCGGCTCAGGAAGATCATGTAGGAACTGATTGCCCATTTGCAGGAACTTTTTTATATTTGAGCAGTTGTTCAAATATAAGAATTTAACAGGAGGTGCATCGTGGGCTTCATGAACGGATTCATTTCTTCATTCTGGGCAACGGGTGTAGCCCTGGCCCCCTCGCTTTTCCTGGGGCTGCTCATCGCCGGGGTTCTCCATGTCCTCATCAAGCGCGAGAGGGTTTTCAGGCATCTGGGAAAGCCCGGTTTTGCAAGCGTTTTCAAGGCCAGTCTCATAGGCGTTCCCCTTCCCCTGTGCTCATGCGGGGTTCTCCCCGCGGCCCTTTCCCTCAGGAAGGACGGCGCCAGCAAGGGAGCCGCGGTGAGCTTCCTGGCCAGCACGCCTCAGACAGGGGTGGACTCCATTATCCCCACCTGGGCAATTCTGGGTTGGCCCATCGCCCTTGCAAAGGTCGTCGCGGCGTTCCTGGCAGGGGTGGTGAGCGGAACCGTCGTTGACCGCCTTGAAAAGGGGAACGGACACGACTCTGCCCCTTCGAGATCATCAGCCGGAGAAAGCGGCCCATTCCCTGTGAGGATCCTCAGGTACGCCTGGGGAACCCTCTTCAGGGACATCTATCTCTGGCTCTTCATAGGAATAGCGATCTCTGCGCTGATAACAACCCTTCTCGCTCCCGGGCAGCTGGCCGACTACGACATTCTGAACGGACCACTTGGAATGCTTGCGGCCCTGGCCGTGGGAATACCCCTTTATGTCTGTTCGGTCTCCTCCATACCCATAGCCGCGGCCCTGGTCTACGCCGGGTTCCCGGTGGGCAGCGCCCTGGTGTTCCTTATGGCCGGGCCGGTTACCAACGCCGCCACCATGGGTGCCGTGAGGAAGCAGTTCGGAAAGACCTCCTTCCTAAGCTACATCATCACCGTGATACTGGTGAGCATAGCCGTGGGCTTCCTTCTGAACGGCCTTGACCTGAACATCGACGTACCCATGGCCCACCACGACCATGCAGGCCCCTTCGAGATCGCCGCCGCGGCACTGCTCTTCGCCGGGATCGCCTGGATGGGCGCGGCTTCACTCCTGAAAAGGAAGGCCGTTCCCGCTGAGGGAGAGGTATACTCCATCTCTGGAATGTCATGCGGGAACTGCGCCGCCAAGGTGGAAAGGATCATCTCCCGGATCAACGGGGCGGTTTCCGTCTCCGTCTCCCTGGAGGAGGGCACCGCCACTGTGAAGACCGGGGAAGGCTTCCACCGGGAGGAAATGCTGAGAGCCCTAAAGGAAGCGGGATATCCCGCCGCACCGATGAAGGGGGGAGACTGCTGTGCCGAAGGAAAGTGTAACCTCTGAAGACATTCAGGGGCTTGCCGATCTCTTCCGCCATGCCGCCGATCCCACCAGACTGAGCATCCTGCTGATGCTCCTGGAAGGGGAACTCTGTGTGTGCGCCATCGCCGACAACCTGTCGGTATCCGTTTCCGCCGTTTCCCATCAGCTGAGGATCCTCAGGTCCGGGGGGCTGGTTGCACGAAGAAGGCAGGGCAGACATGTTTACTACAGTTTGGCGGACGGGCATGTTAAGGTTCTCATATCCGTGGGGCTGGAGCATGTGAGGGAGTAACCGGAGGTCGGGTTGGCAGAGACAGTTCCCGAAGGCAGTCTCCTTGACCTTATCCCTGCAATGATCTACTGGAAGGATGCCCAGCTGGTCACCGTGGGGGCGAACAGGGTCCTGCTGGAGGATCACGGCGTACTCGACCCCGGGGGGCTTCAGGGCGACGGGCTCTTTCATGGGCTGACCAGGGCATTCGACGTCAGGGCACTGGAAACCGGTCTCCCTGTCCTTGAGGGGGAGATTTCCCTCAGCCAGCGGACCCTTTCTCTTAACATAGTTCCCCGCCGGAACGGCCTGGGTGAGGTAATCGGCATCGTGGGAACATGCGTCGACATAACCGAGAGCAGAAGATACAGGGAGCAGCTCACGCGGAGAAGGGACTTCCTGACCGGTCTGGTGGAGGCCCTTCCGGTTGGTTTCTTCGCCAAGGATCCCTCCTCGGACTTCAGCTACAGGATATGGAACAGGAAAATGGAGGAGATATTCGGCCATTCCGCCGACGGCGCGGTGGATTCCCGGGACTGGCAGCTTTTCGGGGCCGAGTCCGCCGAAAGGATCGCAGCACACGACCGCGGAGTGCTGGACTCGCCTGAAACGGGCAGGATCCCCAGGATCTACAGACTCAAGTGCCCGGCGGGTCAGAGGACCGTAAGCGTGGTAAGGGTGCCCCTCTACGACGATCTCCTGGAAACGACCCTGGTTGCCGGGGTGGTGGACGACATCACAAGGGAGAACCAGCTGGAGGATCAGCTCAGGCAGGCGCAGAAGATGGAGGCGGTGGGAAGGCTTGCCGGCGGCGTGGCCCACGACTTCAACAACCTGCTTCAGGTGATAATGGGGGCTGCTGAGATGGGTTCCCTTGCCTCCGGTGAATCCCGTGAGTACTTCGACCAGGTCCTCCTGGCCGGCGAGAAGGCCATGTCCCTCACCAGGCAGCTCCTTTCCTTCAGCAGGACCGAGGGCTTCACCAGGAAGCCCTTCGAGGTGGACACCAGGGTGGGGGAGTTCACCGCCATGGTTCACAGGATAGTGGAGGCTTCGATCTCCCTGGAGTTCCTTCCCGGCGCCGGGGGCGCCGTGGTCAATGGAGATCCGTTCCAGCTCGAGCAGGTGCTTATGAACCTTATCGTGAACGCCAGGGATGCCCTCGAGGGTGTGGAGGGCGGCCGTATCGCCGTAAGCACCTCGGTTTCGGAAGCGGTGTGCTCCGCAGGGAGCGAACCGGTGTCCTGCGCGGAGATCTCAGTATCTGACAACGGCCCAGGAGTTCCGGAGGATGTTCAGAACAGGATATTCGAACCATTCTTCACCACGAAGGCCCAGGGCAGGGGAACCGGGCTGGGCCTTGCAAGCAGCTACGCCATCGTGGTGAAACACGGAGGCACCATCGTGCTGGAAAGCTCCCCGGGTGAGGGCTCGGCCTTCAGGGTCTTCCTGCCCCTCTGGGCAGGCGAAGCCGGCGAAAATGAGAACAGGAGCCCGTCACGGAAAGGAATATCAGCGGATTCCGGCCTCACCATACTCCTTGCGGAGGACGAGGAGATGGTCAGGGAGATAGTGAAGGCCATGCTGGAGAGTGCCGGGCACCGGGTGATGGAAACCTCCAACGGGCGCCAGGCACTGGAGGTGTTCCGGGCGAACCATGACCGCATCGACCTGGCGGTCTTCGACGCCATGATGCCGGAGATGAACGGAAGGGACGCTTACGACGCCATTCTGAGAACCGCCCCGGACCTCCCATGCATCTTCTGCACCGGCTACAGCGGCGAGAGCATCCTGGGTCATTTCCAGGGCAGGGCCAGGGTCCGTGTCCTTCAGAAACCCTGTTCCGCATCGGAACTCCTGGCCGCCGCCGGGGACCTCACAGGAAAAAAACGATCGTAATTACCTACAGAATCACGAAGTGGAAATGGGGAGATGAAGAGATGGCCGAGATGGGAGAATAAATTCAACCACAAGGTCGCAAACAATGACGAGTGAATGAGCTGAAGCAAGAACTGAAAGGATTGCCCCGATGAAATCAGATGCGGTTCAGCAGCTTAAGAACCACTTCGACACGCTCAGCCAGCGTCTTCCCGAAGAAAATGTCGAGTTCTGGTTCGCCCGTGATCTCATGGAGCCTCTTGGCTATGCTCGCTGGGAGAACTTTCAGACAGCCATAAAGAGGGCTGTAGAATCTTGTGAAACAACGGGATATGATCCGGACAACCATTTTCGTGGCGTCACGAAAATGGTCAGCCTGGGCAGCGGGGCCGAACGCGCCATTAATGATTTCATGCTGACCCGCTACGCGTGCTACCTGATTGCCCAGAACGGCGATCCACGCAAGGAGCCCATCGCCTTTGCCCAAAGTTACTTTGCCATCCAGACTCGCAAGCAGGAATTTATCGAAGAACGGATGCGCTTACAGGCTCGATTGGATGCGCGTGAACGGCTCCGGGAATCGGAAAAGACACTGTCTCAGAATATATACGAGCGAGGTGTTGATGACGCCGGTGTCGGCCGAATCCGCTCCAGGGGGGACGCCTCGCTCTTTGGCGGAAATACAACGCAGGTCATGAAGGACCGGTACGGGATCACCAGAACGCGCCCGCTGGCTGACTTCCTGCCGACCTTGACCATTGCCGCGAAAAACCTGGCCACCGAGATGACCAACCACAATGTTCACCAGGAGGACCTGCAGGGTGAACATGCTATTACCCGCGAGCATGTACAGAACAACGAGAGTGTGCGCGACATGCTCGCCCAGAGAGGCATCAAGCCCGAAAAACTTCCGCCGGAAGAGGATATTCGGCAGCTGGAACGGCGGGTAAACTCCGAAGAGAAGAAGCTCG
>CAYLXG010000015.1:0-6204 GCA_964387445.1 uncultured bacterium
ATGCCAACTGCGAAAGGAGGAGGCGGTGGAGAAGCGGGAATACCACAGGCCGGTGATAGTGTGCAGCAGGTGTCTCGGGTTCGAGCACTGCAGGTTCAACGGACAGATGCTTGCAAACGGTATGGTGGAAGCTCTGAAGCCCTTCGTCACCTTCATCACACCATGCCCGGAGAAGGATATAGGTCTGGGGGTGCCCAGGCATCCTGTCAGGGTGGTGCATCAGGCCGGGGAGAACCGCCTGGTTCAGCTGGTCACCGGCGATGACGCCACCGGAAGGATGAACGGGTACTGCCGGGAGTTCTTCCAGGGGATCGGAGAGGTTCACGGTTTCATTCTGAAGTCCCGCTCACCCTCCTGCGGCCTTTTCGACGTGAAGTACTACCCGCCGGGAGAGAAGAAGCCCCCGGTGGGTAAGGGTTCCGGCTTCTTCGGAGAAGCCTGCCTGGGGGCTTTCCCCGGGGCCGCCGCCGAGGACGAAGCAAGGCTGGGGAACGACAGGATACGGGAGCACTTCCTCACCAGGATCTTCACCGCTGCTGAGTTCAGCACGGTGAGCACACCCGCTGAACTGGTGGCGTTCCAGAGCAGACACAAGCTTCTTCTCATGGCATACAGCCAGAGCGAAATGAGGAAGCTGGGGCGAATAACGGCCCTCCAGGGCGAGGCCGGAATGGAGGCGACCCTTGCCGAGTACCGGGAGCACCTTCTGAAGGCCCTGGAGAAAGGCCCCTCCTACAGGTCCCACGTGAACGTGCTTCAGCACGCATTCGGATACTTCAGCAAGCACCTTAGCGGCCAGGAGAAGGCCTTCTTCATGGACAATCTGGAGATGTACCGGGAGAACAGGACCTCACTCACAACCATTCTCAACCTGGTGCTTTCCTGGGTGATCCGGTTCCAGGTGGACTATCTCGGGCTCCAGAGCTACTTCAGCCCGTATCCCCCTGAGCTCCGGAAGCAGTTCGACGTTTACAGGACGAAGGACTACTGGGGCCGATGAAAAGGGAAAACGCCGCAAGGGAAGCCTCGGGCTGCAGGCACTACGCCATGTGCAAAATAGACTACGCAGGAACGGGTCTCTGCCCCTCCGGGCGGAGGAACCTGTTCGTCTCCTACTGGCCCCAGGGTCTGATGGACATATCCGCCGGGGTCCTTTCCGGAAGGATACCGGTTACCAGGGGCATTCTCCATGCCGCGGCGGAATGCGATCTCTGCGGCCTCTGCCAGGGCCAGTGCAACTTCATAACGGGGCTGAGGCCCCTGGACGTGTTCAGGGAACTGAAGTCCTTCCTTCTGGACGCCGTTCCAGTGGAGGACCCCGAGGAATCCCCACTTGTGAAAGAACTGAGAGGAATCGTTGGGGAACGGCACGTAATTGACGACCAGGGGCTGCTCTACGCCTACGCAAATGATCCATGTCCCGTCTCCAGGGAGACCATGCCCCTCTGCGCCGTTCTGCCCCAGGACGCGGATCAGGTGTCCCGGGTGGTGCGGGCCTGCCTGGATGCCGGGTTTCCCTGGGCGGTGAGGGGCAACGGCTCCTCGGTGATGGGTTTCGTCCTGAGCCCCGGGGTGATAGTCGATACCGCAAGGATGAAGAGGCTGGACTTCGACGAAGGGAACAGGGCGGTGACCGTCGGCGCGGGGATCAGCGCTTTCCAGGTGCAGAAGGAGGCCGCCTCCAGGGGTTTCAGGGTAAACGCCGCGGAACCAGCCGCCCTCTACTGCGCCAACCTGATGTGTTCCGGGATATTCTCGCTGTTCTCCAGTTCCCTGGGCACAGGCGCGGACAACATCATCGACGCCAGGTTCGTTGACGGGGAGGGGAGGGTCTTCACCCTTTCCGAAAGGGGCGCCCCCAATCTCTTCGGCTTCGCGAAGGAGGACCGACCTCCCCCGGGGATATGCACCGAGGCGGTGGTGAGGCTCTACCCGGTGGAGGATGACGAGTCAGGCCTGGCCGTTCCCTTCCACGACCTGCCCTCGGCGGTGAGCTACGCCGCTGCACTCAACAGAAGGGGTATCGGGCTGGGAATAGGAGTTCTGGGCGTGGAGTACCTGGGTACCTTCACCACACCCACCGCAAAGGAGGCCTGGCCCTTCAGGGACTTCCTCAGGGATACCCTGGGGCTGGAATACATGGTTGTGGTCCTGGGCAATTCAGATCACCTGGGGGCCGCAGCGAAGGCCGCACCCTTCGTCTACGGACAGGAGCTGATGTCCGCCATCCTCCGGGGCATCCCCGGGATCATCCACGGTGGCCTGGAGGGGATACTGGAGGGAGCCGAGGGTAACAGGAGACCCTACGAGATACTGGCGGGTGAAGGGATGGAGCACCTGGTGGGGGCTCTGCTGGATGCTTCCGGAGGGGATCTCGCCGGCTGCGCCGATCCGGACCTGGCGGACTTCTACCGGGGCTTTTACCAGAGGAACGACCTGACCGACATGCTCTTTCTCAACACATTACGTTCCCCTTGACAGGCCTTCGCTGGTGGAAACCGTTCACCGGGAGTTCGCGCGTGTTGCAGAAGCCCATGGGGTCAGGGGGGATTTCGGCTTTCTGACCCCCATCGATCACGGCGCCATGGGCGTGCTGGAATGGGACATGTACGGCGACCACACCGACCCGGGGGAGATGCAGGCCATGGCAGGGGCCATGGGAGCCGCCGGCGCAATGATAGAGGGGCTTTCAGCCAGGGACCCCCGGATCCTCTGGATACGATATGTGTTCAACCAGGGTTTCTCCAGGAAGGAGTCATTCCTCTACCACGGCGCGGCCCTCAGGTAATGGACGAGCCTGTACTGGTAACCGGATCGACCGGCTTTCTCGGGGGCTTCATCGCCGCGGAGCTGGTCCGCAGGGGTGTCCGGACCGTTCTCGCCGCAAGACCCTCCGGCGGCCGTTCCCCCGGGGAGAGGGTCAGCCGCCTTTTTCGCTTCCTGGGTGCAGCCCCTGAAACCGAACCGGTCATCCTGCCCATGGACCTGCTGGAGCCGGGTCTGGGCCTTTCTTCATCGGAGAGGGAGCTTCTCGCCGGTGTTCCATCGGTGATCCACTGCGCCGCCGACACCTCCTTCGCCCTGAGGAAGGAGGCACAGGTAAGGGCCACCAACCTGGACGGGCTGGAGAACCTCTTCTCATCCATTTCCGGGTGCCGAAGGTTCTGCCAGATGAGCACCGCCTACTCGGCGGGGACCCTCCCGGGAAGGATAATGGAGGAGCCGCTGGACCCCCCCGGCTTCAACAACCCCTACGAAGAGTCGAAGAACCTGGCGGAGAAGCTGGCCTCGGATATCTGCGAAGCCCGGGGAACGGAGCTGGTGATACTCAGACCCTCCATAACCTGCGGCCACAGCGTCACCGGCAGGAGCCTCCGGTTCAACGCCCTCTACTATCCGGTGAGGACCCTCATACTGCTTCGGGACTCCATGCGCAGGGACATTCTTCAGAAGGGCGGCAGGCGGGCTGATGCCATGGGGGTCTCCATGGACCCCCTGGGCAGGGTGGAGCTGCCGGTGAACCTGCCGGGGGGAGGAGCATTGAACCTGATAAACATCGATTACCTGGTTGAGGCGGCTCTGGCGGTATTCCAGAGCGGCGGAACAGGGGTTTTCCATCTGGTGAATCCCCGCCCTTCTTCCGTGGAGGAAGTAACTGACTACCTTTTTCGGTCCTACGGCATTTCCGGGATCGGGGTATCAGGGGAGCTCCGCAGGGGTCCCCTCCAGGCTCTTGTCAACCGGTACATGGAGGTTTACTACCCCTACTTCCAGGATCCCAGGGTATTCGATTGCACCGCTGCTGAGAAGCTTCTCGCAGGAATCGGGATCAGCTGTCCCGTGTTCACCGGTGAGGTATTTCGGAGATGCATCGATTTTGCCCTGGGCTGCGGCTGGGGTGAGGACCTGGTGATCTGAGCTTCCTTTCCGCAGGCAGGGCACGCATATTCATGCAGGACGGGAAAGGAGGAAAGATTCATTGATCTGCCTGGATGGATTCAAGGCGCAGGAAAAGGAGAGCACATCGCCGACCCCTGTATCAGAGCCTTCTGAGGAATCACGGGATGGTATTACCGGGGAGCTGAACCGGTTCTGCCGGCCGTACCTGCCCTCTTTGCTGGCCGACAGCGAGAGATGGTGGCGGGTGGAGCTGGGGAGAACGGGCTACCGGGAGGCCTGACACCCGGGGAGCCAGCCCGATCCGCAGTAGTCCCTGATCCCCTTCTCGATTGTGTATTCGGGCACGAAGCCTATCTTTTCCCCTGCAAGGGTCATGTCGCAGGTGGTGTCGTTCTGGTAGTTCCCCTGGAAGGGATTCCTGAAGTAGACCGGGGTCCTGGCATTGCCGGTCACCTCACCCAGGATCTCGACTATCCTGTTGAAGGTGGTGGCCTTCCCTGAGCCGCAGTTCACCACGCAGCTCTCCCTGGCCTCCGAAGCCAGCAGGTTCGCCTTGACAACATCCTTCACATAGATGTAGTCGCGCTTCTGCTCGCCGAACTCGAAGAGCCTCGGGGAGCCTGTGAGCATCTGAGCCGCGAACTGGTAGATCATGGTGGAACGGCTTCCCTTGTGGTTTTCCCTGGGGCCGTACACATTGCAGTAGCGCAGGCCCACGGTCACAAGACCTGGGAACTCGTTCCCGATCTCATACGCAGCTTCCTCCAGAAGCTTCTTGGATTCCGCGTAGGGGGTGTTCAGGTCGAAGGGGCCTTCTTCCTTGTAAGGCGCTCTGTTCCTGCCGTAGACAGCGGTGGTGGACGCGTACACTATCCTTCTGCAGCCGCCTTCCGCCACTTTCCTGAAGAGCTGGACGGAGCCGTGGAGGTTGCCGTGGAGCATCTCCCTGCGGTCCATGTGCCTGGTGTTGTTCATGGCGGCCTGGTGGAACAGAATGTCGATGTTCCGTACACGGGTCCAGTCGATCCCGGTCAGCCCGGGATAAAGCCTTTCACCGGTGAACTCCGGAAGGGGCTGCTCTGACTCGTTCCCTGTTATGATGACCTGGTGACCCATGTCCTGAAGGGCAAGGGCAAGGTTCGATCCTATGAATCCGGTTCCTCCGGTGACGAGACATCTCATACGGCCGCTCCAATCATGAATATGCCGGGAATATAACAGGGGGAGGCTATTGGCGTTCCAAGGCGGCCCTGACGGTGTTCAGAACGGTGCCCGCCCGTTGGATCCTGGTGCTTGCTCCGGATTCCCGGGCCTTTTCCAGGGCCTCCTCCGCCAGGGGCAGGGCTTCCGCGGGGGACCTCTCCATAACCAGCCCCGCCAGGCTTTCCAGGCAGAACGACACCCCCCTGGCGTTCCCGGTGCGCCTGCCCAGCTCCAGGGCGGTCCGGAAGTGCCTCTCCGCTCCGCCGGCATCGCCTTTGTGCTTCAGCACGTCTGCCATGGTGGTGTTGTATGCCGCCAGCAGGTATGTGTCTTCCGAGCCTTTAAGGATCGCCCAGGCCTGTTTCAGCGTTTCCAGCGCGTCTTCATGTCGGCCCAGGCTCTTCCTGGCACTGGCGATGTTGCAAAGGAGCGAAGGTGTCTTGTCATGGTCGCCTGGCGGCACGGATCCCAGCGCTTTCTCCCAGAGGTTCTCCGCGGCTTCGTAGTCGTTCTTCATGTAGGCGATGTTCCCCAGCCCCGCAAGACAGAGGGTCCTGAAGACGGGGTCGTCCATGCGGCTGGAAAGCCTTTCCGCTTCGGCCAGGCTTTCCTCGGCCTGGTCCACCCTTCCGGACATCAGCAGGAAACTGGCCAGCCTTTCCAGGAGCCTTGCCCTTTCTCCCTGCTCGCTGAGGTGAAGTACGGACAGCATTTCCCTGAAGAAGTCCATTCCTCCGTCGAACCTGGACCTGAGCTGAAGGAAAAGGGATATCGCAGATACGAAAACATGCATATCGTCATAGCGGCGGGTCCCGCAGAGGTGCAGGGCCGCCCTTTTCAGGTTGGGATACTCCAGGGCGATGCGGTCCAGAGCCTCTCCCTGTCTGCCGGACGAGAGGTTTGCCTTCCTGTCCCTTATGTAATTCAGGAAGAAATCCGCGTGTCCGGAGAGGACCTCTTCCCGGCGGGGGATCATCTCCCAGGCCATGGCCCTGGTGGCCAGGTGCATGGAGTACCTTCCCCCCTCCACCCGCTGAATCAGGCTCATGTCCCGAAGGGCCTGCCGGCGGAGCTGCGGCGCGACGCGCGGCGGCTGCTGGC
>CAYLXG010000015.1:6214-10720 GCA_964387445.1 uncultured bacterium
GGCAAATAAAGGCCAGGATGCGCGGATCATTGCTGGCGCCAGCCAAAAACCCGGGCTTTTCCAGGAACCCGTCGCTGGCCATGCGCGTGACGATCTCGCTGTCGTTAAAACTCTCCAAGCTCATCGCGCCCGAAGGGCAAGAAGCGACATCGCCCCGCAGTCGGCAACCACCCCGGCGGCTTCAGGGGAGAAACCCCCTTCGAACACGGAAAGCCTTGACAGAGTGTTCCTTTCGTCATCTGAAAGGAGATCCCAGGTGTACCTGAAGGCAGCCTTCATGCTGCGGTGTCTCTCAGGCCCCTGCCTCAGGGGATCATGAAGGTGCTGGGGATTCCCGGTGAGTTCCCGGAGGATATCCTCGCAGGGAAGGGCCCTTGTCCAGGAAGCCGCCAGCTCCAGGGCCATGGGGAGCCCGTCAAGGAGACGGCAGATCTCGCCCAGTGCCCTGGAGTCGTCGGAGAAGGATGGATCGGCCCGTCTGGCTGCCTGAACGAACAGATCTTTCCCGTAATCCTCGCCGCCGGAAAACCCGCCGAGATCCACAAGGTGTTCTCCGGGAAGCCCCAGCCGGAACCTGGATGTTGCCAGCACCTTCACCCCGGGAGCACCGGAGAGTATCTCCGATACGAAGGAGCTCTGCTTTGCCAGCTGTTCCAGGTTGTCCAGCACCAGCAGTATCTCCCGGTGCTCCATGAAGGAGATGATTCGCTGGATCGCTGTCTCTTTTGCGCTGAGGCGAATGGAAAGGCTTTCAGCCACGGCTTCCAGTGCAGCTCCTGATCCGTCGGCATTCTCAAGTGGAACGAACCAGGCTCCGTGTCTGAACAGCCCCGCGTTGTCGCCGGCTGCCCTGAGCGCCGTTCTTGTCTTGCCGGCTCCGCCTGGTCCCAGAAGGGTCACCAGCCTGACCGCCGGATCCTCAAGGAGCTCCTTAAGCCGGGCCAGTTCCGCTTCCCGTCCCATGAACGGTGATGAAGGCTCAGGGAGGTTCCCTGCATGGGCCGACACCGTTTTCAGGGGGGGAAATTCCCCGGCGCCGTCCACGGGATCCAGCGAAAGGATCTGAACCGGATGAAGAAGACCTTTCAGAGCGTGAACACCCTTGTCAGATAGAACGGTTCCAACGGGCAGCGCGGCGATCTTAGATGCCTGGATGTCCAGAAGGATCTGCCCTCCCCAGGCGGCGGCTGCGATCCGTGCCGCCCTGTTCACCGGCGTTCCGAAATAGTCGCCGTCCCTGATATCCGCCTGCCCTGACGCTATGCCTGTCTTCACGTGGAGTCCGTCCACTGAGGTCCAGTCCTCGCTTTTCAGGGTCTTGCCCAGGTCAAAGGCGCATTCCAGGGCCCCGGGTCCCGGGAAAACCGCCATGACGCCATCTCCGGTGTGCTTCACCACCGTTCCCGAGTGGCTGGAGACAGCCCTGCGGACCAGTTCGTCGTGCTTCACCATGGCTGACTTCATGGCTTCGGGGTAGAGGTCCCACTTCTTTGTGGAATCCTCTATGTCCGTGAAAAGGAAAGTCAGTTCCAAAGGGTGTCAGCTCCAGCTTCCGGGGAGTTCCCGGGGAACACCGGCTGCTCCCCTGGAGACCAGCTCCCTGTGGAGGGAGATGAACCGTTCCATGTCTTTCCTCCCTAGACCGAGTTCCTCTATGGTCTTTCTGGCGGCATGGTACTTCTCCAGGGCGGCTTCATGGTGGTCAGCGCCCAGGTCCATCCATCCCAGGATACCGAGTGTGACGCATTCCATGCACCTGTTCCCGATCTCGGCGGATACCCTGAGCGATCGGTCGAGCACCTCCCTGGACGCCTCGGCATCACCCTTTTCAAGGAGGATCATCCCCAGGGTCTGAAGACCGGAGGCCAGGTTCTTCCTGGCTCCGGTGGTCTCGCTTATGGTAACGGAATCCCTGGCATGCCCCTCGGCCTCGTCCAGGTTCCCCTCCCTGAGACACACCTGACCCAGGTTGCCCAGTGCCACCGCCTCATCGGTTGGGCTCATTATCTGCCTGGCTATCTCCAGGGCGCTGAGGAAACAGTCCCTGGCGGAGCGTATGCTTCCCAGTTCCAGGTCAAGGGAGCCCATGTTCAGCAGTGCCACGGCCTGCCCCCTCATGTTCCCGGCCTCCCTGCGGAGTTCCAGTGACCTGCTGTAGCACTCCCTGGCCTTTATCAGCCTGCCCTGGTGGTTGTGGAGTATGCCCATGTTGCCCAGGACAATGCCCTCGCCTTTCCTGTTGCCTGTTTCCCTGGCTATGGCCAGGGCCGCTTCGAAGCTCTCAAGGGCCTCATCCATGCTGCCCCGGTTCTGAAGCAGTATGCCCATGTTGCCCAGGATCGCCCCTTCCGCGATGCGGTCACCGGTTTCGCGGGATTCGCCAAGGGCTTCCTGGAAACGCTCCAGGGCCTCTTCGCCCCTTTCCAGGATGCTCAGGGTCATTCCGATGTTTGCGGTTATCTGCATTCGCATCTGCCTGCTGTCCGTGAGCCCTTCCGCCCTGCGGTAGTGCTCCAGCGCCGCTGCGGCCTTTCCCCGGTTCAGGTGAAGGGTTCCCATGCAGATAAGCGCCGATGCCGCCCTGGCTGAGGAACCCGCGGTCTCGGCGGTCTCCAGCGCCCGGGCGTAGTACTTCTCAGCTCTCTGAACCTTTCCTGATGTGGAGGCTATTTCCCCCAGTCTGTTCAGTATGTCCGACTGGAGGTCCAGATCCCCCCGCTTCTCCGCCAGGGTCAGGGCCCTGTTGTACATGGAGGCTGCCTTTCCGGTGTTCCCGGTGATGTAGTGGTAGCCCCCGTACTCCCGGAGGACCCAGGCCATCTCGCCGCTGCAGCAGGGTTCTTCCGCCAGCTCCATGAGCCTGGGGAGCAGCTCCTCCCTCCTCCCCGTCGCCCCGGTGGCCGCCAGGGAGGTTTCAAGTCGCTTGAGCACCTGAAAGAGCCACTTCCTGTCCCCGCTGTCCACCCATTCCAGGAGCTTCTGCGACCAGGTCTCAACCTCCCGGTGCCTGTATGCCGAGGCGTACAGGTCCATGGCCTTGATCCCCCAATCAACCGCTTCCGTTATCATCCCGGCGGAGTGGTAGTGGCAGGCTATCTCAGGGGAAGCGCCGTAACTGTTCTCTCCCAGCAGGGCGATGGAGGATTCCGCAGCCAGGCGGTGAAGGGTCTTCCTGTTGAAGTAGAGCAGGGTATCCAGGGCTGTTACTCTGAAAAGGGGGTTCCCGAAGGAGTAGGCGGCTCCCCCGGGCTCGCTCCTGGCCTGAAGGAAACCGCCGCTGCGGAGCTGTTCCAGCTGCTGGACACCGGTGTTCCCAAGCCCTGCCATAGAGGCGTATATCTGATAATGGGCCCCGGTGAACTCCTCGCCCAGCACGGAGCAGTATTGCAGGACCTTCCTCAGGGAAGGCTCCATCCTGTCCACCCTGGAGGAAATGAGCCCTGAAAGTGAATCCGGGACCGTCTCCTCGCCGGGGTCTTCGAGGATCCATCCCCGTGGGGTCCTTTCCAGTTTTCCCGAGTCCGCCAGGTACCGCAGGAGTTCGATAAGATACCCCGGACTGCCCCCGGATCTCCTGTTGAGCCAGTCGACCGCCGAATCGGGGAGGTCCCCCCCGGTGACCCCTCTGATCAGCCCCCTGCATTCCAGATCACCCAGGGGGGGAGGTTCGATGATCCTTGTGTCGCAGTAGTCCTCGGCGGCTCCGGCGAAGTTCCAGTCCGGCTCGTTCCTGCCGATGACCACCACCACCAGGGGAATGGACTGGTGACAGTTCCCCAGGAGGAACGAAAGGGCCTCGGCGGATGCGGAGTCACAGTTGTGGAAGTTTTCCAGCACCACCGTGACCATGTTCTCGGAAGCCAGCGCCCGGATCATATCCCTGAGTGCGGTGACGATGTTCAGGTCCATGTCCCCGGACCGTTCCTCCAGCCCGGGTTCGTGGTCCTCTTCTATGGAAAGCAGTGAGGCAAGGGGCTCGACTGCGCTTCGAAGCGTTTCGGCGGCTCTCCGGGATGTAAGCGAGAAAGCTGCTGCATCGAGCTTCTCCGCAAGGATCCTGCCCGGTTCAGGTGTACCCGGGGCTATTCCGGCGTAGCTACGCAGAAGGGAGATCCAGATGTCGAAGGGAGGTCTTGCGAATGAGCCGGCGTAGCCCCTGAGGACCAGTCGATTCCTGGGATCCGTCCACTGGAGATACTCCTCCACCAGACGGCTTTTCCCTATTCCCCCGGGTCCGGTTATCACGGCGAGCAGGTGTCTTGCGCCTCCCAGCCTGTTGGCCCCGGTGGAACACCCTTCCTGTGCCCGGAACACGCTGTCCAGCATCTCCAGTTCCCTGCTCCTTCCGGAGAGGGGGGGTTTTTCCGCTCCAAAGCCGGTTCTCCATCGTCCCAGCTGCACCGGGCCCGGTCCTGTGGGTGCCCAGGTCTGCACGGCATCCCTGCGCCCTTTTACACGACGCTCCCCCATTTCTCTCCATGTGAAGAAGTCGCCGCATTCCCGATG
>CAYLXG010000015.1:10732-25064 GCA_964387445.1 uncultured bacterium
AGACAAGCACCATACCCTCATCCGCCATGGTCTCAAGGCGGCTCGCAAGGTTGACCGTGTCCCCCATGGCGGTGAGGTGACCCAGGGCGTCCGGCGCCACGGTTACGGTCCCGCTGGCTATCCCCGCCCTGGCGGAGATGGATATCCCCCTGGGATCGAGATATTCCCCGGCTCCCTGTATCGTTCTCATCATGGCAACGGCGCAGGATACGGCACGGATGCTGTCGTTCTCTCCGGCGGTCTTCGCGCCGAAGAGGGCCATTATCCTGTCGCCCTCTATCTTGTCCACATAGCCGCCGTGGGAGTCCACGACCCTGGATAGAACCTTCATGACTCCGCCGACCAGGGAGTGGACAGCTTCATGGTCCATGGACTCAGACAGTGAGGTGAAATCCTTCAGGTCCAGGAAAAGGGCGGCCACATGCCTTCTCTCGCCCTCCGCCAGCCTGGGGATCGCCGGGCCTCCCCCTTTGTCGGAACCTGTTTCCTGAAGGCCGTTCATGAACATGGCCTGCCAGTCGTAGCTCAAGCAACACCGCCTTGGCTCTGTGACCCCGTTTGGGAATAATGATACTGAAAAGGCCTCCGCCGAACAATCAGCGATCCATTTCCTCCAGCATCTTCATCACCGATGCCAGGCTGTCGACGGACTCGATCCTGAAGATCCCCATGGGAACCGAGGAGTCCCCTGAGGGCAGCGCGGAGCCGAACACCAGAACCGTGTCACCGGGGCTGACCATGAACTCCAGCCCTGAGCCGTTCACCAGGGGTGATTCCCAGACCTCGTTACCGGACTGGTCCACCCAGCTCCGGGGAAGGAGCATGGAGTAGATCGCCGCCATGGAGTCGGAAAGTGAATCGGTGCATGATACCACGGAGAGCACCGAGAGGGTGTAGTCTACCCTTCTTGCGTAGTCCATTGGGGTCTCGAAACTGCTTTCAACCCTGGCCAGGAAGATGTTGTCCGACATCATGATATCATCGGAAAGGTCCATGAAGAATACCTGGCTTGCCGCGGCGGCGGCTGCCAGGAACGAAACAAGCATACATCCGGTTCTCATGCCGTCTCCCTCTGTGAAAGCATTTCATATAGACCGTTTATGGAGATGACCCCGGGCATGCAGGCAGCTAAAGCTCGGCCTGTATCACGCTCTGGTCAAGCTTCCAGGAACCGTTCTGCATCACCATGGGCAGGTCCATTCCGCCCTGTATCCCGTCGACGGTGAACGAGACCATGCAGCTGTCGCCGTTCACCGTGCTGCCTGTGACATGTATGCTCTCCCTGGGAGGGAACTCTGAAATGAACCCGGGGGCGGAAAGGACCATGTCCAGCAGGTCGGTGGATGACCACCCGGAGATGTCCCCTGCGGTCACCTCCACACCCAGCTCAGCCCCGATGTCCGCCGCGGCCTGCTCAGGGTCCGCCTTGAGCATCATCAGGATCATGGAGACCATGCCGGCGGATTCTGAAGAGAGGTGTGCGGAGAACGCCTGGGCATCTCCGGCATAAATTGCGTCCACAAGGGATTCGAACGCGGCCTCCGGGGTCCCTGCGAAGCAGGCCCCGGCGGCCAGAAGAACGAGAAAGCTGATCTTGAGCAAGTTCACTCCTTTCGCTGTTGAACAATGGCTTTATCCCGGGGGGAACGGGAGGTTCCCGTGGAGTGAAACTGTTTGGGAAAGACCGTCAGGGTGGGCTAGTCTTCCTCTCCGTTGAATATCCGCGGCCAGATCACGAACGGGGAAACTATGAAGTAGAAGACCATGGTGAGCCCGATGAGGACCCACTTGATCACCGTGTAGGTCTGGGATGCTCCGAATTCTCCAAGCACCCCGGAGGCGCCCAGCATAAGCCAGGCGATCATTGGCATTCCCGCCGCCATGGATATGAGCACCGCCCAGGCTCCTTTAACTCCCATCCGTCACCGCCTTTCACCTGAATAACATACACTTGAGTGAACTTGCGGTCACCGGTGCATCGTTGACACATTCGGGGCCCTGGGGTATCATGGCCGGGAAACGGAGGGCGAATGAAGAAGACGAAGATCGTGGCCACACTGTCCAGCGCCAGGTGTTCACAGGGGTTCATAAGGGAACTCTATGAATCCGGCATGAACGTGGTGAGGATAAACACCGCCCACCAGCCCCTGGAAGATGCCGGGAAGCTGGTGGAAGCCGTAAGGTCCGTTTCAGGCAGGATAGCCATAATGGTGGACACGAAGGGCCCTGAGATAAGGACCGGCACCCTGGAAGAGCCGTTGGGGGTCGCCGCGGGTCAGAGGGTCCTTCTCTCGGGCTCGGGCTGCCCGGGCTGTGTTCCAGTCACCCGGGAAAGCTTTGTCGAAGAGGTTCCCACAGGCAGCAGGGTGATGATAGACGACGGCGCAGTAGCCCTCACCGTAAGGGAGAAGAGCGGGAACGCTCTGGTATGCGAAGCGCTGAACCCCGGGCATATCCATTCCCGGAAGAGCGTGAACATCCCCGGCGTTCACATAGACCTGCCCCCGCTCACCCCCAGGGACATAGCCTTCATAGAGTTCGCCGCCGAGAGGAAGCTGGACTTCATAGCCCACTCCTTCGTGCGGAGCAGGGCCGACGTTGAGGCGGTGCAGGAGGTGCTGAACCGCCTGAAGAGCCCCATCAAGGTCATAGCCAAGATAGAGAACAGCAGCGGGGTGGAGAACATCGACGAGATACTGGATGCCGCCTACGGAGTGATGGTGGCCAGGGGCGACCTGGCCATAGAGATGCCCTTCGAAAAGGTGCCCGGCATTCAGAAGATGCTTGTGGACCGGTGCATACGGAAGAGAAAGCCTGTCATCATCGCCACCCAGATGCTCCACAGCATGATAGAGGAGCCAAGGCCCACCAGGGCCGAAGTGAACGACGTAGCCTCGGCCATTTACGACCAGGCCGACGCCATGATGCTCAGCGGAGAGACGGCCATAGGGGCGTATCCCGTGGAGGCGGTGAAGGCCATGGCGGCCATCGCCGCCGAGGTGGAGATGAACAAGTCCTCCATGAACGACATCCCCGGCGAGGTGATAAACAATGACATTTCGGCGTTCCTTATCAAGGCCGCTGTGGAAGCCTCGGTGGAGCTCGACGTGAAGGCCATAGTGGCCGACACCACCTCAGGCAGGACCATCAGGAGCCTTGCTGCCTACCGGGGAAGCAGGGTAATCTACGCCCAGTGCTACAGCCGGGAGACTGCCCGTCACCTTGCACTCTCCTACGGGGTGAGGGCCAGGTACATGGAACCCAGGAGCCGCTCCCACGAGTTCGTGGGTGATGCCCTGGCCGCCCTGGCGGCACGGGGGAAGTTCACCCGGGAGGATCGGGTGGTGGTGGTTGCGGGCAACTTCGGAAGGAGCAGGGGCGTGTCCTTCGTTGAGATAGGCACCGTGGAGAACCTTTCGGAAGGGCCTTTCTGACCCCTTCCCCCCTCTTGCCCCGCGGTCAGAAAGCCTTATGTTGTTCCAAAGGTAGCAGTTGGCAGTACAGAACCGGGAGGATGACATGGCGGATTTCCCAAGCGACATCGAAATAGCTTCGAAAGCGAAGCCGCAGGGCATAGAGAAGATCGCGGCGAAGCTGGGGCTTTCCAGGCAGGACCTTGACCTTTACGGCGACGACAAAGCGAAGGTGCACCTCGACGCCCTGGAGAAAAGGGCCAGGGGAAGGGGTAAGCTGGTGCTGGTCTCAGCCATCACCCCCACCGCCGCAGGAGCGGGGAAGACCACCACCACCATAGGCCTTACCCAGGGCATGAACAGGATAGGTGAGAACGCCTGCTGCGCGGTGAGGGAGCCCTCACTGGGGCCCATCTTCGGCGTGAAGGGCGGAGCCGCCGGGGGAGGGTACTCCCAGATCATACCCATGGAGGACATCAACCTTCACTTCACCGGGGACATGCACGCCATAACCTCCGCGAACAACCTGCTGGCCGCCGCCCTGGACAATCACCTTCATCAGGGCAACCCCTCACGGATGGACCCCAGGACCGTGGGTTTCCGCAGGGTGATGGACATGAACGACAGGTCCCTGCGGGACACGATCATAGGCCTTGGCGGCCGTACCCAGGGAGTGCCCAGGGAGACCGGCTTCGATATAACCGCAGCTTCTGAGATAATGGCCATCCTGGCCCTCTCCAACGATATGGACGACCTGAAGACCAGGATGGACAGGATATTCCTCGGCCTTACCTACGACAGGGAGCCGGTCACCGCGGCTAAGATAGGGGTAACCGGCGCCATGGCCATGCTGCTGAAGGACGCCATTAAACCGAACCTGGTGCAGACCCTGGAGGGGGATCCTGCTTTCGTTCACTGCGGACCCTTCGCCAACATAGCCCACGGCTGCAATTCCCTGCTGGCCACTAAAATGGCCATCGCGTTCTCCGACTGGGCGATAACCGAGGCAGGCTTCGGCTTCGACCTGGGGGCTGAGAAGTTCTTCGACATCAAGTGCCAGTACGGCGATCTCTGCCCCTCCCTGGTGGTGCTGGTGGTCACATGCCGTGCGCTGAAGATGCACGGAGGCGTGAAGAGGAAGGAGAGGGGAAACCCGAACCCCGGCGCGGTGGCCAGTGGCCTCCCCAATCTGGAGAAGCACCTGGAGAACATTGCCAAGTTCGGGCTGCCGGCGGTGGTCTGCCTCAACCGGTTCCCCACGGACACCGAAGACGAGCTGGAAGTGGTTGTCTCGAGGTGCGGCGAACTGGGCGTTCCGGTGGCATTGGGGGAAGGCTTCATGAGGGGCGGAGCGGGCATGGAGAACCTTGCCGCCCTGGTCCGCGACAACGCCAGGGACTGCACCGGCTGCTTCAAGCCGCTCTACCAGTGGGACTGGGACGTGAAGCGGAAGATAGGGACCATAGCCAGGGAGATCTACGGAGCGGAGCACATAGACTACCGTTCACTGGCGAAGTCTGACCTGCACACCATCGAAAGGCTGGGTTACGACAAACTGCCGGTCTGCATAGCAAAGACGCAGAAGTCCCTTTCCGACAATCCCCATCTCCTGGGCAGGCCCAAGGATTTCGTGGTTACCGTCAGGGAGATCGAGATAGCCGCCGGGGCCGGCTTCCTGGTTCCCATCACCGGAGAGATAATGAGGATGCCGGGGCTTCCGAAGAAACCCGCTGCCGAGAAGATGAACGTGGATCCCTCAGGCCGGGTTACCGGGCTGTTCTGACGATCACCGCCTGAAGAAGCCCTGTCTTCGGCGAGAATCCGCCAGGGCATCCAGATGGGCCCTGTGGACCTCACTGCCTGTCCTTTCCCTTGAGAACAGGCTCCTGACGGCTTCAGCGGTCTTCAGGGTATCAAGGTCGTGATTGTTGTCCAGGACCTTCCTCATCATTGCCGCCAGGTCCCCGGGGATACCGGGACGCACGGGAAGTATCCAGTCCGTTCTGCCTTCGAAGGGCTTCAGGGCGGCTTCGGTGGAGATGCCGGGGCACCTGCAGGCCAGGGCCTCCAGCAGGTCCATGGAATGGAAGCTGTTCCTGGAGGGGTAGATGAACCCGCAGCAGGTCTTCAGCATTCCGGCCCTTTCCCAGGGTTCGAGAGCTCCCGGAAAGGAGTAGGAACCCCATTTCAGCCGCTCGGCGGCCAGCTTCCGCATTTCGTGCTTCCACCCCCCTTCCCCGGCGAGGTGAAGCACCGTATCCGGATAGAATCGCTGTATCCTGGAGAATGCCTCGATGATATGCTCCACCCCTTCATCCTGACCGAAGTTGGAGTAATGGATAAGGTCACGGCTCCTGGTGTTATCCACCGGCGGGGAGAACAGGCCGGTGTCCAGCGAGTTCGGTATCCACCTGATGTCGCCGTGTATGCCGTACTTCCGCAGATCGCTTTTTCCGTCGGGGGATGAGGTTAGTATCACACGGGCTCCATTGAAAGCCCTCCTGCTTATCTTTTTCTGCCGTCTGTCCAGGAGCCTGTCATGGAAGCCCGACCAGTACTGGCAGGCCACATATGGTATGCCGAGAAGCCCGGCGGCTTTCCCGGCGGGGCCGGCCGCCATGTCCTGTGCGTGGACTACATGGGGGAGACCCCATGAGCGCTGAATGGAGATCAGGGCCCGGAGCAGGGTGAACGTACCCGCTGCATGGATTGTGGATGGAGGGGTGACAACATCGGTGACCTTTACCCCCCGGCAGGTGTATCTCCTTATCCTGGGAGCGCCGTAGTCCATGATGCCCCTGCGGACCACCAGGACCATTACCTCTTCGTACAGGGCGGCGGAGAACACCTGTTCCCTTACCAGCTGGCCCTTCTGCGAGGCCTTTCCATCCGGTTCGGGGTACCAGTAGGGAACATACAGGACCTTCAGCGGCGGGTCAGCGTTCACCGGACTCCTTCCATTCAGACAGGATGATACTCGGAAGAGCTCAGATGAACAATGTGGCGTCTGCGTTCTCGCTTATGGAGGCGAATTCCGCCACCCCCGCAACCTCCATGCCGTCCATTAGCTCCTCCCTGGAAAGACCCATGATGTTCATGCACATCTCGCATGCCACGAACCGCACGCCCATCTCCTTTGCCTGCTCAATGAGTTCAGGAAGGGTCTCAACGTTCTTCTTCTTCATCACATGCTTCATCATGGCGGTTCCGGCTCCCATCATGTTCATCTTGGAGAGGGCGAGCCTTTTGGCGCTTCCCGGGAGCATCATGCCGAACATCCTGGAGATGAGATCCTTCTTCCCCGGTCCTGCGTGCTCCCTTCTGAAGGCGCTGAGCCCCCAGAACGTGCTGAACACAGTCACCTCATGCCCCAGGGCGGCGTAGCCGGTGGCTATTATCATGGCGGCCATTGCCTTGTCCAGGTCGTTGCTGAACAGGACCATCGCCGTGCTCTTCCCGGTCCTCTTCTTCCCGGGGGTTCTCTCCAGCTCGCCCTTTTGAACAAGGGCGCTGTAGACTCCTTTGTCGCTCTCCATGGAGAGCAGCTTGTTCCCGGTGGAGTCGCACCATGCCGGGAGATCCGCCGCGAAACCCCTGTCGGTGGCGGTGACTTTCATCACATCCCCGGGCTCCAGTTCCTTTGCCGCCCTGGTTACCCTTACGATGGGGCCCGGGCACTGCAGCCCGGTGGCGTCAACGCACCTGCAGGGCTCGCAGGCCTGTGAGAGGGCGGGGGGCGGGGTTGATGGCGTGTCTACGGGGCTGCGGTAAGCACCTATCTTCTGGAAGAGGCACCAGGCGGCATATCCCCCGGAGAGGTTCCTTACCCGGTAGCCCTTCTGCTTGAGGATCCGTTCGGCGGCGTAACCCCTGATGCCCACCGCGCAGTAGATCAGGATGTCCCTTTCGCGGGGGATCTCGCTCATTCTTTCCCTGAGCTCCCCCAGGGGGATGAGAACGCTTCCCGGTATCTTTCCCATTTCCGCCTCCTCTTCCTCCCTGACATCCAGGAGGAAGGCGCCTTCAGGCATCTCGTCTGGGTATGCCGGCTCCGTCAGTCCGGCAAGGATGTTCCCGGCGACGAAACCCGCGAAGTTCACCGGATCCTTGGCGCTTCCGAAGGGCGGGGCATAGCAGAGCTCCATCTCCTCGAGAGCGTGTATGGTCAGCCCGTTCCTTATGACCGTGGCCGCCACGTCTATCCTCTTGTCAACGCCGTCTTCCCCCACCGCCTGCATGCCAAGTATCCTGCCCTCCGGTGAGAAGAGGAGCTTCATGGTCATCATGGCTCCGCCGGGGTAGTACGATGCGTGGCTCACCGGGTGAAGGTATGCCTTCCTGTGGTCGATGCCGCATTTCTTCAGGGTCCGCTCGCTGGCCCCGGTGCTTCCGGCGGCAAGATGGAAGACCTTGACTATCGAAGTGCCGTATGTCCCCCGGTACTCGGAGTTCCCGCCCAGGGCGTTCTCGGCGGCTATCCTACCCTGCCGGTTCGCCGGACCCGCCAGGGGCACCTGCACCAGGCAACCGGTGACGGGGTCTTCCACCATCACCGCGTCGCCCACGGCGTAGATGTCCTTCACCGATGTTTCCATCCTCCGGTTCACGATGATGGCGCCGCTGCCGGAGGTCTCCATCCCCGCGGAAGCCGCCAGTTCACCGTTGGGCTTAACCCCCACGGCCATGACGGCGAAGTCTGCCCTTATCTCCTCGCCTGTGTCCAGCACCGCCACCAGCCCGTAAGGGTCCCTCCTGAACTCCTTCACCGCGGTTGAGGTGCGAAGGGCGACGCCTCCTTCCACCAGGGCCTTTTCAAGGGGAACGGTCATTTCGTCGTCCAATGGGGGGAGGATGGTTCTCTGCATCTCCACCAGGGTTGTCCGTACCCCGGCCTCGGCAAGGTTCTCCGCCACCTCCACGCCTATGAAGCCGCCGCCCACCACCACCGCCCGTCGTCCGGGTTCCATCCTGCCCTTGATGGCGTCCATGTCCGGTATGGTCCAGAGAACGTAGACGTCCCTGTCGTCCACTCCTGGGATCGGGGGCGTCACCGGGGAGGAGCCAGGGGAAAGGATCAGCTTGTCGTAGGGTTCCAGGAACTCCCGTCCGGAGGAGATCTCCCTCACGGTTACGGTATGCGCATCGGGGTCGATGGAGGTCACCAGGTGCCCGGTCCTTATCTTCACGTTGAAACGCTGGAAGAACAGCTCCGGGGTCATGAGAAGAAGGCTGTCCCTGGAGGGAATGGTTCCGGAAAGGTGATAGGGAAGGCCGCAGTTGGCGTAGGAAACGTATCTGCCCCGCTCGAATACGGTTATCTCAAGGTCTTCGTCCAGTCTTCTTGCCCTGGCCGCGGCGCTGGCCCCGCCGGCGACCCCGCCGACTATGACGAGCTTTTTCATAATCTCTCCCATTTTAGTATGATATAGTTGTAATACAACAAGATGGAATGGAGATTATATCACCGGCTAAGTGCGGCCGTCTACAGTGTTCCGCTCACGGAGGCGGTCACATGGGCTCCCTGGCTGGTGGCCCTTCTGAAGACATCGCCGTCTTCGTAGATGGTAACGGTGACTGAACCGGTCTCCCCCCTGTTCCAGGCGGAGAGGTACACATAGTCCCCGGGGTCGGCGGTGAGGGTTATGGACCATGTAAGGGGCATTCCGGTCACCTGGGAGATCCCTCCGTTGAGGTTCTCGTAGGTTATGTCAACCGATTCGGCGGTGCCGGTTACCTCGTACCTCACGTTGATGGAGGTGTCGAAGGGGTTGGAACAGGACAGCAGGGCGGCGGCAAGCAATGCTATGGGCAGGGTCCTCATGGGCAGCTCCTTCTTATTATATGTGGAATATAGCAGCCCGAATGATGAATGGAAGCCATGACAGGAAGAACCGCATTGCTGATGCTCTTTGCTGCAGCCGTTGGAACAGCGGATACCTCCTTCTGGAGATACCTGGACCTTACCCCTTCAATGGAGGTCCTGCCCCGGGGAGAGCTCGCCCCCGGGATAGCAGGGGAGATCCGGCACTGCAGAATAGAGGTCCACGGCGATTCCACGGTGATATCGGGCTTCCACGGGGATGAACCGGCGGAGGTCCTGGATATCGCCCACGAGATAACCATCGTGGAAAAAGGCGACTCCACGTTCTGGTCCGCCGGCGAACCGCTCTGCCTCATCCTGAGGGATTCACTGGGAAGGCCGGTGAGACTGGATTCATGGGGAGCCCTTCCCGGGCACGAGGTCATCGTCTGGGAATGGGAGGAAGACCGAACCGTTCTGGTCCGCTACCCTGACCAGTCCGGTCACCCGTCCCCGGTGAAGCTCAAGCCTGTTTACACCGGGGCCGCAGCAGCGCTTAACCGGCACGGGGAACTCGTTCACCATTCCTTCCGGTCAGTTCCCGCCTGGGGCCATAGATACGAACTCGACAGCCTTGGCAGGCCTCTCTCCGTCCGTGCGGTGGATCGCGCCGGGAACACGGTTCCATCATCCGAGGGGATATGGGAGAAGAGGTACGGCTATGATGAGCTGGGGAACACCCTCTTCACCGCTTTCGTTGACTCCGCGGGAAACCTGCTTCCCGGGGACTACGCCCTTCCGGACACGGGTAACTGGGAGTTCGGCCCTGACAGCGTGGTGCTCAACGCGCATGGGACAGCATACGTTCTCAGGGAGTACGACGATGAATGCATGTACATATCCGAAACCGGCATCGGGGTTTCGGGGAGGCCCGTACCCGACCCCCAGGGAAGGGTGACCACCCTCTTCGAACGGGAAGCACACGGCGGAATATCGGAGTGCAGCTGGTACGGGGAGAACGGTGAGCCAGTGGAGGTGGCGGGCGTCTGGCTCACAAGGAGGGTATATGATTCCCGGGGCCGTGTGCTTGAAACATCCACCTTCGATTCGGAGAACATGCTTGCCGAGTTCACCGGAGGGTTCGCGATCACAAGGTTCTCGTACCATCCCCACGGCGGCGTTGCCCTGATAAGCTACTACGACTCCAGGGAGGAACCGGTGATGAACACCCTCTGGGGATGCCACGCCAGGGATCACCGTTATGATGAAACGGGTCAGCTTCTTGAGGTCAGGTATCTCGACACGGAGTACCGCCTGTCAGACAACGCAGCAGGTTACGCCAGGGTGGTCTTCCAGAGGGATCCCGCCGGAACAGTTGAGGTGTACTACGATTCCACTGGGAAAAGGCTCTTACAGGACTGAAGTAATGTTGAGCCAGGATGTTCCGTCCCTGCCCAGCCCGTCGGTGGTGATCTTCATTTCCACCGTCCTGAATCCGCCCTTCTCGATGGCCTTCTTCCACCATCCCGGGGAACGGAGGGTGTAGCGCCTGGGGTCCGGCGACCGGCTTTCTTCCCTTTCGGTGCACACGGAGATGAAAAGTATGCCCCCGGGTTCGCATATCCTTTCAAACAGACCGATGGTCTCGGCTATGTCCGCCGGAGACAGGTGCATAAGGGTGGCAATGGAGTAGATACCCGAGAATCTTTCACCCGCCGCCACCAGTTTCTCCAGACCGATGGGCAGCACCAGTTCCCCAAGGACATCCTTCAGCTCCGGATGCAGCCTTCCCGCCTCCCTGAGTAATTCAGGGCTTGCGTCGGTGGCCCTCAGTGAGCCTATGTTCCCGTTCCTCTGGAGGAAGGCGGCGTCCCTTCCGGAGCCGCATCCCAGTTCGATGACGCTCCTGCGTCGCTCCATGGCGTCCCGCAGGTCCATCTGAAGCTTCTGCACAGCCGCTGATTCGTATCTCAGAGCGAGGTCCATTGCCTGCTTCCTGTAGTACAGGACCGTGGATTCGATGTCCACCTTCATTCTTCAGTCCCCTTCCACGGGAATTCGGGGAATACCCGGGGGTATCTGCACCAGAACTTCATAGTTAAGATACTGCGAAAGGGCGGAGAAGGAACTGACGGTGATCTCCCTCTGCTTCTGGTGGCCTATTATCACCACTTCATCCCCCCTCTTCACCCCCGGGATGTCCGTTACGTCGGCCATGAGCATGTTCATGTTCACCACCCCGGAAACAGCGGCCCTGCATCCGTTGATCAGTACATAGCCGCAGTTGCTCAGGTCCCTGGAGAACCCGTGGGAGTAACCTATGGGAACCGCCGCGAACCTGCTTCTCACCGTTGTGAGGCATGAGTTCCCGTAGCCCACGAAATTGCCCGGTTCCACGGTATGCAGGGACATGACGCTGGTTTTCCAGCTCATCACCCTCTTCAGGGGAGAGGGGGCCTTGCTGGGGTCTTCGTCGTCTCCCCTGCAGGAGTAGTTCAGCAGGTAGTTCATTTTCGTTTCGCTGGTGGGCCAGAAGCCGTAAAGGGCTATTCCCGTCCTCACCATGTCCATCCTGGTCTCCGGGTAGGTTAGTGCGGCGGCGGAGCAGGCAGTGTGCCTTGTCCCGGTATCCAGCCCCAGGGACGCCATGTATTCGCAGAGGTCGTTGTAACGCTGGATCTGCTTCTGGATCCTGTAGTAGTTGGCTATGGATTCCGCCCCGGCGTAGTGGGTGGCGGTTCCCTCCACCTTTATCTTCCCGCCGGAGCCTGCGATGATGGAAGCCGCTTCCGGGAGCTCATCCCTTCGAAGCCCTGTTCTGTGGAAACCGGTTTCCAGTTCAATGTGGACCCTTGCCTCAAGGCCGGCTGCCTTAACCGCGGCTGCCGCCGCCCTGAGCCTGTCAAGACAGGTGACGTAGAAGGAAATGCGGTTGCTCATGGCCCAGGGCATGGCTTCGTCGGAGATGTAGCCCATTATCATTATATCGCTTCCCGGACTGGAAGCTTCCAGGGCGATGGCGGCTTCGTCGGAGGAGAATACCGAGAAGTGGTTCACTCCCGCTTTCTCCGCCAGGGGGACCATTTCCCTTATCCCATGCCCGTAGGCGTTGCCCTTCACCACGAATGAGAGCTTTCTCTCCACGCCGATGAGATCCTGCATGAATTCTATGTTCGATCTAAGATTGTCGCCGCTTAGCTCTATTCTCGAAGAGTGCAGTTCGTTAACCGTCAAGTGCCTGTTATCCTTTCGATGATGGTCATGAAGAGTTCCGTTCCCGTGGCGATGAGTTCGTCGGGGAAATCGTAAGAGGGGTCGTGGAGGGGCGGGCTGCCGGTTCCTGAACCGAGACCGAAAAGGGCCCCGGGGAACCTTTCGGTGAAGTGTCCGAAGTCCTCCGACCAGGGGAAGGGCTTTTCCAATGCAGTGGTGTCCAGCCCCATGGATTCTGCTGCGGCTCTCACGATGGAATCGGCCTCGGGGGAGTTCACCGTGGGGGGGAATTCCTCGGTCCAGGAAACTGCGTGCTTGAGCCCGTGGGCCTCGGCGGTTCTCACCGCCAGGTCCTCAGCCGCCCGGGAGAGGTGTTCAAGCCCGGGTTTTCCGGGAGCGCGAAGCGTGGCCATTACCACCGCCTTTTCCGGCGAGGTTCCGAAGGCCCTCTCGCCGATCACCGCATGGATCACCGTGGCCACGGTGCCGTTCAGGTGGTCGGACAGGTCCTCAAGCAGAGGGATGAGGGCCGCAACCGCCCTGGACGGGCTGAGGCCCAGAAGGGGCTCACCGGCGTGGGAGCTTCTGCCGGCAAGCTTCACTATCAAACCCCTGGAACCCTGGGCGAAGGGGCCCGGAGAGGTTACAACGGTTCCCATGGGAAATCCTGGAAGGTTGTGGAGGGCGAAGGCGTAATCCGGGCTGAAGCTGCTGAAGGAGCCGTCGGAGAGAACCGCGGCGGCCCCGCTTCCGGTTTCCTCCGCCGGCTGGAAGAGAAGCAGCACGCTGCCCCTCCGGGGACGGCCCTTGAAAAGCCGGAGGGCAACCCCGGCCATTATGGCCATGTGGCCGTCGTGGCCGCATTTGTGGGAAACCCCCGGGTTTCGGGACCTGTATGGAAGGTCGAGGCCCTCTTCAACGGGAACGGCGTCCATATCGCACCTGAGGAGAACGCAGGGGCCGGGAACGGCTCCCCGGTATTCGCAGAGGATGCCCCTTCCGCCAAGACCTGTGATCAGAGAGTCAGGTCCGCAGCCCTGCAGAAAGGCCTGAAGCATCCCGGCGGTGTGCTTCTCTTTGCCGGAAAGCTCGGGATCGCGGTGGAGACCGTGTCGCAGTTCAGTGAGTTCAGAGTTCATTGCATTCAATTTACCGGAAAACCCGGTCATGTCAACCGTGTATAGCCTTTATCGGTCCTCGAAGTACTCGTAGGCGTCTATCAGGTCCAGGTAGACCCCGTCGAAGCCGGTGTCCAGAATCAGCTGCAGATAGGAGCCGCCGTTCCCGAAGATGATGTCCTTCCACTGCTGATCCCAGTAATCCACCTTGTAGTTGCCTGGCCATTCCGGGTTCTCCTGGCCCAGCCAGGAGGGGGGCGAGGAGCTCCAGTCAGGGTTCCAGTAATACCTGTAGTCTTCCGCTTCCCCTATGCTCATGTAGCATATCAGCAGCCTCTCCCCGCCGCAGTACTTGTTCCTTATCTGGTCGAGGTCCCCCTGGGTGAACTGCTCCCCGTTGTGGAAAAGGTCCAGTATCACAAGATCGTAGGATGTTTCCTTAACGGCGTCCAGCAGTTCCTGCCGGGTGGCATAGTTCTCGCCGTTTATCAGATAGAGGAAATTGGCGGCCTGCGGGATCGAGGTCACATCTGAGGAGTTCATGTTCCAGGGCTGTTCAGGATAGTCCGGTATGGAGTTGAGGTCGCGCTGATCCGCGGCGAAGGAGATGAATCCCAGCCCTTCGCAGGTCTCATAGGAGTCCATCACATGCCCGGGGGTCCAGCAGTAGTCGGTTGCCAGCACTTCGATGCCGTTCTCCTCGAAAAGCAGGCAGAGGTCCCTCATGTGATCGGAATCCGCCGACGGGGTCGGCTGATCATCGGCCACATAGCCGTAGAACATGTCCG
>CAYLXG010000016.1:0-5668 GCA_964387445.1 uncultured bacterium
GAAGAAGCCCGCTACGCGGCTGAAAAGGCTGTTTCCCTGAACCCCGAACTGAGGGCGGAACTGGCGCCGATCCTCTAGAGGTCCCTCCTGCGGAATATCCTGTAGCCCAGGAAGAAGAGAGCAGCCGCCCAGACTCCGGGGTAGAGGACCTCCCAGAAGGGAAGGTCGCCGCCGATCCCCAGCATCGCCAGGGCTTCGTCTATCATTGAAGCCTCCGGGAGAAGGCCCATCTGAACTGACCTGAAGCCCCTCTCGAAGGGAAGTACGAAGGTTACCACCCTTGCCACTGTGTAGAAAGTGGATTCATGCAGCTCGGGGATGTTCTTCCCAAGTTCCACCATGTTCCCCATGCCTATGGCGAAACCTTCAAGAACGAAGGTTACCAGCATTGCCGGGATCTTTCCCATAACCAGGGAACCGAAGATCACGAAGGCCCAGGTGGCGGAGAGCCATATGGGCATGCTTATCAATGTAAGGGGAATGCTGGAGGGGGTGAACGGGGCGTAGAATGCGGTTATCACCGCCGTGAGACCGAAGAGTATGTACCCGAAGACCACGGACACCATAAGCGGAGCCAGTGTGGTGGCGGCGTACACCCTGAACCTGGACTGGGGAAGCGCCGCCCAGATGGACATCCTCCCTGCATCCATCTCATCCGGGAGTATGCTTGCGCCCAGCACTATCGTAAGACCCCAGACCATCACCGAGAGCATGGAGCCTGCAATGGTAAGGGCGGCGTAGGCCAGATCGGCGTCGGTGGCCGGTATGCCGCTGTCCACGGTGAGCGACCTGGGATCCGCCGCGGCGATGCCTTTCCAGAAAAGGAACAGGTAGACCACGGACAGTATGCCCACGATGAGTATGAGCTTCCTTCGGGTCATGTGCTCGAGGGCGTTAAGAAACATTGCCGCCCCCTTCCATTATCCTCATGAATATGTCCTCCAGGGACTCCTTCTGAAGCCTTATGCCGGTGAACTCCACACCGCTTCCGGCAACCCGCCCGGCAAGACCGGCAAAGCCGGATTCGTCTGCAAGTGGGACCGCGAGGGTGTTACCGCTGACTATCCCGGCCCCCAGCGCATCCTTCATGGCTTCAGGCCTTGGGGTATCAACCACGGCGTTGCCCTGGAAACGGGAAAGGCTCTCAAGCCTGTCGTGGGCCACCAGGCGCCCGTCGTGGACGAAGGCCGCCCAGTTGCAGACCTTCTCAACCTCCCCAAGCAGGTGGCTGTTCAGGACCACGGTGGTACCGGTTCCCGTGAGTTCAGCCACTGTGCTCCTCACCAGCATCCGCCCTGCGGGGTCCAGGCCCGAGGAGGGCTCGTCAAGGAAGACAACTCTGGGATTTCCGCAGGTCATCAGGGCAACCGCTATCCTCTGGCGCTGCCCCTTGGACATCTTTCCCAGCTTCCTTTTCAGAAGGTCTCCGCACTGCAGTGAACGGGCCCGGTGGATGAAATCCATCTCCCGGCCTTCGCTGCGGACCCTCTCGAACTGCCTGTACATCTGAAGCGGTGTGGCCCAGTCCGGGAAGGATATCCTCTCGGGGAGGTACCTGACCCCGATCCTGGATCCTGGATCCGAAGGGGGCAGGCCGTTGAGGGTTATGGAACCCTCCTCCGGGATGGTGAGCCCCAGCACCGCCCGCATCAGCGTTGTCTTGCCGGCGCCGTTTGCTCCCAGGATCGCAAGGGACCTTCCCCGGGCGACTTCGATGGTGAAACCCGCCCTGAGGGCGGTGGTCCTTCCGAACCTCTTGGCAACGCTGCTCACGGTTATCGCACTGCTGGTCATGACCTATATTACCCCCTGTCACTTTTACTGGAGGAATATTTGTCAACCAGGGCCAGGACCGCAAGGCTGATCTTCTTTCTCCTTGCTGGAGCATCACTTACATATTTCCTTCTTTCCCGTTCGGGTTCGGGTTCCACGGAAACCACCCTCCGGAACATCATGGGGGCGGTGAAGGGTTCGGACCCGGAATGGCTGGGGGCGGGATTCCTTTTCTTCATTCTCTCCCAGGCTGTAAGGGCATGGAGATGGCAGCTGATCTCCCACGGGCACAGGATCCCCTTTTCAGAGGCCGTCACCGTTACGGCGATACATGTGGGGCTGGGGCACCTGCTCCCTGTCCGCATGGCGGACGTGGCGCTGGTGGGCCTCTTCAGGAAGCGCTCCTCGATCCCCCTGGGATACGGAACCTCAACCGTTATCCTGGCCAAGATAATGGACGTCAGCGCAATGGGTTCGGTGGTCGCCCTGAGCTTTATCTGGGGGCTTTCCGGCCCGGTGATATACATAGCCGGAGCCGCCGCAGCCCTGGGAGTCGGTTCGCTCTTCTTCCTTCCAGGTCTTTTCGGGCTGCTCTCAGCGCCTGTATCCAGGATCTTCGGGGCCGACGGCAGGGTTTCCTCCGCGTGGCGGGATGTGGTCAGTTCAATGAAGATAACCGGTGAGCGGAGGCGCTCCGTGTCCCTGGCAATGGGCTGCAGCCTTGCCGCCTGGGCACTCAAGCTCTTCATGTTCAACGCACTGCTCCATGCGGTGGGCGTAGAAGGGCTCCCGCTCTGGCAGGTGTTCACCGCCAGCGCGGTAACCGACCTGATAATGGCCCTCCCTGTGCACGGTCTGCTGGGAATGGGCACCATGGAGACCGGCTGGGTCGCCGGTTTTGCCCTGGTGGGTCTCACCGGCGCCCTGCCTGGGGATCTGACCGTGGTGGAAGCCGGGTTCACCGTTCATCTGCTATGGCTTTCCATGGCTGTTTTGCCAATGTTAGCAGGTATTATCCGCCTTCTCTGCGGTGTCCGAAGGGATGTACATTGAGCTATGTGATAGTTGGGGCCGGCGTTTCCGGCCTTACCCTCGCGGAAAGGCTCCTCACCGGGAGCACTGACCTGGATCTGACGGTGATCGAAAGGGAGAACGCTCCCGGAGGTCTTGCCAGGAGCTTTTCCGTGGAAGGCTTCGAGTTCGACATCGGTCCCCACAGGTTCCACACCGCCAATCCCGAGGTGGACTCCTATCTCAGGGAGATACTCCAGGGAAGCTATGTGGAGATAATGCGAAAAAGCTCGGTTTACATGGCTGGCAGGTACAGGAACTGGCCCCTCACCCTGGGCTCCGTGCTGGGCCTGCCCCTTCCGGTGCTCTGGAAGAGCTTCCTTGACCTCTTCATGAAGCCTGAAATCCCCGAGATGCGCTCATTCGCGGACTTCATCCGGTCAAGGTACGGCAACAACCTCTACGATTTCTTCTTCTCCGGCTACACCGAAAAGTTCACCGGCATCTCCGCCGAGAGCCTCCACCTGGACTGGGCCCAGGCCGGCGTAAACCGGGCGGTGATAGACAAGAGGGTAAAGGCGGACAGCCTCCTCTCCCTTCTTAAGGGCCTTTTCCTGCCGAAGCCCGTTGAGACCAGCTTCTATTACCCATCCACAGGCGGCATACAGACCTTCTGCGACATGCAGGCCAGGAGGATCACCGATATGGGGGGGAGGATACTCCTGAACACCTCCGCGGCGGGGATAACAGAAGAGAACGGCAGGGTCTCCGGCGTCCGCCTGGGATCAGGGGAGGTCATTCCCGGGGAGAGGGTTCTCTGGACAGCTCCCCTGACCATCCTGTACCCTGACCTGGGACTTTCCTTCATGAACACCCTTACCGCCAACGTGGCCCTCAGGGGGGTGAACCCTGTGAACGACTACCAGTGGTGCTACTTCGGCCAGGAGGACATAGTATTCAGCAGGCTCACCATACCAAGGAACTTCAGGGAGGACTGCGTGCCGCCTGGAAGGGACAGCCTGATAGCCGAGATCACATGCCCGGCGGATTCTGAATGGTGGAGGGACCCGGAGCTCCTTACTGACAGGCTTCTGGACGACCTGGAGAGGACCGGGGCCGCCCACCGGGGGGAGATACTGTTCGTTCACTGGGAAAGGGTGCCGGAGACATACCCAGTGTACACCCTTGACTACCGGGAGAAGCTGGCCTCCCTCTCCATGCCGGAGAACCTCTTCCTCATGGGAAGATGCGGTTCCTTCTGGTACAACAACATGGACCATTCCATCGCCCAGGCCCTCTCATACAACGCCGGCACCACCTTCGAGAGGGATTTCTGGAAGAAGGGGTAACGAAGCCCCGTTTCCGGTTATATTAACACTGCCGCGGGCGCAGGAAGTGCGGTGGAAATCCGCCACGGTAGCGCCACTGTGACCGGAACACATCCGGAAGTCAGACACTGCGCCGCGCATCGGTCCGACGGCTGCCGCTAAGCAGCCCCCGGGCAACGGCGATGTCCCGCGGCTTTCACCCTCTTTGTGAAAGGCGGGTCATCCTGCTCATTCCGGCAATACTCTCATGGTCCCTCTGCATAGTTCAGCCAGATTCATCCCCTGTTCCAGGGGCATGGGTGGGCTTCGACGGCATCTGGATCGGCGCGGCGGACGCCGCAGGCATGTTTCAATGGGAGGGAGAGCTACCCGACACGCTGAGCATCCACTCCACCGGCTTCCTTGACTGGACCGGCGTTCCACCCGCCGCCGGCGACACCATCGTGCTTCATCCCACTGTGATGGACACAGGGGAGAGGATCACCGTCCTTGCCTCCAGGGGCCAGCTGAAACCCCACGTTCCCTCAGCTGATATCCTGGACGCCAGGGAGCTTTCCGCCATTTCTCTCCTTGGCATGGAGAGACTGGGCGCTGCCACGCCGGGGGTGACCGTTCGAGAGTACGGAGGGTCGATCCCCGTGGTGTCGGTTTCCCTCAGGGGCTCAGACCCCGGCAGGGCGGACTATATGGTGGACGGTGTCTCAGTGGTCTCGCCCAGGGACGGCATGCCCACCGGGGTCTTCGACCCTGCCATCTTCTCCTCGCTGGAGATAGCCAGGGGAGGGGGAATACCCGGCGGTTCAGGTTCCGGAGCCCTGAACTGGCTTCCCCCCTCGGGGTCATCAGCCTCTTCGGTTACTCTGTCCTCCTTTTCGCACGGGGCATTCGGCGCCTCTGCAAGGTTCAGCAGGACAGGCATCTCATTTAAGCGAACGGTGGGGGTTGAGGGTTCCACGGGTATATCGGCTTCTGCGGTATCCACATTCGCGGGAAGCCACCTTTCCGGAGGCTTTCTTTGTGGCTGGGCAGCTGGAGGGACGGAGTCCCCGCTGTGGACCGTTCCAGGGGACGGCGAAAGGCGCCAGGGGCAGATGGAGGGCTGGCTCAACGCCTCCCGAGGCGCTTTCGAACTGGATGTCAGCGGAGGGGCAGGGTACATGGACTACACCCAGACCGCGCCTTTCTCCGTGGATGATACTCACAGCGACCGTACCGCAAGGGTCACCGGAGCCTGGAAGGGCCCTGTAACCGTTTCAGCCTCCCTGAGGGGTTCCTGGTCGAACAGCACCGCAACCGGTGACAACTCCCTGGCAACGGGAACATTCAGCTGTTCCTGTCCCGGGGAGCACTTTTCCATGCACGCAGGCTTTGACCATGACGGCGAAACGGCCCTTTTTCAGGGGAGGGCCGGCCTGAGAGGGAATCCCCTTCTTTCCCGGGTCACCTGCCACCTCTCTGCCTTCGCCTCCGGGAGAAGGCCCACCCTCAACGACCTCTACTGGCCCTTCGACGGAACCACCGCCGGAAATCCCGACCTGAAGAGCGAGCGCACCATC
>CAYLXG010000016.1:5678-9896 GCA_964387445.1 uncultured bacterium
GGGCCGGTGTTCACCGGAGAGGCCTGTCTCTTCCTTCAGTCCACTGATGACCTGATCCTCTGGCTTCCCGGTGAGGACGGGGTCTGGACCCCTTCGAACGTTTCCTCAGCTCTCTCCAGGGGCATCGAGACCAGCGGGGCGTTCTCCCCGGGGCCGTTCAGTCTTTCCGCTTCTTTCACATGGAACATCGCCGAGGACCGCACCGGGGATACTCCCAGATACGGAATGCTCCTTCCCTACAGGCCTGAATACTCCTGGGGAGCGGGGATCGAAGCACCGCTGCCGTTTAACGCCGAACTCCATGCCGCCCTTTCTGGGCAGGGGAAGAGGTTCACCAACAGGACACAGACGGATTACCTCGATGAGTACTGGATAATGGACATGACCCTCTCCCGGAGGGTGAGCGGGACAGTTACCGCGTCTCTCTGCGTTTCCAACCTCATGGACGAAGGTTACTTCACAGGGGACGGATACCCTGGGAGGGGCAGGAGCATGGGGTTGATACTGCAATACGATGGAGAATAACATGAAGAAGATCATTCTGTCCGCGGCCCTGCTTGCAGCCGCAGCCTGCAGGGACGCCGCCGGTCCCGCCGGCGGGGAGGGCCCCGGGGGACCGGCGGTGGTATGGTTCAACGGCCTCTCCGCCACGGCGGACGCCTACTACACCCAGGCGGACTCCCTTCTAACCGGCGCCTGGTACACCGGTTCCTCTCCCAGCCACATCGTTTCCCTCGGCGGCGGCAGGTTCGCCCTGCTCTCCTCCCTTGACGCAGAGCTAAGGGTGGGCAGCACGGATGAACCCGGCGCATGGGAGTTCTCCGCCATGCTTCCCCAGGGGACCAATCCCTACTCAATGGCCGTTCGTGGGGATACCGCATGGGTGACCCTTCTCCTGGCTGACAGCGTTGTAAAGGTAAGCCTGTCCACCGGAGAGGTGAACGGAGGCTTCCCCACCAGGAGCAATCCCAGCGGCATCGCATGTGTGAACGACCTTGTGTTCGTGAGCTACGGGAACTGGCCTGAGACTTCGTCACCGGGGGGAGTGTCGGTTTACAGCGGAACCACCGGGCAGGAATCAAAATGGCTGGACACCGGGATCAACACACACTGGCTCTCGGTGCAGCCTTCGGGAAGGCTCCACTGCTACTCCACCACATACCAGAACGACGGAAGGAGCACCGTGGCCGGCACGGAACCGCCCCACCCGGTCATATCCTCCGTGGAGTGCGGCGGAGCTCCGGGGGAAGCGGTTCTGGTGAACGGAAGCTACGTTTCCCCCGACGGGTGGGGGAGCGGCGGCCTGGTGGTCTATGACGAGACCGGCGGCTGGGAGAGGGCGGGCCTGACCCTCTCCCCGACATGGCTGGCGGTACACGGGAACACCTTGTACGCCTCGTGCTTCGGGGAGAACAGGGTGTACCTCCTTGATCCGGAGACCCTCGAACCATCCGGCTGGATGCAGTCCGGAGGGGAGGGCCCCCAGGGGATCGTTGCGGTGGATCCATGAGTGAAACTATCTTACTCCGGCAGGACCACTGATCCCTGAAAGGGAATCCATATGAAAAACACCCGGTGCGACATGCACGTGCATTCCGAGGCATCCCGCCAGTCGGCGAGATGGATACTGAGAACGCTGAAAGCCCCAGAGAGCTTCACACCCCCGGAGCTGATCTACGACCTGGCCAGGAAGAGGGGCATGGACCTTGTCACCATTACCGACGTGAACACCCTGGAGGGGGGGGAGAAGATCGCCAAGCTCCCGGGTACCTTCCTCAGCGAGGAGGTGGCATCCCAGCTCCCCGGCTCCAGGAAGCCTGTTCACCTGCTGGTGTACCACATCACAGGCGAGCACCATGAAGAACTGATGAAACTGAAGGCGAACGTGTTCGATGTCCTCGACTTCATGAACGGCAACGGCCTGGTGAACGCCCTTGCCCACCCGTTCTATTTCCCCGGGGAGGACCTGACCACCTCGGAGTGGACGGATCTGGTGAAGAGGGTGTCCCTGGTGGAGGGCAGGAACGGCACCAGGGCCGCCTGGGAGAACCAGGCGGCGGAGGAGATGACCCGGCGGATAAGGGGAGAGGGTTTCGGCGGCTTCACCGGCGGCAGCGACGACCACTGCGGCAGGTTCTTCGGGCTCACATGGACCGAAGCCGAGTGCGACGGCACCCCGGCCGGCTTCCTGAACGCGGTCTCCCGGGGCAGGGGGGTCCTGAAGGGAGACCACGGCAGCGCCGTGCGGTCATCCTACGCCGTCTACTCGATCGCATACTCCTTCTACCGGAACAGGCTGCTTTCAAAGAACGTTCCCAACGCCGCCACCATAGCCGCCGACAGGTTCCTGAGCCCCATCTCCCAGGAGAGCGGCGAAGAGCCGACCCTCTGGCACAAGGCTGATTTTCTCTTTCACCACATGCTGAAGAAGGCAAAGGGCAGCAGCCCGGACTTCGAGAGCTTCCTGGCCGACGAGCTCATAGAGATAGGGAAGGACCTGAACCTCCGCAGGGGCAGCCCGGAGCTGGAGCAGGAAGGAATAGAGGAGAGGACCTTCGAGATACTGAACAAACTCACCAACAGCCTCCTGAGAAGGTCCGTTGAGCAGCTGGGGATAAGGTTCAGCCGGGGGCAGATACTCGAGGGATTCGAAGCCCTTACAGCAATGGTGCCTGTCCTGGCCCTTAATGCCCCTTTCCCCATAGCCTACCTTGACCGGAGGCGGGGGAGGGACCATGTGAACAGGATATGCGGGGAACTCGGGGCTGACTCCCCGGCGGCCAGGAACTCAGGCAGACGGGTCTGGGTAACCGACACCATCGACGACCTCAACGGCGTTTCCAGAACGATACAGAGATTCGGCAGGCTTTCCGTGGAGGCGGGCCGTGAGCTGGCAATACTGGCCTGCCAGGACAGGGCGGTCTCATTCCCGGGCTGGGTGGTGAACTTCAAGCCCATAAAGGAGTTCGCCATACCCAACTATCCATCGAAAAAGCTTTCGGTGCCGCCTTTTCTGGAAATGCTCAGGTTCTTCGAGGAGAACGACTTCGAGATGGCCTACATCTCCACCCCCGGCCCCCTTGGAATGATAGCCCTGGGGGTGGCCAAGCTTCTGGGGATCCCCACCATCTCCATCTACCACACCGATTTCCCCAGACACACCAACGAGATAATCGAGGACTCCAGGATGGCGGAGATGATAAGCTCCGCAACGGGATGGTTCTACTCCCTTTCTGAGACCGTAATGGTGCCCAGCAGGTTCTACATGGACGACCTGGAGCTTCTCGGCGTTGACAGGGCCAGGATGGAGATATTCCCCCGGGGGACCGACCACATGAGCTTCTCTCCGGAGTGGCGCACCGAGGGCTACATGTCCAGGTTCGGGGGCTCTCCTGACACGCTGAAGCTTCTCTACACAGGAAGGATCTCCAGGGAGAAGGACCTTGACGTTCTGGCGGACGCCTTCCTGAAGGTAAGGGAAAAGTTCCCCAGGGTTGAGCTTTTCCTGGCCGGGGACGGCCCGTACATGAGGGACCTTGGCGGCGAGATACTGGGCAGGGGCGGATTCTTCTGCGGCAACCTCTCCGGGGAGGAGTTCTCCCGGACCGTGGCCTCCTGCGACATCTTCGTATTCCCCTCCACCACGGATACCTATGGCAACTCCGTGCTTGAGGCCCAGGCCGCCGGGCTCCCGTGCATCGTAACCGACACAGGCGGCCCCCAGGAGATAATCGTACCGGGGAAGAGCGGTCTGGTGGTGAAGGGCAGGGACTCCGGCGAGCTGGCGGATGCCATTCTGAAGCTCCTGGAGAACGACGAACTGAGGGGAGCCATGGCGGCGGAGGCCAGGAAGAGGGGTCTGGAGCACGACTGGCACCGGGCGTTCAGCACCATCTGGGACAAGGGAACGGAGCTTCTCTGACAGGAACTGCTGGTCGGGGCGACTGGATTTGAACCAGCGGCCCCCTGCTCCCAAAGCAGGTGCGCTACCGAACTGCGCCACGCCCCGACCGTAGCACCGATTCTAAGCAATATACACAGCGGGAAGCAAGGTTGACCGGGGGAACCGGTTTCATGATAGTCGTGTATCCCCGTATAGAGCAATAGTGGCTTTAACCTGCAAAGGAAGCAAGATCGTGAAGTTTATTTTAGCAATTCTAATACTTAATGCATTTCCTGCCCTGGCTGAATGGCATTCGGTCATGGTTCCCGATGTTA
>CAYLXG010000016.1:9906-10324 GCA_964387445.1 uncultured bacterium
GAAAGGAAAACAAAGTGAAGTTTACCATTGCATTCCTGGCTTTCTACGCCGCCTTCGCACTGGCAGGCACCGGCTGGCGCTCGGTGATGGTTCCCGATGTCACCGGTCTCGACCTGCAGTTCTTCAACGAGAACGGCTACGACATCGAAGCGGTTTTCGGAACGAAGGCCCGGCTTTACGTAAACCCGGCCCAGGAGACCGAGCTGGGGAACCTTGGCTACAGGCCCGTCGCTGAAGAGGTTCCCGCGCCCCTTGTACCATACCCCACCATAACCGAGATCAACGACGCCATGTCTGCAGTGGTCTCCTCCCATCCGGACATAGCCCGTATGGAGCAGATAGGGACCTCCTCAGGCTCCCCTTCTTATCCGATATACGCGGTGATAGTAAGCGACAATGTGAACCAGGACGAAGCCGA
>CAYLXG010000016.1:10334-23661 GCA_964387445.1 uncultured bacterium
ACCCCACCATAACCGAGATCAACGATGCCATGGCGGCAGTGGTCTCCTCCCATCCGGACATAGCCCGTATGGAGCAGATAGGCACCTCCGTGCAGGGCAGGCCTATATATGCGGTGATCGTAAGCGACAATGTGAACCAGGACGAAGCCGAGCCTGAGATCCGCATCACAGGGAACATTCACGGCGACGAGAAGGGAGGAGGCATGTCAGTGCTTAACTTCCTGGAGGTTCTTACCGACAACTATGGAACAAGCTCAATGTGCACCTATGCGGTGGACAACTCCGAGCTCTGGATAATCAGCGTGGTGAATCCCTGGGGATATGTCAACGGGAACAGGTACAACGCCAATAATGTGGATTTGAACCGGGACTTCAGCTACATGAACAGCCCGCCTTATTACGAAGGTCCTGAAAGCCAGGCAATAAGGGACCTGACCATGCAGGACTGGCCGGCCCAGAGCAACTATGTGAACCCCTTCGCCACCGGGCTCTCCTTCCACGGCGGTGCTGAGTGCGTGAACGCGGTGTGGAACTACAGCACCACTGCCGTCATTCAGGACCTTGAGCTGGTCACAGAACAGTCCTACGCCTATGCTGAACATCCGTCCATCACCTCCTACTACAGCCCCTGGGACATCTGGATCCCCGGCGCTTCCTGGTACCCCACCAACGGGGACGTGAACGACTGGTCATACGGAGAGTGCGGAACGGTGGACTACACCATCGAGGTCTCCAACGTGAAGTCCCCGGCTGACTGGCCGGGCGTGGCCAACGCAAACTACATGCCCATCCTTGAGTTCTGCGTAAGGAGCACCTACGGTGTATACGGCACCGTGGAGGACGCCTCTGGCAACCCCCTTGACGCCCTCATAGAGGTCGAGAAGACCGACGGCACCGACTCCACGCCCCTGAGGTTCTGCCGCACCGACGTGGTGGACGGCGGGTACTCCAAGGCCCTGGTCCCCGGCACCTACAATGTGGTCGCAACGGTGAGCGGAATGGGATCGCTGGCCCAGAACAACGTCACAGTGGGCTCCGAAGAGATGGTCCCGGTGAATTTCGTGTTCGGAACCGGCATATCCGGAGGCACCTCCGCGGTGCCTTTCCTTCAGATCAGCGCCAGTCCCAATCCCGTGTCATCCTCCTGCACAGTATCACTTCCGGACACAGGGGTTGAAGGTTTGCTGGAAATTTATGATATTTCCGGCAGAACCGTGTATGAAGAGAACATAGCCGCCGGTGCTGCAACCCATTCATTCAGCGCCGGTTCGGCTCTACCACCGGGGGTGTACCACGTAAGGTACGCTTCGAACGGGCTTTCCGCATCCACGCGTATGGTGGTTGCAGACTGAGACCGCAGGAAAGGCAAGAAGAGCATGGCACATAAAAAATCATCGTCCAGCTCCAGGAACGGCAGGGACACCGCCGGAAGGCGACTGGGAGTAAAGGCTCCATCGGGCCAGTACGTGTCCGGAGGAACCATCATCCTTCGCCAGAGGGGCACCAGGATACACCCGGGCCTCAACGTGGGCAAGGGAGGCGACGACACCCTCTTCGCCAAGATCGAAGGCAGGGTGAAGTTCCACCGCATGGGAGCCAGAAGGGTAGCTTCCGTTATTCCCGAAGCCTAGAACAGTTGAGCGCAAGGGCTGACTTCGTTCTAAGGGGAATAGGCGAGCTTCTCACCATGGACGGCCCTCCTGGGCCCAGGAAAGGTACGCTCGCCGGAAGCATCGGCGCCATCCAGGGGGCTGCTCTGGCGTGCGGCGGTGGAAAGGTCCTGTGGGCCGGGCCTGAGAACCTTCTGGAGAAGAACTGCCTCATCAACGACGACACTGTAGTAGAGGAAGCCGGGGGTGCGCTTGTCACCCCCGGCTTCGTGGATTCACACACCCATCCCCTTTTCGGGAAGACCCGCCATGAGGAGTTCGCCATGCGTGCCGCAGGGGCGGACTACGAGGAGATCGCTGCCGCCGGGGGAGGGATACTCAACAGCGTTGCCGCCACCAGGGCGGCATCCAGCGATGCCATAAGGGCGAACCTCCGCCGCCATCTGGGGAACATGCTGTCCTCTGGAACAACCACCATAGAGGCCAAGAGCGGCTACGGCCTGGACCTTGAGACAGAACTCAGGTGTCTGGCCATCGCAGGAGAGGAAGCCGAAGTCTCTCCTGTAACCATCATTCCCACATTCATGGGGGCCCACGCCGTGCCGGTGGAGTACAGGGGCGACCCCGACGGCTACATTGATTATCTGATCGAAACGGTGAATCCCGCGGTGAAGGAGCAGGGCATAGCCAGGTTCGTGGATATTTTCTGCGAGAAGGGCGTTTTCACCCCGGAGCAGTCGGCGCGTTACCTTGCCGCCTCTTCCGGGCAGGGGTTCGAACTCCGGGTTCACGCCGACGAGTTCCATGACACCGGAGGGGCCAGGGTGGCCTTCGATGCCGGGGCCCGAAGCGCCGACCACCTTCTTTCCATTTCCCCGGAGAACATCAGGGGCATCGCCGGCAGTGGAACGGTGGCAACCCTTCTTCCTGGAACGGCCCTCTTTCTCAACAAGCCATTCCCGCCGGGGCGAAAACTCCTCGACGCAGGTGCCGCGGTGGCCATTGCCACGGACTTCAACCCCGGAAGCTGCTTCTGCGATTCCATGCCCCTCATCGTGAGCCTGGCTGTATGCCAGTGCGGCTTCACCGTTGAGGAGGCCCTGGTATCCGCAATGGTGAACGGGGCCGCGGCCCTGGGCCTCCAGGGGATCAAAGGGGGGCTTGCGCCGGGCTGTGATGCTGATATTGTTGTATGGGACTGCGACGACCACAGGACGATCCCCTACCACCTGGGCCATCCAGATGTGAAGGTGGTGTACTGTGCCGGTGAAAGAGTATATAGTACGAATCACGGATAGCAAAACGGAGGATCGCAGGTAATGACCGAGAATGTCACCTCTCTCAAGAAAAAAGCTCACGATCTTGTCCAGAAGGGGAAGCACGACAGCGCCCTGAAGATATTCAACCTGGTCATAGAGCAGGATCCCAAGGACGCATCGGTACACAACAAGATAGGCGATGTCCTTCTCAAGCTGAAAAGGGACGACGAGGCCAGGCATCATTTCATAAGTTCCGCCCGCCTCTACTGCGAGGAAGGCCTCCACATGGTCTCCACCTCCGTATGCAGGAAGCTCCTCCGCTCCTTTCCCCACGAGGCGGAGGCTCATCTGATAATGGGCGACTGCTTCATGGAGCAGGACAAGCCCGATCAGGCCCGGAAGGAATATGTAAGCTATCTGAAGGCAAAGCCTTCACTGGACCTTCCAGAGGTGGCCAGAACGCTCCGTTCCCTCACCGAGCTGGATCCCGACAGCCCGAAATGGGTGGTCAACCTGGCGAAGGTGGCCTACCGCCAGAAGAACGAGACATTCCTGGATTTTGCCGTTTCCGTTGCCCTGGAGAGGAACCTGAACGGCCATGAAAAGATGGCCGCCATGCTCCAGAAGCTCAGGAAGGAACTTCATCCTGAACCGGAGCCCAGGCCGGCTCCCCCTGCAAGGAAGCCGGAGAAAGCCCCTGCGGAAAAGCCGCCTGCTAAGAAGCCCGCTCCGCCGGCCACCGACACCGAGGCCGTGCTGAAGAATCTCAGCTTCGATCAGGATGACCTGATCCAGGGCGGGAATGAATCCAGCGAAGACCTCCTGAACGACATAGACCAGGGCGACGAACCCGACTGGGAAGAGGATGAGATACAGGACCCCGGCCCGCAGAGGATAGGGGAATACTTCGTCGCCTGCGGCATGCTGAAGGCAGCCGATGTTCTCAAGGCCCTGGACAAGCAGGCCGGCGAGATGAAGGACTCAAGGCTGGGGGACGTTCTCGTGGCCATGAACCTCGTTTCCCTGCGCCAGGTGAGGGAGGCCCTCTCCAAGCAGGTCGCCGACATGAGGAACCGCCTCGAGCGTGATCCCGGCGACGCCCTGGGTTTCATCGAAATGGCCAACCTCCTGCTGGACGTGGGGGACTTCTACGGTGCGGTGGGGGCATACCTCAGGGCGGCTGAGATATACCGGAGCGAAGAGCGGGACTACATGGTGTTCGAACTCCTGGAAGGGGTCCTGGACATATGCCCCGAATCGCTCTCCGCGGCCAAGGAGATAGTCCGCATCAGGCACACCATCGACAAGGAGGGGCAGGCCAGGGCCTTCTACCGCCTGGCGGTGGCCTACCTCCTGAACGACAGCCAGTACGAGGCCATGGCCTCCCTTGAAGCCGCCATCGACGTGTGTCCCGAGTACAGCGACGCCATGGACCTGATGAACGGGATCCTTCCCGAGGAGCACAGGGAAACAGGCGTAACCGGCGTGGCGGACATACTCGATGACATCGACAACGTGAAGACCGACAGTTCCAAGAGCATCCTTGCGGACATAATCATGGAGTTCAAGACAGGAGTCGAGGCCAGCATATCCAAGGAGGACTTCGCCACCCACTTCGACCTTGGCATCGCCTACAGGGAGATGGGTCTCCTCAGGGAGGCCATACAGGAGTTCGAAAAGGTCCTTGCCAGCCCAGACTACAGGATAAAGGCGCGGGAGATGCTCGGGCGGTGCACCTTCGACATGAGAAGGTACGACGAAGCCGAAGACCATTTCCGCAAGGGTCTTGTGATCGCCAACACCGCCAACGACGAGAACGCGGTGGTTGGATTCCACGTGAACCTGGCCAGGGTGTACGACTTCACCGGAAGAACAGGTCACGCCGAGGCCGAGATGAAAATAGCCGAGGAGATGAACCCGGTAATCGCACGGGCCCTCCAGCTTGAGTAAATGACTGCCTCCGGGTCGTCTATATCATCCGTCAAGCGCCCTTCGCCCGCCTCAAGGGCCGGCCTCAGGAAGGGCGACATTATCCTTTCATGCTCGGGACAGCCGGTGAGGGACTGGGTCGACCTGCTCTCTGCGGTCACCGGTTCATCGGCACAGCTTGTGATCCAGAGGGGCCTCTCCCGGCGGCGCATCACACTGAAAAGGGGCCCCGGCGAGGAACTCGGGATAGGGCTCTCCGGTTCGGAGCCCGCTCACTGCCGGAACAGATGCGTTTTCTGCTTCATAGACCAGCAGCCCCCTGGGCTCAGGGACACGCTCATGGTCAAGGACGACGACGTGAGGTATTCCTTCCTTCAGGGGACCTACATCACCCTTTCCGATGCTCAGGTGGAAACCGCCATCCACAGGGGATTCAACTCGATGCACGTTTCGGTGCACGCCACCGACCCCGACCTCAGGGGAAGGATACTGGGAAGGCCTCATCCGATGCCTGTGCTGCCGGGCATAGACCGGCTCGGGGCCCGCGGCATCCAGGTTCAGGCCCAGGTGGTTGAAATACCGGAATGGAATCAGGGCCGGGTCCTTGAAACTACCATAGCCGACCTCTACGCAAGGGACAACGTGCAGATACTGGGAGTGGTCCCCGTGGGACTCACCGGGCACAGGAAGGGGCTTACGCCCCTCAAGGGGCACGACCGCGCATCTGCAGAGGCCACACTCGAACTCCTCCGCCCCTGGCAGGAGAGGGCCATGGAGGAAAGGGGCTTCCCCTGGGTGTATGCCGCGGACGAATACTACCTCCTCTCCGGAACGCCGGTTCCTGAGGCGAAGTTCTATCATGGATGCACCCTGGCGGCCAACGGAATCGGCCTTCTCGCCGCCGAGGGGGAGTCGTGCCGGAAAAGGGTGTTCCAGGGCTCGGGAACCGTGGTTACCGGGGAGCTTGCGGAGGGTTTCATAGCCGGTATTCTCAGGGGAACCGGCTACACCGTTCTGCCGGTGAAGAACCGTCTCATGGGCGGCGGGGTAACGGTTTCGGGCCTTCTGGGGGGAAAAGAGGTCATTGAGGCCCTCTCCGGGGGATGCTCCCCCGGCGGGAAGGTGTTCCTGCCGGTATCCATGTTCAGTCACCACGGTCTGACCCTTGACGGCCATGACCTGGGCAGCATTTCGAAGAACACCGGCCTGAACGTGCATATAGCCGATTCGATAGGAGACCTCCCGTGATCCCCGGGCAGCTTGCCTTCGGCATCGCGGCCCTCCTGGTGGCAATGATCGGGGTTATCCACTGGCGCCTTGAAATGAAGATGAAGCAGATAAGGGAACTGGAGCGAAGCCTGGAGGACGCAAGGAGGGAACTCCTCTCGATGGAAACCCTCAAGTCGCGGTTCCTGGGCCGGATCGGCGACGTTCTGGCGGAACCCCTGAAAGCGATAGAGTCCACCTCGGAGAAACTTGGAAGGGAGAACCCGGTGCTCCCCGATGCGGTCCTCCGCGACCTTTCCAGGCTCTCTGAGGAGGTGCACTCCCTGGTGAGGATACTCACCGTTTTCGAGCAGATATCCCGTGAGGACGGGGAGGAGGATGATTCCCCCCGGAAGGTCCGGGAGGGCATCGAACTTGACAGAATGGTCTCTGAAGCGGTGATGGACTTCGCCGAGGAGGCGGCGGACAGGCTGGTCTCCGTATCGGTGAACATCTCTGGTCAGGGAACCGTTCACGGGAACCCCTCCCAGCTCTCCGAGGCTGTTGCTTCGCTTCTTCAGGAAGCCCTGAGAAGGGCGGATCCCAACACGGTGCTCACTGTGGAGCTCCGGGCAGCGGGAAATGTGGAGCTGGAACTGGGATGGACAGGCGAGTCCGCCCCCAGGGCGGGGGATGAGAACATACTGGGAACCGGCCTCACCAGGCTTATTGCCTCATCCCATGGAGGATGGCTCAGCGAAGACTGGAACCAGGGAAGGATAACCCTCATCCTTCCCCGAAAGGATGACAGCGGATGAACCTCGATATCTTCAGAAAGTACGACATAAGGGGCAAAGCGGATACTGACCTCACCGACGGCACCGTACGGAAGCTGGGCTTCGTCCTGGGCCGGATGGCGGAGGGGGGAACCGTAGCCGTGGGAAGGGACTGCAGGCTCACAGGGGAGAGGCTGCTCGAAGCGCTGTCCGCGGGAGCTTCCGCCGCTGGATCCAGGGTGCTCGACCTTGGCGTGCAGACCACGCCCATGACCTATTTCGCCGCCCACACCCTGAAGCCGCAGATTACGGTGATGATCACCGGAAGCCATAATCCCCCTGAATACAACGGCTTCAAGATAATGACCGGGCTTCATACCGCATGGGGCGATGAGATAGGGGAGATCCGCCGGAGGATGATGGAGATGGAACCTGTAAATGCGGATGATGCCCCGTCCCCGGAGAGGGTTTCCGTCACCGAACCCTACCTGGACAGGCTCAGGACCGAATTCTCCCCTGAGCGGTCGCTGAAGATAGCGGTGGACGCCGGGAACGGCACCGGGGGGGAGTGCTCCGTAAGGCTCCTCCGTGAGCTGGGACACAGGGTGGTACCCCTTTACTGCGAACCCGACGGATCCTTTCCCAATCACCATCCGGACCCCACGGTCATGGAGAACCTGAAGGATCTCAGGGAAACCGTGGTAAGGGAGGGATGCGACCTGGGAATAGCCTTCGACGGAGACGCCGACAGGCTTGGGATAGTGGACGAGAATGGCCTGCCCGTCTTCGGCGACAGGATACTCTGCGTTCTGGCGGAAAAGGTGCTGGCGGATAATCCAGGGGCCACTGTCATCAGCGAGGTGAAGGCTTCCAAGGTCTTTTTCTCAAGGGTGAAGGAACTTGGCGGAAGGGCGCTGATGCTTCCCACGGGGCATTCCATCATAAAGGAGGGGATGGCCCGGGAAAACGCCCTTCTGGCAGGGGAGATGAGCGGCCACATATTCTTCCGGGACAGGTACTACGGCTACGACGACGCCCTCTACGCCGCCCTGCGTTTCATCGAGACCGCCATTGAGGCCCAAGGACCCGTCTCGTCGCTCACCTACAGCCTTCCCGAGACCTTTTCCACCCCGGAGATCCGGGAGGACTGCCCAGATGACCTGAAGTTCCGACTGGTGGACAGGGTAAGGAACATTCTCCAGGAAAAAGGATACAGTGTGAACGGTACTGACGGGGTCAGGGTAGACTTCGAAGGCGGATGGGGCCTCCTGCGGGCCTCCAATACCCAGCCAGTGCTGGTCATGAGGTTCGAAGCCGACACCGAAGACCTTGCAGAAAAATACGAAACAGAGATAAGAAGAACACTGGATAAAGCCCGGGAGGATATCTGATGTCCAGAGAAATCGTTGAAAAGCTCGAGGGAGAGGTCGCCGAGGCCTCCCAGCTGCTAGGGGACGTAACAGCCCAGTTCTCCAAGGTCGTTGTGGGCCAGGAGGATTTTCGAACCGGGCTGCTGACCGCCCTTCTTTCCAACGGCCACGTTCTCATCGAAGGGGTTCCGGGACTGGCCAAGACCCTTGCCGCCAGCACCCTGTCGGACTGTCTGGACGCCAGTTTCTCCAGGATACAGTTCACACCGGACCTTCTCCCCGCAGACATCACCGGCACCATGATCTACCAGCCCCAGAAGGGGACCTTCATCGAACGGATGGGTCCCATCTTTGCCCGGATGGTCCTTGCCGACGAGATAAACCGAGCCCCGGCCAAGGTTCAGAGCGCCCTGCTGGAAGCGATGCAGGAGAGGCAGGTGACCTTCGGGGGAACCACCCACCCTCTTCCGGAACCATTCTTCGTAATGGCCACCCAGAACCCCATCGAGCAGGAGGGGACATACCCGCTTCCCGAGGCCCAGGTGGACAGGTTCATGCTGAAGCTGATAATCGACTATCCAACCCCCGACCAGGAGATGGAGATACTCACCAGGATGGGGGGCGGAGGGAAGCCCAGGGCTTCCCGGGTGATGACCACCGAACAGCTTACCAGTCTGAAGGACCTCTCCAACAGGATACTCGTCGAGGAGGACGTCCTCTCCTACATAGTGAGGATGGTGGACGCAACGAGGCATCCCAGGCTCCACGGCCTCCGCGACCTGGAGGACCTTATCCAGGTTGGGGCCAGCCCCAGGGGTTCCCTGGCCCTGCTGGCCGCCTCCAGGTCCAGGGCACTGCTTTACGGGCAGGCCTTCGTGACCCCGGACCTGGTGAAGGAGGTTGCCCCGGACGCCCTGCGCCACAGGATCATAAGGTCATTCGAGGCCGAGGCCGAGGAGGTTTCTGTGGGGGAAATACTCTCCACCATTCTCGACAAGGTCCCGGTAACCAGGCGGTAGACCGTAATGGAAACCGCACACGGTCTCTTCAGACGGGTTCAGAGAATTGAGATACACACCAGAAAACTGGTGGACCAGCTCATGGGAGGGGACTACCGTTCGGTCTTCCGCGGCCAGGGGATGGAGTTCTGCGACTACAGACCCTATGTGGAAGGCGACGATCCCAGGCTGATAGACTGGAACGTCACCGCCAGGGCCATGAACCCCTTCGTTAAGATCCTCGCCGAGGAGAGGGAACTTCAGGTTATGCTGGTGGTGGATGTTTCCGGCAGCCTGAACTTCGGCTCCATCAACCTTACCAAGGCTGACAGAGTGGCCGAGACCGCCGCCGTGGTGGCCCTCTCCGCCGCAAGGAGCAATGACAGGGTCGGTCTTCTCACCTTCGGGGACAAGGTCTACAACTACGTTCCCCCCGACAAGGGCAGGGCACATTCCCTCTCCATCATACAGAAGGTGCTGGAGGCTTCCGACCACCAGGAGAAGGCCGACGTGGAGAACGCCTTCGCCTTCCTGGGAAGGGTGCTCAAACGACGGGCCCTGATATTCCTTGTGAGCGACTTCCGTTTCGGAGACAGAGGCGAGAAGAAGCTCCGGGTCTTCTCATCGAAGCACGACATGGTGGGCATACACATCTTCGACCCCAGGGAGGTCCGGGTACCGGACATCGGCAGGATACGCTTCAGGGACCCGGAAACAGGGGAGGAGAGCATAGTCAACACCTCCAGCCATTCCTGGCAGAAGGCCTTCACCGCAAGGGTACAGGCCGACGCCGCCGCCAGGGAGAAGCTCTGCAGGAGAACGAGGCTGGACGTGGTTAGCATTTCCACCGCCGACGACCTGGTGCTGCCCCTGAGGCGCTTCTTCCACCTCCGCAAGCGGAGGAGGGCCCACTGATGATGCCGATGCTGACCACATGTCTTCTCATTCTGACGGCGGCCTACACGGAGATAGGAAGCGGACTTCCCGGAACCGTTGACTACATGGTCCCTGAGGGCTATCAGACGGAAATCCTTCCGGAGGACTCCACCTGGACAGTGGCCGGCGGCGACAGCGGCAGCTTCACCGTGGTGCCCCTGGTCCTCTCCGACACACTGGACCTTCCGCCCCTTACAGGCTGGAACGCCCTGGGGGACACCATGACCTTCCAGCCCCCCCTGGTGATAGCGGTCCCCTCCTTCCCTGACACCCTGATGGACCCGTCCTTCCCGGTCTATCCCTGCTTCATGGATATTCCTCCGGGTCTGCCGGAGGACTACGCGCGGAACATGAGCTTCTGGCTGGTATGGACCCAGTCACCGCCCTTCCCCTGGCTTCCGGTGGCCGGCGGAGCGCTCCTGCTGGCGGCAGCGGCGTATTTCCTCATGAGGAGGAAGCGTTCAGGCACTGCGGAGGAAGAGGCGCCTGAAGAGAGGATACCACCGGGGAAAGAAGCCGAAAGGGAGGCCCTGGCCCTTCTGGAGTCGGAGAACTACATACACGGAAGGTGGCCTCAGCTCTTCACCGAAGTTGACCGGCAGTACAGGATCACCGTGGCGGGCAAGTTCGGCGTGGGCAACCGGGCCCTTACCCACAACCAGATTTCCCGGGCAGTTGGCTCCTCCGCCCAGGGAAGGAAGTTCAACGAAGAAGCCGCCGAACTGGTGAGGGAGATCACCCTGCAGCTCTACGCCGACTGGGGAAGCTCCAGGGAGAGGGCCGCCGGGTTCATAAGGAAGCTGGCTAAGCTGAGAAGGGAGTGGTCCAGGTGATACGTTTCGCATCATATCCCGTTCTCTTCGCATTCCCTGTGATACTCTTCCTGTCAGCGATGCTGAAAAGGAAGCGCCAGCCGGTCTCCAGGGGAGCCGTGTTCACCGGACCCTTCACCGGAACACCGGAATCCGTCGAAGGAAGGTTCTTCACCGTATTCCTTCCATGGGCGGGCATCCTCTGCCTGATCATGGCACTTGCAAGGCCCCAGACAGGCTTCGAGAGGCTGCCCGACTCCGGGGAGGGAGTGGACATCGTTCTGGCCCTTGACGTTTCCACCAGCATGCTGGCGGATGACTACAGCCCCAACAGGCTGGAGGTGGCCAAGGAAGCGGCCCTGGAGTTCATAGAGAACCGTCCCAACGACCGCATCGGTCTGGTGCTCTACGCCGCTGAGCCGGTGACCATATGCCCCCCCACCTTCGACCATGAGACCCTTCGCAGGTTCATAGAGAATGCCCGTCTAGGCTATCTCACCGACGGCACCGCCATAGGGGCCGGCCTCGCAACCGCGGCAAGGGGTCTCGGATCATCAAGCACCGACAGGAGGGTGATCGTGCTCCTTTCCGACGGCGTGGAGACCGCAGGGGTAATAGATCCCATTACGGTCGCCCAGGCGGTGAATACCCTCCACGGCGACAGCATATCCGTCTACACCGTGGCCATAGGCAGGGATGAGAGCGGCTACGAGGTGGACAGGGAAACCCTTTCGGAGATAGCTGCCCTGAACAATGGAAGGCTCTTCAACGTTTACAGCGGCAGGGAGCTTGAGGAGGTCTACGAGGAGATCGACCGCCTGGAGGCCTCCCTTCTGCCGGAGTCGGGGCTCTTCGTCTACAAGGACCACTACCTGGGATGGCTCATCACCGGCCTCGCACTGCTGGCGCTGGGTGAGTACTGCCGATGGAAGGCGTTCAGGATAACCGGAGGGGGGAACTGATGAGCTTTCAGGAACCGCTGCTGCTCCTCCTTGCCCTGGCGGCGCCGCTTTACTGGTGGCTGAGGACCAGATGGCTCAGGGATGACGAGAAGAGGCTCAGGAGGTTCGTCCGCCCGGTGCTCTGGGAAAAGGTGGGCATAACACCCCCGGCTCAGCATACCGCCAGCAGGGTGCTCTTCTCCATAGCCGTCCTGTTCTTCGCCGCGGCGGCGGCGGGGCCCGTGTGGGGCCATTCCGAAGCCTACATACCCACAGGCGGCAGGAACGTGGTGGTGGCCCTGGATGTCTCCCGCTCCATGTGGTGCGACGACGAGAGCCCCACAAGGCGGTGGAGGGCCGCCCTGGCGATAACGCGGCTCACCGCCTTCCTTCTGGACAGGATTCCATCATCGCCCATGGACGACACCGCCCTTCCCGACGGCACCACCCTCAGCAACCTGGTGGAGGTTATGGCCACCGCCCTTCCCGACATGGACCTCGAGGGGCAGGTGGGGGTGATATTCTCCGACGGAGGCTTCCACGACTTCAACCTTGACAGGGCGGTGGAAGAGGCAAACAGCCGCCGGATATCCCTGGTTGCGGTTGGCGTGGGGGGGGACACCCCGGTTACCGTTCCAGGGGAGAGCGGACCCCTGGTGTGGCAGGGTGACACCGTGAGGACAGTCCTGGAGGAGGAAACTCTCAAGGAGCTGGCGGAGGGTACGGGAGGGTTCTACACCCGGATATCAGAGGCCCCGGACCTCTCCGGGCCGCTGAACGAGATGCTGAGCATGAGTTCCGCCGACGTGAACGCCGACATAGCAGGCGCAACGGGAGCCCGGAGGTTCCAGTACTTCCTGGGTGCCGGGCTTGCCCTGGTCCTCGCTGCGGCATGGCTGGAGGGGAGGGGGAAATGACGGCAATCCTTGCAGCTCTTGTGGTCCTCCTTTCCGTTCCCCAGAGGGTCCCCCTTCTCAACCTCTACCTGGAAGCGGCGGACCAAGCAGCCGACGGAAACCTCCAGGAGGCCTCCAGCAGACTGGAGGAGATAGCTTCTAGAATGCCCGAAGATCCCAGGGCCCAGTACAACAGGGGGATCAACTCCATGCTGGCCGGTGACTTCGCCTCCGCCGACAGCATCCTCTCATCCCTTCCAGAGGAGCAATTCCACGGCGACACCCTCCTCGAAGCACTCTCATCGGCAAGGCTGGGCAATGCCATGTCCCAGGGCGACTACGCCGGCGTACAGAGCGTGGTGGAGATGCTCCTGCCCGGGATCTCCGCCGGGGAAGCATCCATGAGGATGGCCCAGAACTGGGAGGTAGCCCTGAAATGGCTCCAGCAGAACGAACCTCCGCCCCCTGAGGATCAGCAGGACCAGGAGGATCAGCAGGATCAGGAAGACCAGCAGGACCAGGAGGATCAGGAAGACCAGCAGGACCAGGAAGACCAGGAGGACCAGGAGGACCAGGAGGAGGAAGAGGAGCAGG
>CAYLXG010000017.1:0-9285 GCA_964387445.1 uncultured bacterium
GGTGGATGGAGGAGATGGTCGCCTCCGAGCAGGAAGCAACCGGAATACCACGGATGAGCCTGGGATACAACAAGGTATTCGGCTATTACCTGGAGGTTTCCAGGACCAGCGCGCACCTTGTTCCGGAAAGGTACATCAGAAAACAGACCCTGGTCAATGCCGAGAGATACATCACACCGGAGCTGAAGGATATGGAGCAGCGGATACAGGGCGCCGACGAGGAGATCGCCGTGCTGGAAGGGGAGATATTCCATGGACTCCTCATGGAAGCCGCCTCCTCGGTTGCCAGGATAAAAGGCGCCGGAAGGGCCCTTTCAGAGATCGATGTTCTCTGCTCCCTGGCTTCGCTGGCGGCGGAAAAGGGCTGGACAAGGCCCGAGATCTCCACGAACCCCGTTCTCAGAATAGAGGAGGGAAGGCATCCTGTCCTGGAGGACATGCTTCCCCCGGGGGAGTGCGTTCCCAACGATCTTCTGCTCTCTCCCGAGAAGAGGATACTCCTGGTCACCGGGCCGAACATGGCCGGGAAGTCCACCTACCTGAGACAGGCGGCCCTGCTGGTGATACTGGCCCAGAGCGGCTCCTTCGTGCCCGCGTCCAGGATGGTATTCAGCCCCGTGGACCGGATATACACAAGGATAGGTTCCGGGGACCGTCTCTCCAGGGGCCAGTCCACTTTCCTGGTGGAAATGGCTGAGGCGGCGGCGCTGCTCACCGGAAGCACTTCCAGCAGCCTGGCCATACTTGACGAGATAGGCAGGGGAACCAGCACATACGACGGCCTTTCAATAGCCTGGGCAATGCTGGAGTATCTGCACGACCACTGCGAGCACAGGCCCATGGTGCTCTTCGCCACTCACTACCACGAACTCACATCCCTGGCATCGAGGCTGCCCATGTGCGACAACGCAAATGTTGCCGTGAGGGAAACTGGAAAACGGATATCCTTCCTCTACAGGGTGGAACCAGGGGCAGCCGACCGTTCCTACGGCATACACGTCGCAGCCATGGCAGGGGTGCCCTCATCAGTTGTACGGCGGGCGGAAAGGGTGCTTCAGGACCTGGAGAAGGGAAGGCACATGCTTCCATCCGGGGGTCAGGACGGCTCAGGGCAGATGAGCCTTCCCCTTTCCAACCCGGAACACCCGGTCCTGGAGGAGATACGGAGGATCGAGCCCGATTCGGTGACTCCGAGGAAAGCCCTGGAACTGATATATGCCCTGAAGGAAAGACTTGACTCGTGAAACGGTGCTGGAAATAATACCCTTGTAATCCCTACCCGATTGGAGTGTTTATGAAAATACTTCTGATGGTGCTGCTTGCAGCAGCTGTTTCCCTGGGCGCAACGGTGGTTGAGACCTTCGACGCCCCCGATACAGGCATTACCGGCCTGGCCTGGGGGGATGGAGTCCTCTGGGCGGTGGACGGCACCACCCAGTACATCTACGGTATCGATCCATCCGACGGGTCGGTAACCACCTCCTTCTACGTTACCGATCAGACCTCCACCTACGATCCCGCCGCAGGCGGCCTGGCCTACGGCAATGGAACCATTTATCTGGCCATGCACAGCGGTACTCAGTACGGGAAGATGTACAAGTACAATGCCTCAGGGGCATACCAGGGTGAGTTCGACGTATACTGTTGAGGCGGCACCGTAAGCTCGTCGGTGACGGGCGCGGCCTTCAACGGTAGCACCATCTACGCATTCGGCAACATCTACGGAAGCACCACGCAGTTCTCTGTGCACAAGTACACCACAGCCGGCTCCTCGTCGGGCCAGTACATGAACCAGCTTGATTTCCCGGGTCTTCAGCCTGCGGTCTATGACATAGCATGGTCCGCCGCAGGGGTATGGGTGGCCAGGGACGAATCCGACAGCCCTGTTCTCAGGTACGACACCAGCGGAAACCTCACCGGTTACGTGAGCGGAACAGAAGTCCCCGCCGCCGCCGGTCTCACGGTTGACAGTTCAGGATATCTCTGGGTAAGCGATCCCGTTAACGACAAGATCTACAAGGTGGACACCTCCACATCGGTGGAGGAGGGCCATACCACACCAATGGACACCAGGATTATCCAGCCGGAGATGAACCCGTTCCCCTCCTCGGCCTTCGTTACGGTGTCCGGTTTCGGGCCCGGGGCCCGGGCGGAACTCTACGACGTTCTCGGGCGGATCGTACAGAGGCCCGCGGTCTCCGATGGTGTACTGATGGTTGAGGGCTCAGCCCTTCCACCGGGAACCTACGTTCTCAGGGTATTCGACAGCGGCGGCAGCTCCACCGTTCGTCTCTGCCGGATATAGTTACCGCAAGGGGGGAGGCGGTGCTTCCCCCCTCCCTTTTCCCGGTAAAGTAAACAGGTGTTTACATTCATCCTCCGATCCACTATACTATCCCCGGAGGTGAGAACCATGAGATCAGATTACAGGGTTCAGTCAGAAACGGGCCCCTCCTCAGAAGAGGCTGTCTGGGGCCGGGTAAGCGGCGGAGAGGGTGCCAGAAGGGCATCCATCGTACTCAGAACGGGAAGCGAAACCGCAAGGGAGGTGCTTTCCTCGGGAATGCTCTACATATGGGGTCCTGAGCTCAGCGGTCCGGTGCTCTTCCGCATCCAGGGGTCCAGGAGGGCAAGGCTTCAGGGCTGCATGTTCATCTCCGCGGTGCAGGCGGTGGATCCGGCACGGTGCCGGGAGAATGTCATCCTCAGGGAAATGCGGGAGATACTGGAACTGGGGGAATACACCGAAACGGAATATCTCTACGAAAGGGCATGCTGAACCGGGCATGCGGTTCAGGTTGGAAAAATTCTCCGAAAGGCTAATATTCCCCTGCTGTGCGGCCCTTCCATACCGAAGGCCGAAAGCTGAGAGGGGAGACAGCAATAGAGAACGGAATAAGCCTTTTCCTCCCGGCATACAACGAAGAGGAGAACGTGGAGTACATGGTGAGAGCCGCCTCCACGGTCCTCCAGGGGCTCGTTGGCCAGAGCTGGGAGATCATCGTAGTCGACGATGGTTCAACCGACTCCACCCCTTCAATAACTGAAGAACTCTCCCTCGCCGATCCACGGGTGCGGCTGGTCTCGCACCGGGAAAACAGGGGTTTCGGCGCAGCGGTGAGGACCGGTATCGAATCCTCCAGGCACCAGTGGATATTCTACACCGACTGCGACGGTCAGTTCGACCTGAACGAGATGGAGCTTCTGTGGAGGGAGAGGCACAGGGCCGACATAATCTCGGGTTTCCGCCGCCGCCGCCGCGACCCGGGAATGCGCCTTGTTTACTCCCTTCTCTGGAACTCCCTCACCACCATAATGTTCATGAGGTCATTCAGGGACGTTGACGCCTCCTTCAAGCTCTTCAGGGCGTCCATTTTCCAGAGGGTCAAACCCCGTTCCACCTGCGGGGTGATAGATTTCGAGATAATGACCCTGGCCAGGGACATGGGATACCGCATCCTTCAGCTTCCGGTTTCCCACTACCCCAGGCGCGCGGGAACCGTTTCCTTCGAAGCGGTGCGAACCGGTTTCATAGCCTGGGTCAGGATAGGGCCCATAATGGAGATGTTCCGGCAGCTCGTGGAGTTCAGGATAAGGGCCTGGACCGGCAGGGTCAATTGATGAAAGCCCTTCTCGTTACGCCCCTTCCGCCGCAGCCCACCGGTCTCGCTGACTACGCCAGAAGGATACTCAGGCTCACAGCTGACCACGTGGAGTGGACAGTGGCATATCCCCCGGGGGGAGCACCCGTTCCAGAGTGCAGGTGCGTGCCGATAGGCGATCTTGAGGAGAGTGACTTTCAGGGCACTGTAGTCTACCAGGCCGGCAACTCTCCCCATTGCGCCGATGTGGTCAGGACTCTGTCGACCCGACGGGGAAAGGTCCTCTTCCACGAGACCAACCTTCATCACCTTCTCAGGCAGATGGCCCATGAAACCGGGGAATGGTCCGAATACGCATCACATGTGAAGGCAGACTACGGCCGGGATAGCGATCATGTCCTGAAGGTGATGGGCAGGAGGGCCGAAAGCCTTCCGGAATACGACATGAGGCTCAGGAAGTACCCCCTTATGGGCAGGCTTGCCCACTGCGCCACCTCCATTGCGGTTCTCAGCGACACCGCCGGATACCGCCTTCAGAAGCTCCATCCGGAAAGGAAGATACACAGGATGGGGTTCCTGGCGGACTTCCTGGGAAGGGTCCCGGCACCAGAGCCCGACGGCGGTCCGCCGGTCATAGGAATAGCCGGGACATTCCATTACGGACGGAACTGGGAAGCAATGTCCCAGGCCGTGGCCGAGCTGAGGGAACACCATGAAGTAAGGCTCCTGGCCGCCGGAGGAGGATGGCCTGAGACAGGCCACAGCTGGATCGAGACCACCGGCAGGCTTTCCGACATGGATTTCCGAAGGAGCATAGAGAGGTTCCACATCGCCATCGACATGCGCCACCATACCTGCAGCGAGACCAGCGGTTCAATGATGGACATACTCAGAAGCGGGAAACCAGCCGTTCTCTCCGACGAGGGGTCGTTCAGGGACATACCCGCATGCGCGGTGCTGAGGATACCTTCGGAGTCCGGCGCCGCCGGGGCCTTTGCCGCCCTGAAGTACCTCATGGACAACCCTGAGGTCGCCCGGTCCATAGGGGATGGGGCGGCGGAGTACTTCCGTCGGACAAGCGACAGGGAGAAGTGTCTTCAGCAGTGGATGTCATTCCTGGAGGCGGGGGAGGAATGAGCGGGAGGATGCTGGCAGTTGTGGTACTGCTGGTTCTGAGCGCTCCGTGGGCGATCTCGGTGCTGACCCCTGGCACCGTGGGCATGTACGCCGATCCCAGGCATGTTCTCTTCTCAGGGGACAGCGATGTGTACGACTGCTTATGGCACTTCCGCTGGGCCGGCGACAGAGCCGGCTCCATGTCAGATCCCAGGGTCTATCACGGACGCACACTTGCATGGAACAACATGGCCTGGCCTGACCTCCTCCTGGCGGTGATCGCAGGATGGGGCTACCAGACATCGCTGCTGGCCGCAACGGTGTTCTCCGCCCTTGCGGGCTATCTCTTCGCCAGGGCATGGGGGCTGGGCAGAACCGCGTCGGTCATCGCAGGGCTCATCATAGCCTGGATGCCCGTACGAACCATAAGGATGTATCAGCACTATCCCGTGGCCTCCGTGGGTTATGCACTGGTGGCCCTGGCGATGGTGCGAAGGCTCCTTACCGGGGCAGGCGCCGGGCATGCCTTCCTGTGCGCGGCGTTCAGCGCCCTGGCCGTGGCTGAGAGCTTCCAGCATGGCTTCACAATTGCCCTGGGCTGGTTCCTCACGGTGATCTTTTCCCGATGGAGGGGATGGAAAACGACCCTCCTCTCAGGTGTCATCCCCGGGCTGGGGTGCATCGCCGGAGCAATGTGGCCCCTGACATCGCCGGGGCTCACCGGCACCGATCCGGGGAAGGACTGGCGGGAGTCGGTCTTCTGGGGGGCCGAGGTCCAGTCCTACTTCCTCCCCTCATTCCTGGGAAGGCACATCATCGCGGATTACATGCCCAATCCCTTCGAGGGTGTGGTTACGCCGGGCCTCACGGTGATCGCCGCCGCCGGGGCATGGTGCGTCCGGAAGAAACGGTATTTCCCCGCCCTTGCCGCGCTGGGGGTGATGGTGCTCTCCGTGGGGCCACTGTTCAAGTTCCTGGGAACCCCCACACCGGTCCCCCTTCCCTACATGCTCATAGCAAAGACCCCGTGGCTCTCCGCGGCCAGGGCCCCTGCCAGGCTGGGGATCATCGTGGGGTTCATGGCCGCCCTGGGGGCGGGAGCATTCATCGCAGGGATTCCCGGGAAGAAGGGATGGCTCCCCCTGGGACTTATCCTGCTGGAGATAACCCCCATCCCACTGCGGAAGATCCAGGACGGTGTCCCGGCATTCTATACCGGCGGAACCGCGTCCGGGATGAGGCTGGAGATCCCCGCCTCCCATTTCATAAGGAGATACGCCCTCTTCGAAGCCGCCGACGGCGTGGAGAGGAGGGTGAAGTTCTTCGCCAGGGGAGGGGAGGACATGATGGAGGGAATTCCGGAAGGCCTCCGGTGGAACCCGTCGGAACCGCCCTCCAGGGAAGACCTCTCCGGGACAGGGGCTGATGAGGTGATCTACAACAGGTGGATCCTGCCCCCCGGGGAGAGAGCTTTATACGATTCCCTTTACGCCGGAGTCTTCCTTCGGGAGGAAAAAGGGGACAGTCTGTGGATATCGAGGGCCTGTGAGAACGGTCCTTGACGTAACGGTATGCGCACACAGCGCAGGTGGAGTAGGAAGGTGGATAAAGGGGTTGTCAGGCGGTCTGGCGGAGCTCTCTCAGCTGCACCTTTCCATAGACCTTCCGGAGACCCATCCCGGCGTTCCATGCACCGTAAGGGAAGCGGTCCCGGTTCCCTCCCCGGAATGGATGGCCCTTCCCCTGGTGAGGCGTCACCTTATCAGGAAGGGCAGGCTGGAGTCCACCAGGGCAGAGCGGATCGCAAGGATAGCCGGAATGCCCGACATCATCCATCTTTCAGGGGTTCAGCCGCTGGGAGAGGGGCGGGTGAAGGTGGTTACCTTCTTCGACGACACACCGTGGACTGAGGCTGAGAACCACACGGAGACCACGCTGATGTACGCCGGCAGGCTCATGGACCTCATCGCCGGCGGCGCTGCGGTCATGGCCATAAGCCGCTGGGCCAGGGAAAGGGCCATCGAGCTTTTCCATCTGCCGGAGGAAAGGGCCGGGGCCGTATGCGGAGCGGCGGACTCAGGATTCACCCCGGGTGAACCGGACCCCCTGGTGATGGAGTCCCTGGGTCTTGAACCCGGCGGCTACTTCCTCCATGTGGGAAGCTTCGTCCCCAGGAAGAACATACCCTTCCTGCTGGACTGCTTCAGGAAGGCAGGGGATACCGGGCGCACCCTTGTCCTGGCCGGTGCGGAGAGCTGGGGCGATCCACTTGGTGAGACCGGCGGAAGGGTGAAGGTGCTCAGGTCCATCTCGGACAACCTCCTTCTCAGCCTCTACCGCGGAGCGGAGGCCCTCCTCCTTCCCAGCACCAGCGAGGGTCTGGGGCTGCCGGCCCTGGAAGCCATCGCCTGCGGAACCCCTGTGATCTCATCCGGGGGAGGGGCCCTGGGGGAAACGGTCTCCGGCAGGGGGCTCGTTCTTCCGGTTAACGATGCCGATGCATGGATCGACGCCATCAGGAACGGAGCGACCGACGATCTCAGGGAAATGGCAGCCCGGGCTTCGGTGAACTCATGGACCGACGCAGCAGGGGAGGCCATGGAGTTCTACAGGAGGCTTCTGTGAGGATACTCTTCCTGGTGCACAGAAGCTGGCCCTATCACGGAGGTTCCGAACGATACGTGCTGGAGCATGCGCTGGAAGCCCGTCGAAGGGGGCACGAGCCGGTGATTGCCACCACCGACGCCTGGGACATGGACGCCTTCGTGAAACCCGGAGGCAGAAGGCTTCCACCGGGGGAGTTCACTTATGAAGGCGTAAGGATCATAAGGTTCCCAGTGGTCAATCCCCCTTTCCAGCATTTGCTGCGGGCTGTGATGAGGAGACTGGCCCCCGGGGGGCCCGACAGATTCTTCTTTCCCAACCCCTTCGTGCCCTCCCTCGACCGCTGGCTGGCAAAGGATGCCTCGGGGAAGTTCGATCTTGTCCACGCAAACGCCATGCCCTTCATGATCCATGGAGGCTGGAGGTATTCCAGGAAGAACGGGGTTCCTCTGGTTACGGTTCCCCACGCCAACCTGGGAAGTCCCGGTCACAGAATCGAGCCCCTGCGCTACTTCGCAGGGGACCAGAGGGAGATACTCAGGTCCTCCTCGCTGGTGGTGGCGCAGAACAGGTTCGAGAAGGGCGTCTACACCGAAGAATGCGGTGTGGATCCGGACATGGTCATGGTCCACGGAAGCGGTGTTGACCCCGACGAATGGGTGGGCGCTTCCCGGGAAAGGGCCCTTGCCGCCCTCTCGCTGCCCCCGGGGCTTCCGCTTGTGCTCAGCATGACCGCCCACTGCAGGGACAAGGGATCATTCACCCTTCTTGATTCCGCAATGGACCTCTGGGCAAGGGGAATGGACTTCATGCTGGTCCTCGCCGGTCCGGTGCTCCCCGATTTTCGGGAGTACCTCGATGCAAGGTCCCCGGATATACCAGGGGGTAAGCTGGCGGTGACAGGCTATCTCCCTGAACCGGTCAGGAAGGATCTTTTCGCCGCGGCGCAGATAGTTGCCGCCCCCTCCAGGCTGGACGCCTTCGGTATAGTGGTCCTCGACGGCTGGACTTCCGGAAGCCCGGTCATAGGCTGCAACGCCGGGGGAATGCCCGACCTGATCGACCACGGAAGGGATGGATTCCTCATTGACTTCGACCACCGTGAAGCCCTTTCCGAGAGGCTGAAACAGCTCCTCTCCGATGGAGTCCTTTCAACGGAAATGGCGTCCAGGGGGAGGAACAAGGTCCTGGATAGCCACACATGGAAGATTGTCACCGGCAGGTTCTTCCACGAGCTTGAGAGGAGGGGGCTTTGCACAGGGTGACAGCGGCAGTTGTGACATACAACGCCGCGGGTCTCGCCGACCTGATGGCTGATGCCCGGGGTTCCCTGGGCAGCCTGCCATGGGTCATACATGACAGCGGCTCCATTGACGGTACCTGTGACATTCTCCGGAGCAGGATGCCCGGATGTAACGTCATATGCGGGGTCAACCGGGGATTCGGCTACGGGAACAACCGATGCCTGGAGAAGATCGGAACCGAGTACACCCTCTTCCTGAACAGCGACGCCTCACTGGACCGGGATGCGCTGAAAGAACTCACGGCGTTCCTGGATGACAACCCCGATCACGCAGCGGTTCAGCCCCTGGTAAGGCTCATGGGATGGAAAATAGTTACCGCTTCCAGGGGTGTTTTCCTTACCCCCGCAGGCGAAGCGTGGGACGCCGGATTCATGCACCTTGAGCCGGGTCCCTCCCTGAGACCGGAGAGGGTACCCGCCGTTACCGCCGCGGTCTCTCTCTGGAGAACGGAGGTACTCAGGGAACTGGGGGGGTTCGACGAGGGCTTCTTCATGTACTTCGAGGACGCCGACCTGTCCCTCCGGGCCGGAGCCGCCGGGTGGAAGCTGTCAGTGGGCAGGGTAAAGTGAAATGTATCGGCAATCTCTGCAGCCGTGTTGCCCGCCTCGCCTCCGTAGGCCATGGCCATTGCAAGTGAGAAGCTGTATGGTGAATAGATG
>CAYLXG010000017.1:9295-23526 GCA_964387445.1 uncultured bacterium
GGAGCCGCCGGGGGGAAGCTGTCAGTGCTTCCCTCCGCGGAGGCCTTCCATGTGGTTGGCGGTTCCAGCTCCCGGAAGATGGCCTCACTGTGGGAGCTAAGGTCGTCCGCCAGGCTTTTCTCAAGGTATTTCGGAGGCGGAAGGGTCAATGGCAGGTGGTTATGGAACAGGGCCCGCATCCTTCTCAGGGAAGCTGCCCGGGGACGGAACCCGCTTCCGGGGATCAGGGTCCTCCTCGGGGCCGCCCTTGCCCGGGTTGATACGATCGAGCTTCCGATGGAGCTTTCGGGAATGCTCTTCGGCTCACCCATGGACATGCCCCTTCCAAGGCCTGAACCGGGGGCGTCCGGTCCAGGCTGGCGAGGCGGGCTAGTTTCGCCATGGGCCGGTTCACCGGCGCCGGGGGGTGATGTATCGCTGAGGCTGTTGTCCACCGGACACGCCGTATCCGGAGCCTTACTCGACGGCAGCGGAGCACCGGTATCGAGGTTCAACGTTCCCGCGGGGGGCTCCACGGTTCTCCGGGTGGCCACGGGGGGAGATGTTCTTTACATTAAATGCGATGGTCCCGGGGATCAGGTAAAGGCGGTCTTCGTATGATATCGGTATTCCTTGCCTGCATGTGCACTGCTGCTGCTGCGGCCCTTTTCAGAGGGCCCTCCTGGGAACTCGCCGCCCTCTTGCCCTATTCAGCCGCGCTGGCCCTGGTCTCCGGCAGAAGGCTTTTCCTCATCGGGCTCCCGCCGCTGGCACTGGCCCTCCTCTCTCCAGGAGCACTGCCCTGGGCGGTCCTTCTGGGGGGTATGCTGTTCTCACTATTAGCCCCTGGAAGGGCAGCCAGGGTCTCGGGTTTCCTCTCTGTTGCCGTGATCCTCTGGTTCCTTCCCCTGAAGGCCTCCATCCCCCTTGCGGCGGTCTCCGCCGCCGGAGCTCTCATGGGCGGGGGGAGAACGGCGGCATCGGTTGCGGTCCTGGCCGGATTCTCCCTGTCAGCTTTCCTTGCAGGGCTGCCGGAGGATCCCAGCCCCGAACCCCGGGCCGTACGGAGCTTCATTGCCAACGGCGAGCTGGTCTGTGAAAGGGTCATGATACTCCCTGGAAGCGGGGGTGCTTTCCTCTGCGCCCCGGGCTCGGGAACATGGGCCATGTGGGCCGCGATAGAGGTGGGCGGGCTGCGGGACTCTATCCCCGCCGCGGCGCTCTCCGTGGGAGAGGACATGATCTTCCTTCCAGCGGGCAGGGACACCCTCTGCTTCCTCTTCCATCCCGGCGATACGCTGAACGTCTCGCTGCTTAGGGGTCAGGATCCCATGCTGCACCCGGTGATCCACTTTACGGCTGGGGGTGAGAGGCTGTGAAGGGATTCCTCGAAAGACACGGATCGACTGCGGCGGCAATCCTGACCGGAGTATGGGTCTTTGCCGCCTGGCGGCTGGCCAGCATGCCCTCTCCGGGATTTCTGGGACGAATAGTACCCGGGGCATGGATACTTGCCGGTGCACTGTCGGGAAAAGGTCCCGTCAGGTGGTGGATGCCTGTTCAGATGGTGCTGTTCACCCTTTCCGCATGGCTCTGGATGATATGGGAGCCCGGCTGGGTCTTCGCTGCTGCGGTGCCCGTTGCCGGTCTTGCCGCCTGGGCCTTTGCCAGGGCTCCGGGGAAGTACGGAACGGTCAGGGCCCTGATCCCCATGCTGTTCCTGACCCTCTTCACCGCAGAGGTCAACAGCGACGAAGTGAGGTTCGCTGAAATAGCCGCGGGAATGGGTCACGTGAACTCCGAAAGATACGGTGAAAGGCAGTACAGACCCGGGGACATAAGCGATGAGGTGGGGCATCATACCATGCTCTTCCCGGCGATCATCTCACCGGGACTCATGGCGGGGGGTGACAGCTGGCTCAGGTCGGTTCCGGTTCTGATATCCATTGGCTCCGTTTCGCTTCTCGCATCCCTCGCCGGGCCTGTTCCGGCGGTTGCATGCGCCCTTCTTTATCCGGGTTTCAGCACCCTGGGGCTCGCCATGACAGGATGGCTGGCGGCGGGGATCTTCACTCTCTGGCTAATGGGTGGATCCTTCCGATGGAGGGGCATCGTGACCGTCCTCGCCGCACTGCTGCTCACAGCGCTCAAGATGCGGTATGCAGGGCTTGCCGCCGGTATACTCCTTGCGGAGTACGCAAATGCGAAGCCGGTCAGGGGCAAGTGGCTCGTTCCATTTGCCCTGGCCGCCGGGGGCATGCTTTTCCTTGCGGTTGACAGGTATCTCCTGGGAGGGGAGGTGTTCTGGGTCAGGTACGGGAACATCGAAACCCTGAAACTCATGTGGATCAACGTTTTTCACAGGCCTGCAGCAACCCTTTCCGCCGCGGGATGGAGTCTTTTCGACCCGGAGGCCGGGCTTCGGCCCAGGGCTCCCTGGGTCATACCCGCACTCTGGGGCCTGGTGACCCTGGCCAGGGAGAACGCCGCCCTGTTCAGGAGGGCTGTGATACCCGCCGCCCTTTACTGGTTCGTGCTTATCATCTGGTCGGGGACTACCTGGCACGGTCTTCCAGCCCCTGTCGGAAGGGTATTCCTTCCCCTTGTGCCACCGCTGGCCCTGGGTCTATCAAAGGTCTGGGGCCGCCGGGAAACCCTTGTCCTGGTCGCTGTATCGGCGATGATAAGCGCACTTGTGACCGTGTTTCCCCATGGCAGGGCGAACTTCGCCGACGGTACCGACACCCTGATCACCCTTGCAGGGGGGCGGACCGGTTTCTCCATGGTCAGGGCTTCATCACTGTGGCTCCTTGCCGCGCTGATCCCCTTTGTCTCCACCCTTCTTCTCACTGGAAGGAAGAGGGTTTCCACGGGATTCATTACCCTTGCCGTTCTTTCTGTCGGGCTTGCCCTTGGGCTGACAGGGGGAATAAAGGAGGCGGAGGACCTCCAGGGAGGGAGAGTGGCAGGAGCGCTCATCTACCCCGAGGATCCTGATCCTGTGGTAAGGTACTTCTGGTTCGGAAGCAGGGAACGGATGCTGGAACTCTCCTCCCCTGATCACATCGTCACCCTGGAATGCCCTCCAGGCCGTGCAATGCTCTTCCTGGAGGCCTCCTCATCCGGAGGGAGTCTCCTGATCTGCGGAGACACTCTTGAAGTGGGCACTCCCATGATCGAGCTGCCTGGGATATACAGGATGATAGGAAGGAGAGAGGTCCTTCCCGACAGACCCGAGAACAGGATGATGGAAGCATGCACCCTTCTGGTGGAGGCTCCCCGGGGAAGGATAACGGTTGCACACTGCGGAGGCGCGTCCGTTTACCTTGACAGGATTGGTCTGCTTTGAACGGTCTTTCGGTGGTGATCCCCTCCCGCAACGGAGCGGAGATACTGAAGGCCCATCTGCCCCCCATCATGGGGGAAACCCTTGCCGCCGGGGGAGAGCTGATAGTGGTGGACGACTGCTCCTCAGACGGCACCGAAGAACTTATCAGAAGCTCATTTCCCGGGGTGAGGGTCCTGGGAAGGACAGGGGAACCCGGTTTCTGCCATGCGGTCAACCTGGGAATGAGGGAAGCCTCCGGAGATCTGCTCCTGCTACTGAACAATGACACACTGCCCGTCGAGGGCAGCTTCGCCGGTCTGGTCGAGGGCATCAGCCGGACCGATTCCCGCACTGCGGCGGCGGTCCCCTCCATCCCCAGGCCCGACGGGACCGACGACAGCCTCTGCCAGTGGAAGATACTCAGGGGGCTTGCGGTTACAGGGCAGGGCATTGGGGGAGTTCCCTATCCTTCAGGAGCCTGTTCCCTGTGGAAGCGCAGTGCCTGGGAGAAGCTTGACGGTATGGACGCCAGGTTCGCCCCCATTTACTGGGAGGATGCCGACCTGGGCGCCAGGATGGTTTCGGCGGGGATGGACATGATCCGTTTCCAGGATCTGGTGGTGCGTCATATCCACGCTTCAACCATGGGTTCCTCGCCGGATACCCTTGCGCTGAGGGAGAGGAATCGTTTCATATTCATGGAAGCCAGGGGAGTCGATCCCTGGCCCTGGCTGGGGATCCATCTTGTCTCAGCGGTCTTGAGGGGCAACTACCCCTTCATCAGGGGATACAGGGAGTATCTCCGAACACGACGCGGGAGGAGAACTTGAGGAAAGAGGGGGCCGGAAGGTTCATCCTGGGAATAGAGGGGCTCACGGCACTTGTCACCGGAACCTCTGCGCTGGTGTCCTTCGTGGCCGCCCTGGTACTCTGGATAATGGTCTCCGACGCCAGGTCCACCATAGAGTCATCCGCCATGGCCAGGGCGGAGCATGTTTCGGAGGCCATGGGATCCAGACCCTCACAGGAGGTCCTGGAGTCGCTGGTGAGGGCGACTGTTCCAGGTGGAGGCGTACGGGCCGTTGCGGTCACCGATTCATCCGGGATAGTGGCAGCCTATCCAACGATGGACAGGGAGGAACTGGAGTCCTCGAGCGTAATCACGGTTTCAGGCTCCAGCGGTACTGCGGTGGTCCTTGTAATGGAGCTTTCCCCGGTGCTCTCCCAGGGAAGGAACGCCGTGATGCTTCTGGCCGCCTTCGGAGTTCTGCTGACACTGGTTGCGGTGATGGTCCCGTCGTACCTCAGGAGGAGGGTCCTGGAACCCCTCAGGGGCATACTTGGCCAGGCGGACAGGGTCGAGAAGGGCTCCGGCAGGTCAGCGGAGTCCGCCGGGGATTCATTCAGGAAACTGGTTGATCTGCTGGCCGCCAAGGATGCCCAGCTGGAGGAAATGAGGCTGGCAGCCCTGCGACGGGCGGAGACGGCAGAATCCAGAAGCGGCGCTGTCCTGGAGGCACTGGGGTCAGCGGTGGCCCTTCTGGACGATGAACTGGTTCCGACCCTGTGGAACACAAGGGCTGAGGAGCTTCTCGGCGGTTCGGGATCCCTCAGGGAGATCATCCCTGAAAATGCCAGGACCGGCGAAGGGGAATGGGACGGCGAGATGCAGGGAAGGACATACCGCTTCAGGCTCACCAGGGGAACAGGGGGCGAGAAGGTCCTGCTCGCTACGGATGTGACCGCATCCATCGCCATGGAGAGAAGGCTGGCGGAGGAGAGCGCACTTGCTGACCTGGGCGCCCTGTCAGCGGGGGTAGCCCACGAGATAGGCAACGCCCTCTGCGCCCTGGAGGGGTTCATAGCGCTTCTGGGCAGGGGAAGCGCCGGCAGCCGCACCGAGAAAATATTAGAGGAGGCGCAGGTCGAGCTGGAATCGGCAAAGAGGATAGTTGATTCCTTCAGGGAAATGGCACAGCAGAACAGGATCGAAAGCACCATATCTGCCATGGACGCAGCCGGAGTCCTCCGTGACGCCTGCGAGGGCAGGCGGGTCGCCTTTGCCCTGAGCCGCTGCGGAGAGGTGGACACTGTGATTCCCGGAAACCCTGTGATATATGCCAGGATCCTCTCCAACCTCCTCGAGAACGCCCTGAGATACTCCGATGCCCGGGATGTCGCCGTGGAAGCTGAATGCGGCGGCCTGGAAGGGCTTATCTTCCAGGTGAGGGACAGGGGGCCGGGGCTGCCCCGGGATACGGAAACGGTCTTCCGGCCCATGTACACCACCGAGGGACACAGGGGCGGAATGGGCCTCGGGCTCACCATTACCAGGCGGCTTGTGAGGGCAATGGGAGGTACCATACATGGCGGGAACGACCCTGACGGCGGGGCTGTTTTCACAGTGGCGGTACCGCCCTGCGGGGAGGGAACATGAGATCCATACTTCTTGTGGAGGACAAAAGGGGAATGAGGACAATGCTCACCACCGCCCTGAGGGAGGAGGGGTGGCAGGTAACCGCGGTATCCGACGGTGAGTCGGCTCTGAAATCGCTGAGGGACAGTGAGTTCTCTGCGCTTCTCACCGATGTGTGCCTTCCCGGGGAGGTTTCCGGTCTTGATGTTCTCAGGGCCTCACCCAGGGACCTCCCGTCCATCGTCATGACCGCCTTCGGAACCATAGACATGGCTGTAAAGGCAATGAAACTGGGTGCAGGGGACTTCGTGAGCAAACCCTTCCAGCTGGATGAGCTGCTGGAGAAGCTGGGCTCGGTTTGCAGACACGGCGATGACTGCATGATAGGGGGGTCGGAGGCCTTCACCACCGCTCTTGCAAGGGCGGAACGGGCGGCGGGGAGCGGCATGAACATCCTGGTGCAGGGAGAGAGCGGAACCGGCAAGGAACTCCTGGCCAGAAGGATACACTCCAGGTGCGGCAGGCAGCAGGGTCCATTCATTCCCGTGAACTGCGCCGCCATACCGGAGAACCTCATGGAGAGCGAGCTGTTCGGTGCGGAAAAGGGGGCCTACACAGGATCCTCCGAAGCCCGCCCGGGGAGGTTCACCATGGCAGCCGGGGGTACCATTTTCCTTGACGAGATAGGCGACCTGGGCCTTCCACTCCAGGGAAAGCTCCTCAGGGTGCTGGAAAGCGGCACCTACCACTCTGTGGGAGGAACCGGGGAACTCCGGACCGACGCGCTGGTGATATCCGCCAGCAACAGGGACCTGGGGGAACTGGTCCGGAAGGGTCTATTCAGGGAGGACCTTTTCTACAGGATAGCCGAATTCCCCGTGGACCTGCCTCCCCTGCGTGAAAGGGGAGATGACCTGGAGCTTCTCGCGGAGCATTTCCTGGATCAGTACGGCGGCCGGGAGTTCACCCCGGAAGCCCTTTTCCTTGTAAGGTCTCACAGGTGGCCGGGCAACGTCCGTGAGCTGAAGAACATCATCAGAAGGGCGTGCATCAACTCCAGGGACGGCATCGTGACCCCGGAGCTGATCGAGACCGGTTCACACTGCTCCGGGGCATCCTCCGGTTCTCTGCTGGAGGAATCCGCCGCCGCTGCCAGGGAGAGGGAGAGGGAACTCATAAGAGGGGCCCTGGAAAGGACCGGCGGGAACAGGAAGCAAGCGGCGGAACTGCTGGGAGTTAGCTACAGGACCCTGATGAGCAAGCTCAGGGAAATGAGGGAAGACGATGGTGAATAGGGCGGTTGTTTTGCTCAGCGGGGGCCTTGATTCCGCCACCGCCGCCGCAATGGCCCGGGCCGAGGGCAGGGAGATACACGCCCTCTCTTTCAGCTACGGCCAGCGTCATACACTGGAGCTGAAGATGGCAGCCCTTAACGCGGAACGCCTGAACGCCGCCGAGCACCTGATACTGGAGCTGGACCCGGAGCCATTCCGGGGTTCCTCCCTCACAGGCACTGGAAGGGTTCCCCGGGGCGGTCCCTCCGGGGGGATACCATCCACATACGTTCCAGCCAGGAACACAGTGTTCCTGGCAATGGCGCTGGGGATAGCCGAGACCAGGGGGGCGGGGGAGATATTCATCGGGGTGAACTCCGTTGACTACAGCGGATACCCGGACTGCAGGCCAGGCTACATACGCGCCTTTCAGGAACTCGCTTCCCTGGCCACAAGATCAGCCCTGGAGGGCGCCCCGCCTGTGATCCGTGCGCCGCTGATGCTTATGAGCAAGGCTGAGATAGTCCGCCGGGGGCTTGCGCTGGGAGTCGACTACCGAAACACGATCAGCTGCTACGACCCGGATGACCGGGGAAGGAGCTGCGGCGCCTGCGACGCATGCCGCATCAGGCTTGAAGCCTTCCGCGCCAACGGGATGGAGGATCCAGCCCCCTATGTCTGAGTATCTGGTGAAGGAGATAGTCCCCACCCTCCAGGGCGAAGGGGCCAATACCGGGATGGCGGTGGTGCTCCTTCGTTTCTCAGGATGCAACCTCCGCTGCCCGTGGTGCGACACCGAACACCAGGGAGCCCCGGGCAGGCTTGGCGGCACATACCTGTCTCCGGAGGCTCTGGCGCAGGCCGTGACGGCTTCCTGGAAGGCCGCTGATGACCCGCCCAGCGTACTGTGCACCGGGGGAGAGCCGCTGCTTCAGCTGGACGATCCCCTTATCCGGGAGTTCCGGGGAAGGGGGATCCGCATCCTCCTGGAGACGAACGGAACGATCCCGGTGCCCCGGGGAACGGACTGGGTGTGCGTGAGCCCCAAGGACGACACCGCCATGGTCACCGGCGGGGACGAAGTGAAGCTTGTATGGCCCTCCGGCGAACTCAATCCTAAGCTCTGGGAGGAACGCGGGTTCACCCACCGCTGGATACAGCCCAGGTACGACGGAAGCTACGATGAGAACCTCAGGCTCTCGGTGGAGATGTGCCTCTCGAACCCACGGTGGAGGCTCAGCCTTCAGACACACAGATACGCAGGGATCCCATAGGAGAGAAAATGGAGATATTCAAGACATTTACGTTCGATGCGGCCCACAGGCTGCCGATGGTGCCAAAGACCCACGGATGCAGCGGGATCCACGGCCACACTTACTCGGTAACCGTATTCCTCAGCGGGGAGGTTGACCGGGAGAGGGGCTGGGTAATGGACTTCAAGGTCCTTTCCAGCGCCTGCGCCCCTTTGATGGAAAGACTGGATCACTCCTTTCTGAATGAGATCCCGGGCCTTGAGAACCCCACCAGCGAGAACCTTGCAATATGGCTCTGGGATCGTCTCTCCCCGGAACTTCCCCTCCTTTCCATGGTGGAGGTGAGGGAGACCCCCTCCTCAGGGTGCAGGTATTCGGGATGAGGGACGTTCAGAACCTCGCCGACCACAGGAACATCCCCCTGGAGGAGGCTGGGATCGCCGGGCTCCGCTATCCGGTAACCGTGCTTGACAGGCACAACTCCCTGCAGAGTACCGTAGCGGAGATATCCATGTCCGTAAGCCTTCCCCACCATTACCGGGGAACCCACATGAGCCGCTTCATCGAGGTCCTGGAGGAGAGCGGCTGCGTCTTCCAGGGGAGCACCATCCCGGCTCTCCTGGGGAAGCTCAGGAAGGTCCTTGACGCCGGGAACGCAAAGATCAGGATCGCCTTTCCCTACTTCATGGAGCGAACGGCCCCCGTAACTGGAGCCGCGGCCAAAATGGTCTATTCCTGCGTCTTCCAGGGGGAATCCTCGAAGGATAAGGAGGACTTCCTGCTCACGGTTACGGTGCCCGTGGGGACCCTCTGTCCATGCAGCAGGGAGATCAGCTCCCACGGCGCCCACAACCAGAGGGGGTTCGTTACGCTGGAGGTAAGGACCAGGAAGCTCCCCGACGGCACCAGCGAGATAGTGTGGATAGAGGAACTGGTGGAACTGGCGGAGAAGAGCGCTTCCTCACCCCTTTATACCCTCCTCAAGAGGGCCGACGAGAAGTTCGTCACCGAGCAGGCCTACGGGAATCCCGCCTTCGCCGAGGACATAGTGCGGAACGCAGCGGAGATGCTGATGGAAGATCCCAGGGTAACCGGTTTCAGGGTAAGGGCGGAGAACCACGAAAGCATACACGGGCACAACGCCTATGCCGTAGTGGCCCACGGGGAGGGTTACTGAGGAGGGGTACCGTGCTGGGCCGAGACCCTGATCGCTATTCCGCCGCGCACTCCGAAATCGGCTTCCACCCGGCACCATCTTGGTTCCAGGACCTTCACCAGGTCGGTGAGTATGAGGTTCGCCGCGTGCTCGTGGAAGACCCCCCTGTTCCTGTAGGTGAAGAAATACAGCTTCAGCGATTTCGACTCCACGATCCTCAGGTCGGGCACGTAGGTTATGGTGATCCTGGCGAAGTCCGGCTGACCGGTGAGGGGACAGACGCAGGTGAACTCATCGGTGGTGAGGGTTACCGTATAGTCCCTCTCCGGGTTCCTGTTCGGGAAGGTCTCCAGGCCGCTGAAGCCGGCTTCGCTGTTTCCCAGAAGGGTCAGTCCGTCCATATCTTCAACCTTCGTCAAGTCAGTTTCCTCCTCCTGAAAGATCGGCGATGGCCTGTACCAGATCGCCTATGGAATACGGCTTGTGCAGCACCAGGTGCCTTCCTGGAATCCCGGAGAGACGGTCCCCGGCGTAGCCGGTGGTGAAGACAACGGGAACGTCATATCCCGCCGCGGTTATCTCCCTGTAGGCGTCGGGTCCGCTCAGGACAGGCATCACCACATCGAAGACCAGCACCGAGATCGAGCCGGCGCTCTTCATGAACATCCTTACGGCCTCTGCGCCGTCGGATGCCTTGAGCACCTTTATGCCGGCGGCGCCAAGCCCCTCCACGGTGAGATCCCTTACCCTGGGATCGTCCTCGGCAACAAGGGCAGTGATGTCCCGGGGAGCCTCCGCTGGTTCCCTCCGGGCGGGGGCTTCCTTAACACCGGTGGTTTCGCCGGATCTGGCTTCGGGAAAGAACACCGATACGAGGAATCCTCCTGTCTCACGGTTCGAACAGTCTATGGAGCCCCCATGGGACTCTACGATTCCCTGGACCGTGGCGAGACCGAGGCCCGTTCCCCTGTCCACCTGTTTGGTGGTGTAGAACGGTTCGAAGACCAGCTTCTGCTTCTCGGGGGGTATGCCCGGGCCGGTATCGGCCACTGTGAGCACCACGTAGGTCCCTGATTCGAGAGTTCCGGTGAGGGTCTTCCTCTGCCGGGGCACCGATTCCCGGCTAAGGGATATCCTGATGCTCCCTCCGCCGGGCATGGCGTCCCTGGCGTTGAGGCAGAGGTTCATCAGCACCTGTTCAATCTGACCGGCATCGCCCAGGACCGGCGGAAGGTCATCGGGGATCTCCGCGGAGATGAGAACGTTCTCCTCCATAATCCGCTTCAGCATGCCGGTGAAGCTGCGGGTGACCAGGGCGAGGTCCACCGGTTTCAGGACCGGCGTCCTGTTCCTGCTGAAGAGAAGCAGCTGCCTGATGAGCTCACGGCCCCTGGAAGAAGCCTCAAGTATGGGACCGGTGAGGTCTCCTGTGACCGGATCGTCCCCGGAAACCTTCCTGAGTATCTCGGTGTACCCCATTATCACGTGGAGCAGGTTGTTGAAATCGTGGGCGACCCCGCCGGCCAGCCTGCCCACTGTTTCCATCTTCTGTGACTGGAGGTCCTCGATCTCCTTCTCCCTGAGGAAAAGGTCCCTCTCCTTGATGGGGGTGGTCTCGTACAGTATACCGTTCACCTCGCCGGGATGGCCGCCTGTAACCCTGGCCCCTATGTTGAACCACCTGTCCGCGCCGTCTTCACCGGTGAAGTGTATCTCGCCGAAGACGCCGCCGGCCTTCCTCTCCATCATCTCCCTGAAGGAGGTACGGAGTTCAGGGGACATTCCGCTCCCCACCATGAAGTGAGAGAACAGCGGGGGGTTCTCCCGGGGCCGGTATCTCAGCATGGAGAAGAAATCGTCATCCGCCATGAGGCGGTCCGTGGGTATATCCGCCCGCCAGAGGACCGCTCCGGAGGCTTCCAGGGAAAGCTGGAGCTGATCGATCCTTTTCTGCAGGGCCCTTTCGGTCTCCACCAGCCTGGTGATGTCCACCGAAACGACAAGAACGCTCTCCTCGCCTCGGTAGAGCAGCTTCCTGGCGTGTATCAGGAAGGTGAGGGATCCCCTTCCGGGGACAGAAAGCTCCATTGGCACCGCTTCCGGCCTTTCCCCTGAGGATACCCTTTCAAGGTAATCCGTGACCTTCTCTCGGTGTTCAGGGGCAATGATATCGAGGAGTTCGCTGTTCCCCGGGTCGAAGGATACGAAGCCGAACTTCTCAAGCAGGGGAAGGTTGACATATGCTATCCTGGTCTTCCTGAGGACGACGATGCCTATGTTCTCATCAAGGGATATCTCCTCGAACAGATCCCCCATCTCCCTGAGGTTCCCCATTACCTCGCCGTAGACCGCTTCCCGCCTTCTGATCAGGAAGATCACCATTATGCTGAGAACGGACCCTGCGGTGAGGGGGATCAGGGTCTCCCTGAGAACGGTTGCCACTATCTCCCCGGGAAGAGTGAGTATCCAGATGTAGTAGATCACCGCGGACCCCAGGCCGACCACCAGCTGAAAGAGATAGCCTTCCGGCTTTCTCTGAAACCGTCTCATTAAAAGTCCGAAAGCATAGGCTGAGAGGATTATTCCCAGTCCGGCGGTCATTCCGGTTCCGCCTATGAAGAGCCTGTAGGCAAGGAGTGGGGTCAGGGCGATTAGCCCCACCAGGGGTCCTCCGGTGAGGACCGCAACGACTATGATGGGTGTTCTCATGTCTATGAGGACCCCGGGGAGGACCTCCACGCTGAAAAGCATTGCAAGGAACCCGCAGAGGGCGTAGGCGGCCCCCTGCAGCATCCTGTTCCCGGTTCCCTGAACGACGAGTTTCCATCTCGAGAACCTGGTGAGCATCAGGAACGCCACCACCAGGAGGGTGGAGTTCTGTATCAGCGCTTTCAGGACCTCGGTGGACAATCTACTCTCCCGTTCCCGGGGGTTTCACTGCGTTATACGCCTCCTCCACCGAAGGACTGCGAGGCGCGCACATCTCGTCCAGTACATTCCCGGCACCCCTGGCGGTGACTCCCTTCCCGGACAGCCACACAATGGCATCGATGATGCCTTCTTCGCCCAGGACCGCCATCCAGTCCATCCCGGCCCTCCTTGAACCCCGCATCCTGTCGGCGATAAGGCTGGCGAGGGGAGCGGGTTTCATGTCGACCTTCCTGACAAGATCGTCGTAGAGGTCGCAGAGCTCAAGGTTTAGGAGCCTGTCCATGAGGTGGGTGCTGAGGCCCAGTCTGCGGTAGGTCTCCCTCCTCTCCCAGGGCTTCGGGGGAAGGACCTTCTTGAGTTCTTCGAAGGTTTCCGGCGGAATGGGCTGGGGAGGAAGGTCGGTGTCCGGATACATCCTGTCCGCTCCCGGCAGGATCCTCTCGAAATCGGTGGTTCCGTCGTGAAGTGCCTGTCTCGTTTCAGGCGGTATTCCCTGGAAAGCCTCCCCGATCCTTATGCATATCTCCCTGGCAGCGGTGATCAGGTCCTCGTCGGGCCCGGTGAAAAGGACCGCGGTGTCCTCCGGGGGAAGGTCCATCTCGCTTTTCAGATCGGGACCGGCCTCCTCGAGGAAGGGGCTCCTGTCCAGGCATGCGATGACCCGGACCCTTCCCCTGAGCTCGTCCAGGAAGGTTTTTCCAGGCTGAGTGGGGTGGTTCAGGAACGGGCCGAAACCCCTGAGGGTCATCAGCGCCGTTTTGTCGGTGTCGCCGGGGCCCTCGGTGGGCAGCACCTTGAACTTTGGTGTGAAATCCTCGGGCTTCAGTCCGGAGTGCCTCAGCAGGTGTCTCAGGTCGAGGAGGGCTTTCTGCCTGTAGGCCTCTATCCGTGAAAGTGGTTCGATCATGCCGATCCTGGGCACGCCCTTTATCTCTATCCTCGTTCCCCCTGCAATGGAAACGTTCACGTCCTGGCGTACCGACCCTATGCCCCTGCGCACCAGGTGGGTGGAACGCATGGTCTCGCCCACCAGCCTGGCCGCCAGCGCCATCTCCCTGGGAGTGAGGAGCTCAGGGGCGGTAACGGGTTCCACCAGGGGGATGGAGAGCCTGTCGGTCCTGAAAACTATGTGGTGTCCGTGGTCGCTCACCTCCCGGCAGGCATCCTCCTCAAGGCTCATCTGTACGAAATGCAGATCCCTTCCCAGGAACGGGATGACCCCGTTGACCCCTACGATGGCGGTTCTCTGGAACCCGGTGGGGATGGATCCGTCGAGGTACTGCTTCCTGGTGATGTGCAGTTCGTCCACCAGGGACATGTTGAACATCATGGCAAGCTTCAGAGCGATGGTCACCGCCTCGGGGTTGGTCTGGAAGGGCGGGGTGTCGTCCATTTCGTAGGTGCACACGGAATCATTGTAAAGAAGGTAATGGACCTGCTTCTTCGTCTTGAATTCCATCAGAGCGGTTCCGTCGTATTCCCCGAACTCGCTCAGTGTTGGTCTCATGTGCCTGAGCAGCTCCTGGTTGTGGCCATCGTTCCTTATCCTGGCGGGACAGCGGCAGAAGAGCTTCCCTGGGGTGGCAAGCTGCTGGTGGGTCTCCAGCCCCCCCCTGAAGCCCAGGTCCCGGAGTTCGGTATAGTCCTGCAATTCGGTTCCTTTCGCATGCGTGACGTGACAGGGTTCGAGGTGAATGCGGCGCAATTGGCGAAAATAACCACATTGGAGGCCGCGGTAAACCAAGGGTCAGTATTGACCGCCCCGGCGGGCAATGATATTATCGTATCGTGAAATCGGAAGCATTATCTTTCACAGCCGCTTTTCCCGTACCATCGGGGGAGGCGGTTTTTAATTCGGCTTCCGTTAACATGAAAGGAGTTACCATGAACATCG
>CAYLXG010000018.1:0-10288 GCA_964387445.1 uncultured bacterium
GTTCTTCCCGGTGGAAACGGTAACCTCCACGGAACCGTTCCTCACAATGTAGAGGCTGTCCCCTGTATCCCCCTGGCGTACTATGGGTTCGCCCCTGGTGTACCTGAAGATGGAGCTTCTCTCGGCCAGCAGGTTGATCTCGTTGTCCCCCAGGGGGGCGAAGAGGTCCACCTTCTTCAGCTCCCTGAGGATGTCGTCCCGAAGCTCCGCCCTGAGGCGGGCCTCATGATCCGGTGTCACGGTGTGAAGGTAAACGTCCCTGATGGGGAATGGAATGCCCATTTCAGCCCGCTGGAGGCAGTACCAGATCCTGGACCGGACGGCGTCGCAGATATGGGGTTTCCTGGCGAAGTCGGTTATCCAGAACCGGACGTCATACTGTATCGAGCTTGATCCGAAGTCGGTAAGGAAGACCGTGGGGGAGGGTTTTGCGCTGACGCCGCTGGTGTCGGCCACAGCACCGAGGAGAACCTGCTTGACCCTTTCGGGAGGGTGCGCGTATGCAACACCCACCGCAACATGGGCAAGATGGAGCTTGGAGGGTTTGCTGTAGTTGGTCACCACAGTTTTGGAGACCGTGGCGTTGGGTATGGCCATTATGTCGTTGTTCCTGGTGCGGACGGTCAGCACCCTCCAGTTCATCTCCTCCACGGCGCCCTCTATGCCGTCGATCTCCACCCAGTCCTCCATTTCGTAGGGCCGCTCCAGCTGCAGGGCCAGACCGGCGAATACGTTGCCCAGTATGTCCTGGAGCGAGAGACCGATCACGGCGGATAGCACGGTGGAGGTAACAAGGAATGCGGTGAGCTGAACGTCGAAGATGGTGTTCAGCAGCACCACCGCCAGGGTGGCCATGATGATGAAGTGGAGAACGTCTATCACCAGCCTGGGTATGGGAAGCTCCATCTGCCTTCTTGCCAGATGCTCCCAGAGCAGAAGGGTGAGGAACTGAAGGACGGTGTTGGCGGCTATCATGATGGAAAGAGCCAGGAGGACCTTTACCCCCATGACCTCAGATGAGACCCCCACCATCTTCAATACCAGATAGAGCCCCATGGAAGCCCCGGCGGAGATGACCCAGATCCTCAGCCTGTGCTGGTCCTCATGCCTCTTCAGGACCCACAGCATGAGCCCCACGGAAAGCCCCAGGAATACCGCTTCAGGAACGTTGGACCAGCTCAAATCCCGCTACCCCCTTCAGTGAACCAGGGTGAACCTGGTGGTTTCCTGGAAACCCTCCAGCATCAGTGAATATATCCCGGAGGGAAGCGGGGAGCAGTCAACCGCAAGGACCCCCCCTGGGCTCAGGAAGATCTCGGTGGAGAGAACGGCCCTTCCCGAAAGATCGAAGAGCTTCAGTGTGCCGCTGTAGACGGATGTCTGACCCGGCAGGGAAAGGGTAAGGCTGCCCCTGACTGGATTCGATGCCAGGGCAACCTCCGCGGAGGGCGCGGTGCCTCCTTCGATCCCCGTGGATGCGCCGGAGTAGATGTTCCAGTCGTCGCCCTGGCTGCCGGCCCAGAGGTACATGCCCCCGGAAGCAATGGGATTCCATGAGCTGCCGCCGGGTTCGAAGGGCTGGAACGGGGCAGACCATTGGCCGTTCTGCAGAACCGAGCCCTCCGGAGAGCCGGGGGAACGCCCCTTCTGCCACAGAACCAGTGTCTCCCCGGTGTCGGGAGTTTCGCAGACGTAAGGGCTCATCAGGTGTTCAGCGCTCTGGGCCACGACCTGCGCCGCGTCCCACTGCGTTCCGTTCCAGATCCTTGCTTCGATGGAAGACACCGTTCCCCCGGTCTGCCATGCTGCCACAAGTTCTCCGCCGGCCATGGCTATGTGGGGAGAGTGGCAGAACCCGCCCGATGATATTTCCTGGGGGGTCAGGAACCCCCCGGTATCGCTGCCCATGGTCCACATGACAGAACTGCCCGAGGGAGAGTTTCGAACCCAGACCGCATGGAGACTGCCGTCGGGGCCCGGGGATATATCCGGGGATGAGGCCCAGCCCCCCGGCTGGCTCAGCTGGGCTTCGTAAGCCGTGCCCTGAAGCCTCTTGACCATTACCCTGCCTCCCTCGGCCTCCCAGTCCTGCCAGGCAAGCCATACACCCCCCGCGCAGGCCAGGTCCGGGGCAACCTGGTAGCCGTCCTGGGGCACGGCGGTGGAGATGTTCGCGAAGGGGATGCCGCTGGCAGTCCTTATCCTGTAGGAGTAGGTGGAATACTCGAAATCGCTCCATGCCAGCCAGGGGATGCCGGAGTCGTCGAAGCAGACCGTAACATGATTGTCCCAGTACTCGTCGGCGTCGACGGTGTAAACCTGGCTCCAGCTGTCGCCGTCGTCGTCGTGGAAACGGGCCGCCACGTCGAGCCGTCCGTTCTCGCCGGTGACCCAGGCCACCGCGGTGAGACCGTCGTGGGAGGCGGCGTCGGGGAAACAGTCGGAGCGGATGCTGGTGGATACCTGGTAGCCCGACGAAACGGGATCGCCGGAGTACACCCTGCCGTTCGAACTTGAGGAGGATACCGGGCGGAGGGTGGGATCGCCCAGGAGGGCGTTCCCGTAGAACCAGGCCCTCTCGTCCGGGGAGAATCCCCCGGAGGCCTGATACTCCCACCAGTCCCTGAACGCCTCGCCGAAGCAGGAACCGCTGCCCACCGGCTGGTAGAAGTACTCGAAGTCAAGCATGGAACCGGTTTTCGCCGCTCCGGAGACAAGAAGCCCGGTGTCGGTGCCGAAAAGGTACCAGTTGCCCAGGCAGCCGGATTCTATCCACCTGGCGTTGGAGCAGGAGAAGAGCTGCAGGAATGCTGTCTGGGGGTTAACCTGGGCGATCTCCGGGGCCATCACCGTTCCCGCCATACCTGAGGGAACCTTGAATGTGTGGCCCCAGGGGCAGGAGTGCGCCATGAGGTGAACGAACTCGTAGCCTTCCTCAAGCCGCTGCAGGTAGTCCTCGGCGGTGGTCTGGGACTGGGAGTTCACAACGGTTACCCCTGATGGGCCGTAGATGTAGTCAAGACCGCAGTCGCTGTAGTAGTACCAGTCGTCGTCTATGTAGGAAAGAGCCCTTGATGGTGGGGACATCGCACCGGTCCTGTACAGGTGGTCCTTCTGGAGGTATTCCGAGAGCATCTGGAGTTCGTTGCCGAAATCAACTGCGTGGGCATCGATCCTTCCCAGCCATATCTCAGGGGCAACGTCCCCTGTGTGGGAGTCGTAGAGCCCGTCGCCGTCTCCGTCGTTCCAGACGCCGTCGAGGTCCATCAGGAAGAGTTCGCAGGGGAACTCCTCGGAGGCCCAGTAGTCCTCCTCGAACCAGGCGCAGGGGAGGAATCCCACCAGAATGGCTCCGTCGAGGTCGGGGGTGCCCTGGAAAAGGGATCTCAGGTCCTCGGCGGTTCCCCCTGACATGGACTGGATCGTGGCGTTCCAGCCCTCCTGGGCCAGGTCCGCCTGAAGCTGCAGAAGCTGGGGCGACAGGGCTTCGGCCACGTAGTCCGCGGCCACGATGAGAACCGTGTTCCCCGCCGGGGAACACACGGGCTGCTCAATTGCCGAGAACGACGCGGGTCTGCCCTCCAGGGGCGAAGCGTCGAAGGCCGCCCTGGGAAGGGGATGAAGACCCGAAGGCACTATTGAGCCGGCGGCCAGAAGAATGAGCTGGAGAAGGATCATGCTTACCTCCCGGGGGCATGGTCAGGCAGGGAAAACACCAATATACAAAGAATGGGACTACCTTGTCTGGAAGACTTCCACCCGTTTAGATCCGGCGACGAAACAGGTGTCGGGGCGAACTCCGGCGGGTTCCCTTCCTTCGACCACGATGCAGTCCACCCCCAGGTCCTCCACCGCCTTCACCGCTTCCGCCGATGGCCATGTGTGGAGAAGGCGCGCAAAGTAGCCATAGTCTTCAGGCAGCGTGGTGCCGTAGCCGTTCACCGACGGCGTAAAGTGCGAAGTGGAGCCCATGAGCCTCAGCGTTTCGGTCTCCGGCCTGTCCATGTCCCAGGACATGGGAAGGTAGAGCACCCTCCCGAAGTCCCCCTCCGCCAGCCAGCAGTGCCAGGGCATGGGTTCCAGGGGCATGACCCCCACCGGTGTGTGAATGGCCCCCAGTGCCGTTACCGCCATGCCGGCGAGGAACAGCGTTCTCTTCCCGGAGAGTGCCTTTCCAGCAAGCACGGCCATGGGAACCAGGGCGAAGAAGGCTCCCCTGGCCGGCAGCCTTATTGACGATGCCCCGGGAAGCTCCGCCAGGAGCCTGAAAGGTGCAGGGGAGACCTCTCTGCCGAATACGACCAGTGTGGGCCCAAGGCTCAGTATGGAGAAGAGGCCCGCACATGCAAGGAGGTAGATGTCCATCCTTGTTTTCCCGCCCCGGAACAGGGACCACGCAAGACCGGCGGTCACCGCAAGACCCGGCCACAGAGCAGCTTCAGGATGAATGCCCTGGAATCGCATCCAGCCCAGGAGGAGGTTGTTCTCCCACGGGGCAAGGAAGGCCGCCAGGTCCGTGCTGGCTATGGTGTCAACCGGCCACCTGCCGGCGTGGGAGAGGTGGTTCAGCAGGAACGGCAGGCACACTGCGTTCCCGGCTGTGAACCAAACCGCCGTCCTCAGGGCTCTTTTCCCTTCCCCCCGTTGGAAAAGGAAGGGAAGAAGCAGCGCCAGGGCAATGTTCATGAAGTACCAGAGATAGAGGGAGGCAAGGCACTGAAGCAGTACGAAGAGGGCGATCTGCCAGCCCGATGCCCTGCCCCGGGCGGTCCGCATTGCGAACCCGATGGCCAGGAGCCCCAGCCCGCCGCTGAAGAGCTGAAGGTGCCAGAGGTGAGACTGGAACCAGGGCAGCAGGATCACCGCAGTTCCAGCAAAGAGCCCTCCGGTCTTGCCTGCTTCGCACTGCGTTGCAAGGAAGTAAGCTGCATAACCCGCCAGGAAGAGGAAGAGAAGCATCAGAAGGTTGTGGGCCCTGACCGGGTCTGCCCCGGCCAGGATCATGGGCAGCGCCGCGGCACCCTGGGTCAGCATCAGATCGCTCCTGCCCCCGCCGTCGGGGAAGCCCTGAAAAACAGGCTGGTCCAGCGGGTTTTCTCCGTTGAGCGCCGCATGGGCGTTCCAGCTCACCAGCCAGGTGTTGAAAAGGGTGTCCGCGTGGTCGTGGGGATGGGGGGAGGTTCCCAGGGGCCACAGTGCGTAAACAGAAGCAAGGAGGAAAAGGGCGGGGGCCAGAAGCCTCATGGGCATCCCGGTGCTCCCGCCCTTTTCAGCCAACGGTCAGTAGGCCCTTGCGATGATTGCGGTGGTGGAGGTTTCCCTGCCGGTGAGGAAGCACCTGCCGGTGCCCTCCCTCTGCTCCAGGGGAAGGCATCTCACCGTGGCCTTCGTTTCCTCCTGTATCGTGGCCTCGTCCTCCCCGGAGCCGTCCCACCAGACCCTGTAGAACCCGGGGCGCTCCACGATCTGCTCCCTGAACTCGTCATAGCTCTCCACGTCGAAGGTATGGGAGTTCCTGAACTCCAGCGCCGCCTGGAGCATTTCCTCCTGTATGGTCTTTAGGACTCCGGCTGCGCTTCCGGCTATCCCATCGAGTGGAATGGCGAACTTGCCCTCCCTGCCAGGTCTGTTCCTGGGGCTGGCCATCACATGGCCCTGCGCCAGGTCCCTGGGGCCCAGTTCCAGACGGAGGGGAACACCCCGGACCTCCCAGTGGTTGAACTTGAAGCCGGGGCTTATGGAGTCACGGTCATCCACATGGACCCTGATGCCCGCCTCCCGGAGCTCCGAGGAGATGCCCCGGGCGGCCTCCATCACCGCGGCCTTTTCATTCTCTTCCCTGGCGATGGGCACCACCACCACCTGGATCGGCGCCATCCTGGGTGGAAGCTTCAGGCCGTTCTCGTCTCCGTGCACCATGATAACGGCACCCACAAGTCTCGTGGTGACGCCCCAGCTGGTCTGATGCACAGGCTTTCTCTCGTTCTCCGAGTCCAGGTACATGGTATCAAATGCCCTTGCGAAGTTGGTCCCCAGGTAGTGGCTGGTTCCGCCCTGGAGGGCCCAGCCGTTGGACATCATGGCCTCTATGGTGTAGGTGTTCACCGCCCCGGCGAACTTCTCCCTGTCGGTCTTCCTGCCGGGCACTACTGGAATGGCGGCGACCTCCGTCATGAAGTCGGTGTACACCCCCAGCATCCGCATGGTCTCCTCCCTGGCCTCCTCCTCGTCTGCGTGGGCGGTGTGCCCCTCCTGCCAGAGGAACTCGGTGGTCCTGAGGAAAGGCCTGGGGCGAAGCTCCCACCTGACCACGTTGGCCCACTGGTTCAGAAGCATGGGAAGGTCGCGGTAGCTGTTTATCCACTTGCTGAACATGTGGTTGATGATGGTCTCCGAAGTGGGGCGGACCACCAGGGGCTCCTCCAGTTGCTTTCCCCCGGCGTGGGTCACCACGGCCAGCTCAGGGCTGAAGCCCTCAACGTGCTCCGCTTCCTTCATAATGAAGCTCTGGGGTATGAACAGGGGGAAATACGCGTTGGAGTGGCCGGTTTCCTTGAACCTTCTGTCCAGGTCGTCCCTCATCAGCTCCCAGATTGCGAACCCGTAAGGTCGTATGACCATGCATCCCCTCACGGGAGCCGGGTCGGACAGCTCGGCTTCCCGTATTACATCCAGATACCACCTGGAGAAATCCTCGGCTGGATTAGCGATGTTCTTTGCCATAAGCGTACCTTTCTGTGACTGCATGGATCGGGTTCGTTCGTAAGTCTGAAGCACCGGGCATCTTGCGATAAGGGGTTTGACGGAGGCCCGGGGAGTGCGTAATATAATCAGTGTTGGGGACCAAATGATCTGAGAGTGGGATAAGTTACGCATGAAGGCGGCCCCCGCCGGTTCCGAAGGCGCCCTGAACGGGAAGCCTCACAGGCTCCGGTGGCAGTAGTAAGTCCTTTAACCCTGTAATAAGAGCATTCTTCAGGGGTTGGTCCCCTTCATTCCATATAGAGGGGATAATGTTGAAAGAGGCCGGTGTGATGCCCCCGGCAAGGGGCTGTGATGTGGTCTATCTCTATGTAACCGGTATATTTACCGTGATCATGTCGCTGATCCCTTTTTACAGGGGCGAACCGGTCATACCCTATATGATACCGCTCTGGCTCCTCCTTTACGCCTCGATCAGGTTCCGGCTGGTACCGGAGAAATACCTGTTCCTGCTCAACTGGCTCTTCCTGGGCGGTTGCTATGTGGGCCTTGGCACAATTGCATCCACATTCAGCGGGAACTTCAACGGGGAGAACGTTCTTGCCTTCGAGAAGGCCGTTTTCGGCGTGCTTCCCTCAAGGTGGCTCCAGCAGAGGCTCGTGGCCCCTTCAGGGTGTCCGAACTGGTACGACTACCCCCTGGCCCTTGTCCACAGCCTTTTCTTCTCGTTTCCCCTTGTCACCCCATGGCTCATATACAGGGCAAAGGGCACCGGGGCCATGAAAAGGTCCGTTCTTGCCTTCGCCGTCATAACCACAGCAGGCTACCTCACCTACATCCTATGGCCGCTGACCCCTCCCTGGCTGCTGGCCTCCGACGGAGTGATCGAGCCCCTTCACCGATGCGTTTTCACCGCCCTTCAGAGAGTGGTTCCGGGTTTCCTCGTCTCAGGGGCCAGCAACACCCCACGGGCGGCCATGCCCAGCCTTCACGCCGGTGTCACGCTGCTTATGGTCCTGCTCCTGCTGAGGGAACTGGGCTTCAGGAAGGCATGGTGGTCCCTGGTGCTTCTGGCCCTTATCTCCTTCGAGATAGTCTACGGAGCGGAGCATTTCGTTACGGACATAGTCGTGGGATACCTCTTCGCCGCAGGGGCATTCTGGTTTTCCAGGCATCCCCGGTTTGGGAGACAGGTCCCGGGCGGATTATCTTAGAACCGTTCCGGTGGTTTTCATGAAAAAACGGGCGGAGTTGCTATGACCAGAGGCAGAGTAACCGTAAGATCCATTCAGGCAATGAAGGAGAGGGGCGAGAGGATCGTGGCCCTGACGGCCTACGATCACCTTACCGCCGCACTTGAGGAACGGGCTGGAGTTCATCTGATACTCGTTGGAGATTCCTTTCAGATGGCGGTCCTTGGGGAAGAGACCACCCTTGGCGCAGACATGAACGTCCTTGTGGCGCACTGCAGGGCGGTGAGGAATGGGGCTCCCGACGCCATGGTGGTGGGAGACATGCCCTTCGGAAGCTATCAGCCATCCGACGAAACCGCTGTGAGGAACGCCGTAAGGTTCGTTGCCGAGGCCGGCGCCGACGCGGTGAAGCTGGAAGGCGGGAACGCCGCCGCGGTGAGCAGGATAAGGGCCATAGTGGACTCCGGCATTCCGGTGATGGGTCACATCGGTCTGCTGCCCCAGTCCATCAAGGCGGATGGTGCCTACAGGATAGTTCGCCGGGATGCGCTTGGGGAAGTCCGCAGGCAGCTGTCGGCGCTTGGGGGGGCAGGGGCTTTCTCGGTTGTCTTCGAGATGATGGAGGAGGAGCTTGCCGCCACCCTCACACAGGAAGCCTCGATACCCACCATAGGGATAGGCGCCGGACGGCATACCGACGGGCAGATACTGGTGGTGAACGATATGCTGGGAATGAACGGTGACTTCAACCCCAGGTTCCTGAAGAAGTACGCCGACCTTCACACAGTAATGAACCGGGCCGTGGAAGATTACGCGGAAGAGGTCAGGACCGGGGCCTTCCCCGGGGAGGACAACGTATTCAGGGAGAGGGGAACCGGCAGGTGAAGATACAAGTAGTGGGCGGAGGAGGCCGTGAGCATGCCCTGGCATGGGCCCTGCACCGCAACGGAGAGAACGAGATCATAGCAGTACCGGGAAACCCGGGAACCGAACCCTTCGCCAGTAACATTTCAGGCGACCCCGTGTCCATAGCGGTGCGAGAAAAGGTCGACCTTGCCGTTGTGGGGCCGGAAGCGCCCCTTGTGGATGGCATTGCAGGCAGATTCGCGGAAGAGGGGATACCCTGTTTCGGACCCTCCGGTGAATGCGCCATGCTGGAGGGAAGCAAATGGTTCGCCAAGGAGATCATGACCGCCGCCGGCGTGCCCACCGCAGAGGGAAGGGTGTTCAGCGATCCCGAGGAAGCCATTGATCACATCGGCGACTCCCCGGAGGAGATAGTGATTAAGGCCGACGGTCTGGCCGCGGGAAAGGGGGTGTTCCTTCCTTCCACGGTGGATGAGTCCAGCTCTGTGCTCAGGGAACTCTTCCGGGGCTCCCCCGGGGCCACGGTGGTGGTGGAGAGAAGGCTCTCCGGAAGGGAAGTGAGCGTGCTGGCGGTGTGCAACGGCCACGATGCGGTGATGCTTCCCCCCAGCAGGGACCACAAGCGCGCATATGACGGCGACCGGGGGCCCAACACCGGTGGAATGGGAGCCGTTTGCCCCCCGCCGGACATACCCCCGGATTTCACCCAGGAGGTAAGGAAAACCGTTATCCTGCCCGTGCTGGAAGAACTCCTTCGAAGGGGTCTTGAGTTCCGCGGAGTTCTCTACGCAGGGCTCATGCTCACCTCCCGCGGACCCATGGTACTCGAGTTCAACGTCCGCTTCGGGGACCCGGAGACCCAGGCGGTTCTGCCACTTGTGGAATCCAGCCTGGCGAACCTTTTCCTGGCCGCCGCCAGGGGAGAGGAGATGGATCCTCCAAGGGTCAGTAACGGAGCTTCCGCCTGCGTAATACTGGCATCCGGCGGATATCCCGGGAACTATTCCAGGGGTCTGGAGATAACGGGTGTTCAAGATGCGGACTGCCTGGTGTTCCATGCGGGCACGTCGGTAAAGGACGGCAGCCTCGTGACCTCCGGGGGAAGGGTCCTGGGCGTAACCGCCGTGGCTCCCAGCCTGGATGAGGCACTGTCGAAGGCCTACGGGAACGCAGAGAAGATAGGGTTCCAGGGAAAGCACATGCGAACGGACATAGGGAGGACACTATGAAACCGCTGGTGGGAATACTCATGGGAAGCGAGAGCGACAGGGACACGATGAAGAGGACCGAGGAGGTCCTGAACGACCTGGGGGTTCCCTACGAGATCAACGTGATGAGCGCCCACAGGACCCCGGAGGAGGTGAAGCTCTACGCCCAGACAGCCGAGGGCAGAGGTCTCAGGGTGATAATAGCAGGAGCGGGGCTCGCCGCGCATCTGGCCGGGGCCGTCTCCGCCAACACCCTTCTTCCGGTGATCGGCGTTCCCCTTGAGGGGGGCCCCCTCAACGGATTCGACGCCCTTCTCT
>CAYLXG010000018.1:10298-22275 GCA_964387445.1 uncultured bacterium
TGAATATCCGCAATCACAGGCGGTGTGCTTTGGTTGAACACCGTGGCCACGGTGGCCATAGGAAGCCACGGAGCCAGGAATGCCGCGTACCTGGCGTGCCAGATCATCGGCCTGGATAACCCCGATGTTAAGGAAGCCCTTAAGAAAGCCCGTGGCTGGTAGCCTTCCCATGGATGCCGGGGGGACCGCGGAAGCGGTCTCCTCGGTGATGCTCCAGGGGGGTGTAGCGGTTTATCCGTCGGACACCGTGTACGGCCTTCTGGCCGACGGCTTCTCAGAGGCCGCCTGCAGGAAGCTTTATGAACTCAAGGGTTATGCAGCCCCCAGACCCTTCATCCTTCTCGTGCCTTCTGTGGAGGACGCCATGGTGCTCACCTCCGATAAGACCCTTGAAAAGGAGATGGAGCGCCACTGGCCCGGTCCCGTCACCCTGGTGGTCCCCGCTTCAGATGAAGTTCCCGACATGATGGTCGGCGGCACCGGAGGTGTGGCCCTGAGGCTTCCCGACCATGGGTTCAGCAGGGAGATACTCCGGAGGACAGGGCTTTTCCTGGCCTCGACCAGCGCCAACCTGACGGGGGAGCCTTTCCCCCTGTCGCTCAACGACGTTCCGCCCGGCATCATCAACGGCTGCGACATAGCCGTGGACGGAGGCACCCTTGAGGACCGTCGGCCCTCGAGGATCATCGATCTCACCGGGGGATCACCCGTGGTCGTGAGGTAGCCGGGTCAGTAGTACAGGTCCCTCTCCCCGTCGTTCACCTTCCGTATCCTCTCCAGAAGGGCGTTCTTTTCTCCGCCTTCCGGCATGGAGTCCAGTTCGGCCTGCAGCTGTGCAAGACCCTTTTCCCTGGTTTCAGGCGAAGCGTAGTCATTGAGGTATTCAAGCAGGGTCAGGGCTGCGTTGGGAGTGCAGTAGCGCTTGACGAATCCGGGAACGGCGAACTCCATGAAGTGCTCCCCCGTCCTTCCCGCCCGGTAGCAGGCCGTGCAGAAACTGGGAAGGTATCCCGCCTCGGCAAGCTCACCTATGACCTGGTCAAGGCTTCTGCCGTCGGCCAGGACGAACTGGCTCTTCTTCGCATTTTCAGGATCCTGGGTTGCGTACGCGCCAACGCCTATGTCCGATCCGGCGTCGATCTGGCTCACCCCGAAGGCCAGCACCTCGTTCCTGAGTTCGACCGGTTCCCTGCAGGTGAGTATCAGACCGGTGTAGGGCACCGAGAGCCTGAGTATGGCCACCAGCTTCTTGAAATCCTCGTCGCTTACCTTGTGGGGCACGTGTCTGGTCAGTTCGCTTCCAAGGGCCGGTTCGATCCTGGGGAATGAAATGGTGTGGGGTCCCACTCCGAAGGTTTCCTCGAAGTGGATGGTGTGGTAGAGGAGGCCCATCACCTCAAACTGCCATCTGTAAAGGCCCAGCAGGGCTCCTATGCCCACATCGTCGATCCCGGCCCTGAAGGCCCTGTCCAGGCCATGGAGCCTCCACAGGAAACTGCTTTTCGGCCCAGCCGGGTGAACCCTGGCGTAGGTCGGCTCATGGTAGGTCTCCATGAAGATCTGATATGTGCCGATGCCGGCGCTCTTAACCAGCCTGTATCCCTCTTCGTCCAGGGGTGCGGCGTTTATGTTCACCCTTCTTATCTCTCCGTGGCCGCGCTTCACCGAGTAGACTTTCTTCACCGTGTCGTGGATGAACCGCGCGTCATACCTGGAGTGCTCCCCGTAGACCAGTATGAGCCTCTTGTGGCCCCTGTCCTCCAGCACCTCCACCTCCCTCTGAAGCTCTTCCAGAGAAAGGGTCTTCCTCAGCGTCTCCCTGTTGGAGCACCTGAAGCCGCAGTAGGTGCAGTCGTTCACGCAGTCGTTGCCTATGTAGAGCGGGGCGAAGAGCACTATCCTGTTGCCGTAGACCTTCGTCTTCAGGTCCCTGGCCCCCTGCTTGATCTCCTCCACCAGCTCCGGATCGGAGGTGTTGATCAGAACCGCCGTTTCCTCCGGCTCGAGCCTCTGCTTGTCGAGGGACTTGGCGATGATGTCCCGGACCCTGGCCCTGTCCGGGCCTGCGGTCCTGTTTAGGATGCTCTCGATCTCTTCACCCGGGATGAAGCTATCGAGACCCCTGGTGTCTATCTTGGGAAGCGGCATTTTCTCCTCCAGTCAGATCCTTCCTTCTGGACAGCATAGACCTCACCGACACGCCGGGTATGGAGCCGAGCCTGCCTGTGAGTTCACCGATCTCGTCGGTGGTGGCGTTCACCACAAGGCTTATCACCGAGCAGCCTCCCGGGCGGTAGGGGACCCCGGTCCTGGCCACGATCAGGTGACCGTGGGCGGTGAGGAGTTCGTTCACCCTCCCGGCGTCCCGGTCCCTGTGCTCAAGTATGATGCCTATGAATCCAAGCCGTCTGTCCAGGAAAAGCACCTTCCGTCAGAAATGTGAAACCCGTGCCGGGGGCACGGGCAATCAGACTGATCACTGTGAGCCCCGGATCAGGCGCTATGGCGCCCTTACCTCAGCGGCGTTATTCTGTGAACGCCGTCACGAATCGTCAAGCTCTGGACTTGGGGCCGCCTGTAAAGAATGTTCCTCCGGTGCCTGGAGGTGTTATGGCCGGGAGACTCATGGTCCTCGCAGTTCTGCTTGCGGCGGTCGCCGCTCCGCTTGCGCTGTCGGTCCACAAGAACGACGGCGTATTCGTCTACACGCTGGACGATCCCTACATACACCTCGCCCTGGCGGGGAACATCCGTGCCGGTCACTACGGGATCAACCCCGGGGAGCCCACTTCACCGGCATCATCGGTGATCTGGCCCTTAATCCTGGTTCCCTTCGCTGACCTTCCCTTCTTCACAGTCGTTCCCCTTGCATTGAACCTTCTCTTCGCAGGGGCAACCGTTCTGCTCCTCCTCCGGTTCTACGGAAGGGAATGTCTTCTCTGCGCCGTCGCCTCGGTGTTCGCCTTCAGCCTTCCCGGGCTTGTCCTCACCGGAATGGAGCACAGTTTTCAGGTATTCCTGACGGTGGTCATGGCGACGGGGGCCTGCTCACTCTCGGAAGGCAGGGGCTTTCCCCGTTACCTCGTCTGGGCTGCGATAGCGGCACCTCTGGTGAGATACGAATGCCTGGCGGTAACACTTCCGGTTCTGGGAATGGCTTTCATGCTGGGGGAGCGGAAAAAGGCGCTGATCGCAGCAGGGGCTGCTGCCGCCTCTCTGGGGGCGTTCTCCCTGTTCCTTCTCTCCCTGGGTCTGAGCCCGCTTCCCGCTTCTGTACTCGCAAAGTCTTCTGTGGCCGCCGGGGGCGGCGTATTCGGGAACCTTGTCGCATCCCTTCAGAGCTTCAGGGGGATCATGCAGGGTCTTCTGCTGGTGCCCCTGGTGTTCTCGGCCCTGGGGAAGGGGAGAAGGGAACACAGGATACTGGCGGCCTCGGCGGCCGTTTCCGTGCTCCTGCACCTGGCCGTGGGACGGTTCGGTTGGTTCCACAGGTACGGTGTGTACATGTGGGCTTATTCGGCAATGGTGGTCTTTCACCTTTACAGGCCCTTTCTGGAGCAGAAGAGGATGCTGTTTGCCGCGGTACTGCTGGCGGCTTCAGGGAACTACCTCACCGGATACCTCAGGATACCCTTCGCTTCAGGCAACATCTACAGGCAGCAGTACCAGACCGCAAGGCTCGTGGGGGACTGGGTCCAGGGGCCCGTGGCGGTGAACGACCTTGGTCTGGTGGCGCTTTACAGCGATTCCTATGTGCTGGATCTCTGGGGTCTGGCGGTTCCGGAGGCCCTGGAAGGGGCCGGCGACCCGGCGTGGGTGGATTCCGCCGCCGCGGCGTCGGGGGTGAACCTGGCGGTGGTATACCCCGGCAGATTCCCGGGACTTATGCACTGGGAGAGGATAGCGGTAATGGAGCTTCGGATACCCCTTGTCGTATGCGCCGACGCCGGGACGGAGATCCTGGCCGCCCCCTGGGCGGACGCCGACAGCTTATATAAGATCGTTGAGGAGTTCTCGGCCACGCTCCCTGATGGAGTTGAGTTCACAGGTTACCGATGATGGAAGAAAAGGAGGGAATAACCGTGAAAAGAGCATTCCTGCCGCTGCTTTGCGCCGCGGCGCTGATGACCCTTGCAGCCTGCGGTGCAGGGCCGAAGGACCCTGGGCTCATGGGAAGGCTGCCCGGGGGGTACGACGCGTACATCACCATCGACCCTGAAAGGGCGAACCTCCCGGAGATACTGGGAATAGTCGAGGACAATCTCCCCGAGTATGAGCTGAACGACATCGAAGAGATGGACCTTGGCCTGGATCTCTTCGACTGGAACGACTGGGTTGACGAGCTGGGCATTCAGCCCGGTGAGATCGGATTCGTGGGCATGGGGGAGGACATGGAGTTCCTGGCGGTGTTCCTTCCCTGTGACGGCGAGAAGCTCAGGGATTTCGTGGAAAGCGCCGGCGGCGGCGACGAAACGGAGTTCCTGGAGATGGACGGGTACACCGTGATGGTAATAGCCTGGGAGGACGACGACCAGATAGACGAACTCGAGGAAGCCCTTAACGATCCCCTTTCGGAGGACGGCGACTTCCAGGCAATGGCGGCCAGGGCCGTAATGGATGACCCCGCGGCGGGTATCCTCTTCTACGAGGAAATAACCGAATTTCCGGTGATGTGCTTCTTCTCTGACAACGGCGACGCAACGGAGATAAGCATGGCCATGATCTTCGATGACGAAGAAATGGCAATGTACTCCGATCTGTTCGCCGAAGGGCTGCAGAGCCGTTCCATAATGCTGCCCGGGAACACCATGGCGGCGGTGCGGACCTCCTTCGAAACGGAAATGCTCATTGAAAGGTACGACGAGATGGCCAGGGAAGCCGGTACGGATGCCGGTGAGATGGAAGCCGGTCTGGCCTTCATAGGTTTCGACTCCATGGAGGAGTTCATCGGTGTGTTCAAGGGCGATTTCTGCGTTGCCGTGACCGAGATCGAGCTCGACCAGTGGGGCGAGCCCAGCGGAGGAGCAGGCATCATGGCCCTGTCCCTGGAGGATCCGGAGAAACTGGAGGCATCGCTGAACATGATCTCCACCCTGGCCGAATCCACCAGGGAATCATTCCAGGGCACCACGGCCTACAGGATGGACATCGGCGTGGAGAGCATCTGGTACTTCATTTACGAGGATGTCTTCTACGTGTCCTACGCCATAGAGCCGGAAGACATAGCCGAAGGCGTAAAGGCGGCGGACTTCTTCACCGGTTCATCCTCGGAGGGCTTCATGGGGGGAGCCGCCAACCCGGAGATGATCATGGAAGGTCTTTCCCTGGACAGGGATACCGAAAGGCTCATAGAGGAGGTTTTCGCCGGAGAGGCGGCGTTCTCGGTGTCGTTCCAGGACGGTCTTGCGTTCTCTAAGGTAACCATAGGACCGGGAGCGATAACCTCCATTGTTGAGATAGCAATGGAAATGGGTCAGTAAAGAGAAGCGGCATTTGACATCGGCGGAAAAACCGCATAGTATGTGATGCGCGTCAAGCACAGCAGAGAATTGGAGGGTTTCAAATGAGATTAATCGCATGCGCCATGCTGGTCCTTGCCGGGCTTGCCTTCGCCACGGTAAGAACCGGAGGAACCGGCCAGGGCTACCCCTATTCCGCCAGGGGAAGCTACACCGTTGAAGACGTTCTGGCAGGCGGTCTCGAGGCTTCCTACGGCCTGGCCATCAAGGACAACGCCGCAAACAGCGCCTGGATACTCAACTGGAGCGATGTGGCCAACTACGAGTTCGACATGGTCAGCGGAAGCGCCACAGGCAACTCCTGGGCCATCACAGGCGGTGTGGATGCCGATGATCAGGCCTACGCCCAGTTCGCCGGCGGCTACCAGTGGTTCATGACCGACTATGCATCGAGCATGTTCGGGGTTTTCCAGGAGGACGGCACCCACCTCCGGAACATCGACGGCCCCGCCGGCTACACCAACCTCTTCGGCATCGGAGCCACCGACGGCTTCATCTATGTTGGTTCCCCCAACGAGGCGAAGCTCGCCTGGGGTCCCTACACCGGAACCGAGACCAGCATCACCTGGAGCGATATCGACTACGGAGACGTCTACGGCCTGGCCGTATGGGAAGACTACCTGTTCGTGGCCCTGGGCGTAGAAGGCGCCGACAACATCTTCATACATCACCTGAACCCCGACGGATCCCCCAATCCCACGCCGGAATGGTCCTGCACCTTCACCGAAGAGGTGGAAGTTAACGGCGGCATCGACTACGACGGTGAGTACCTCTGGATCTACCCCCAGAACACCTTCCTCTACAAGCTCAGCATCGACTGGGATCCCCAGAGCCTGGAATCCGACACCTGGGCCGGGATAAAGGCTTCCTTCTAGAACGGTATCCGGTAATGTGTGCGGGGTCCCGGACGGGGCCCCGCTTTCATTTGCCCCTGACAGCTATCCAGAGGGCCCTGAAGAAGCTCGGCGGGTGAAGCAGCATGTTGGAATAGGCCTGGTTGGCCAGGGGGCAGGCGCAGCGCCCTTCCCGTATGCCCCTGCGGACCTCCCGGGCCCTCTTCGAGTTCCATATGTCCAGGAAACCGTCGGAGTCCGAAAGCCTGCCCATCTCTCCCTTGTAGGCCAGCACGGCGCAGGGCCACACCCCCCCGTCGGAGTTGATGTGCACATTGAGTATCCCCGCATAGCAGGGGATAACCTGACGGTTCTCCCTGAGTATGTCGGCTGCCAGGTCGTAATAGATTATCCTCATGGCGGTGGTTATCCTGGAGAGCAGGTTCATGTTCTTTAGACGGCCCCGCACGTTCTGCTTGAAAACTTCCATTATATGCCCGTAGCTTGCCCCGTCGGGGGTGATGCCGCTTCCCAGGTTGAAGAACTCCTCCCGCTCTTCGGCCACCTCGTTTATGTATGTGTCCACACCCAGGTCTCCGGCGAAGCTTATGATCTCCTGCAGCCTGTCCTGGTTGAACCTGGACACCACCGTTCCAACGCCCACATGAAGATACCTGTGGGTCTTCCTGAGCTCCTTCAGCCTCGAGAGCGTATCCAGCAGTTTCTCGAAGTTCCCGGGAACGCCCCTTATGCTGTCGTGGAGATCGCCGACTCCGTCGAAGGAGGGCTTGATTGTGAGCACGGTACCCGGGGCCTCCCTTTCGATGATCTCCAGTATCCTCCCGGTGGAGGCGGCGATCCGCTCCGGCATCAGCGCATTGGTGGGAATGTGGACCACCGCCGGCCTCAGGTGCCTGCAGGCAAGGCGTACGATCTCGGGAAGGTCCTTCCTGAGGAATGGCTCGCCGCCTGAAACATTGAAGAAATAGGTCCATCCTATGGCCCTGAAGAGCCTTTCTATGGTCTCCAGGTCCAGGTCGTCTTCCTGTTCCTGGGAAGTACAGTCCTTCCATATGAAGCAGGTCCTGCACCGGGACTGGCACCTTCTGGTGACGGAGAAGGTGACATTGATGGGAAGCGGAGGCCTGGAAAGACCGTGCATGCACAGCCAGCCCTTCATCACGCTCCAGAGCAGATGGGAGAGCTGGGCCAGGTGGTTCATCCGTATCGGCCAGTGCTTCCTGAGGAACTGGTGCAGCACCGCCTGGGCGGCGAAAACAAGCTCCACGCCAATGACGGAAGCGCGCTGGGCGAGGGCGATGGTGGTGGCCACCGCCATTCCACCGGCCACGAAGGGAGCCAGGAATATTCCCCTGAGGGATTCCCTTACGCCGATGCCTCCTGGTATGAAGACCATAACCAGCGCAATGAGCCACGAAGCCGGTGCCGCAAGCAGGCACACCGCCACCAGAGCGTACGACGGGGTCGAAGACGGTACACCGAAACCCCTGAACCAAACGTACAGGGCGAGACCCCTCAGGGTCCATGAGAACATGTGCGCTCCTATGAAAACCGCCTGATGGTAGTGGCTGATATGCGGCAGTTCCTGTATGTCCACGTCGAGACTTCTGGCTATCCTCCTGGCGAAGGCCTTCTGAAGGCCGGGGGCGAGGAGCACCATGAAGGCCAGCACCGCCGAGATCCAGAGAGGAATGATAAGGGCCTGGGGTATGTCCTCCCCCATGAACGGCATAGCCAGAAGGGCCATGAGACCCAGGGCCACCAGCATGTAAACATTCTCCAGCACGAAGGCCGTAACGCCCTTCACGGCGCTGGTGCCGTTCATCTTCAGGAAGGTTATCCTTCCCAGGGCCATCCAGAGCTTTCCGGGAACGTAGCTGCCCATCTGGGTTATGAACCAGTTCCTTCTCAGCTCGCCCCTGTCTATCCTGGGGATGTTCAGCGACTCCAGTATCTTCTGCCAGGCCAGGGGAGCGAAGTAATAGCCGGCCATCATGAGAACGATGGAAAGCATCATCAGAGGCTTGCTTGCGTTCTTCCCCTGGGTGCTCCAGAACTCCTCAAGCTGGGGTCTCCACTGGGGCAGAAGCTCGATGTAGAAGTAAAAACCGGCGGCAACCAGCAGTATGAGCCCCGCCCAGGTCTGTATCCTCTGGAACCTGGAGTTCCTATGCATCGGAGGTCCTTTTCCCAGGAATGAACACCAGCAGGGCCGCAGCGAGGAGACCGGCCAGGGAAGCCATTCCTCCGGTCTTCACATGCCCGGTGTCGTAGGTGAACTCCACGGTGTGCTCACCGGCTGGCACCGCAACGGCCCTCATCCAGCCGTTGGCCCTGAGCACCTCCGAATCTTCTCCATCGACGCTGGCTCTCCACATGGGATACCAGGTGTCGGCCAGCACCAGGAAGGATTCCATTCCCGCGGAGGTGGATACCCTCACCAGTTCCGGCCGGTCCATTGTGATCTCAGCCACCCCGAAGGCTCCGTCGTATACCATCGGGGCGTTCTCCACGATGGTCCTCAGCTGGGGCTGGAGCCCGCTGAAGCCCTCCTCCTGGGTTCCGGCCACGACGGATCTTGCCAGGAACGCCCTGGGCATGGGGTCGGCGGGGAAAGACTGGGTCTCCTGTGCAAGAAGGGGCTGGACCTGATCCCAGGGAGCTGCTCCCTGTTCCGAGGCGAAGGCGGTCATGGCGGTGTTCCTGAGTACCCAGGGAGAACCCTGGACGACCATGTCGAGCAGGGTCTCGTTCTCCACCGTTTTGGCGGCATGGTAGCCGGTAACGGACCTTATTCCCAGGGGAATGAGGTGGTTGCCGCCTGGGAACACCCTTCCATCGCCGGTCATCTCCGCCAGCAGGGGCGAGTCAGGGAACATGGCCTCGATGGAGGTGGAAGGCAGATAAACCTGGAAGCGGCCGTTGAAGGGTATCAGCTCCAATGCGGAGATGAGCATGACCGCAGAGCCGTAATAAAAGGTTTTCCCGGCATTCCTCCACCGCATGAACAGAAGCAGCGAAAGCGCTCCCGAGACAAGGAAAGCTCTCAGGAAGTCGTTGGAGAGCAGGGAAGCCCTGGCGGATACCAGGGCTCCGTAGGGAGATGTGTCCTGCACACCGCTTCTGGCCCACCATGATGACTGAAGTGCTTCGGATAGCGGCCCCGCCGCCGGCAGCAGCAGGAGGAATGCTCCGGAGATAATAGCGAAGGCCTTCCACGCCCTGCCCTGCTTCAGGAAGAGAGCGTCGAATCCAGGTCCCGCCGCCAGGGCAATGGCCGATGTGGTCAGGAAGGCAGCCATGTGGGGAGCCCTGAGCTTCCTGAAAACAGGGAGCAGCCGGTAAAGCCACTGGAAGACCGGGGTGTACCCGCCCCAGGAGACCACCATACCGCATACCGCAATGGCGGCAAGGGTGAAGCGGCTGCGCCTCGTGCCTCCCTTGAGCAGCCCTGCCATGCCAAGAAGGAAGAAGGCCACACCCATGAACTCGCTGGAGAGGCGAAGACCGAGCCGTCCGAAGTATACCGGTATGCCGTTCACGGTGCTGTCCTGGAAGCCGTGTCTCAACCCGAACATTCCAGGCAGGACCATCGCAAGGGTCTCCTCCGGCGGCAGGGAATAGCTGGCCGCCCTGTCCAGGGAGAGGTCAGCGCCCCTGGAGGAGTAGCCGCTGAACACATAGCCGGGATACAGCTGAACCGCTGCGACGATACCTCCCAGGGCAAGTATTGCGAAGGTTCCCCCAAGATTGAGCCCCAGTGACCTGATCACGGGCCTTTCGGTCCTGAACAAAGCCAGGATCAGTGCGGCCCCCGCTGAATAGAGCATCATCTGGGGATGGCTGGACAGACCCTGCATCCCCACTGCCAGGGCGCCTATGCCTATGTAACGGGCCCGGCGTGTCGACGTGTACCTGAGAACTGCCCAGAGGACCAGCGGGAACCAGGCCCAGCAGATGATCTTGCTTCCATGCCCGGCGTAGAAAAGGGTGTTCGCCCAGGCACCTCCGGCATACGCCCAGGAACCGGCGAGGGAACCCCAGCGGCTGGTGCCCATGGCTTTCAGCAGAAGCCATGCGAAAATTCCGCCGAGGACCATGTGAACCGGGAATAGGAACCTTATGGCGGCCTCCGAGCCAAGGAGCAGCATGGGTATCCCCCTCAGGGGGTAGAAGACCGGAGCGCTGAAGGATTCGTAAAAAGGAGTTCCGCAGAGGATGTACGGGTTCCAGAGGGGCAGTTCCCATTGGGAGAGCCGCTGGGCGGTGTAGGAGAAGAACGGGTATCCCTGGGCCACGGTATCGCTCATTTCGCCTCCGGGCAGGCGACCGGTGGAGAAGACCGGCCAGTAAGTCACAATGGCCAGGACCACCAGCGAAACCCACAGGACCATTCGTTCATCCTTCAGCAGTGTCATTGCCCTCCTTCTTCACGATCTTCTTTGCGGTGAACGCCGCAAGCGCCAGTTCCACTGCGGCCATGAACAGCCTGTGCCCGGCAAGTGCCGCCGCAGCGGGAGCTTCAGAGCCCGGGGCGGCTATCGCCGCCGCTGCGGCCTCCCTGATGCCTATGCCCCCGGGGACGATAATTACAATATAGCCCGCGAGCCAGGAAAGCGGCGCTGCGGCTATGCTCCTGAGGAATTTCAAAGGCTCGATCCCCGTGCCGGACAGAAGAAGATAGATGGAGATACCCCTTAAGAACCAGAGCATCGTATAGAGGGCCACCGCCTTGAAAGCTGCTCCGGGGGAGGGCAGGGAATCAGGGGAGATGCCCTTTTTCCTGCACACCGCCCTCTGAACCGGATGGAGCAGAGGCATTACCAGGAGAGCTGCCCCGGCGGCAGCCGCAACGGTTCCCATCCCTCCCCCGGACATCAGGTCCGGGGATGCGGCGAAGGCCGCCAGGGAGATGAGACCGACGGAGGCGAATGAGAACAGGAGCTCGTAGAGAGTGGTGGCAGCGGCTCTTCCGCCGCTCATCCCCCTGGACTTGAGAAAACCCGCCCTGCCTGCGAAAAGCCATACCTTTCCCGGTACATAGCGGCCCAGCTGGCTTGCGAACCAGGCGCTCCTGAGGGTTCCGCCGCCCAGGGTGGATCCCATGGACCTGCATATGATCACCCAGCCCTGGGGGGTGAGGAAGAGGGACACCGCAAGAAGGACCGCCGATCCTGCCAGTTTCGGCCAGTTCAGTGTCCAGGAGTGCCCCTTCAGTGACTCCATGAGAGAGCTTCCGTTCCTGACCAGCGCCAGGACCGCGGCAGCGGCCAGTATCCCCAGCAGGACGGCGGAGACCTTCCTTGCTCCCTGGAACTTCACAGAAGACCCCTTTCCCGATACCAGGAGACAGCTTCTGATACGGTTTGGGAGAAGCTGAAGGAGGGGGAGAACCCGGCCTTCCGGGCCTTCCCGGTGTTCACGAACCTGTGGGAGCCGAAGAGCCTGTATCTGCTCCGTGACAGGGCCCCCGGGCAGAGGGGACCCAGCATCAGCCCCGCCCTGAAGAGCAGCCTGGGAACCGGCACCTTCAAGCCCCTTCTTCCCAGTTCACGTGCAATGCCGGAGGCCGTTTCCGGCACGGAGAGTCCCTCAGGACCGCCT